>NZ_PPAF01000035.1:317452-634905 GCF_002913045.1 Campylobacter concisus | reverse complement strand
ATTTAAAAAGATTAGTCGTATTGTGAGTAGATAAATTAATACTAAAGATGGAAATTTTAAAATAGACTGTAAATTTTGAATAAAAAATATGGATAAAGTAAATTTAATAAGGAGAGCAGATCGCTCTCCGATGGATTATTTATCTCTTAAGCCAAGCTCAGAGATTAGTTTTGAATATGTAGTGTAGTCTTTGTTTTTAAGATACTTTAAAAGTCTTTTTCTTTGACCAACTAGTTTTAAAAGACCTAAACGTGATGAAAAGTCTTTTTTGAAAATTTTAAGGTGTTCTGTAAGTTCAGTTATTCTAGCTGTTAAAAGAGCTATTTGAACTTCTGGAGAGCCTGTATCTCCCTCTTTTCTAGCGAATTTCGCAACTATTTGAGCTTTTTTAGCCGAATCCAAAGCCATAATGACCTCCTGATTGGTGAATTTTGAAAGAGCGATTATAGCATTTAAAACATAAAGTTAGATAAAACTACGCTTTTTAAAAATTAATGAAAAATGCAGTAAAAATTTTATAAAATTAGGGCTATTTAAAGACCTAAGGAAGATAAATGCTTTTTACAAAGGCAAGCGAATATGCTCTACTTTCACTTATTTTAATATCTCAAAAATCATCTCCAGTTGATGTTGATACGATCTCTAATGAACTTAAAATTTCAAAAAGCTTTTTAGCCAAAATTTTACAAAATCTTGCAAAAGATGGAATTTTAAAGTCGTTTAAAGGGGCAAATGGCGGTTTCGCGCTAAATAACGAACCTGAAAATTTAAGCATAAAAAAGATAATAGAGTGCGCTGAAAAACGTGAACTTAACGTCTTTGAGTGCTCATCTTCTGCAGATGGCTGCCCGTCAAATAAAGCCTCAAGCTGTCAAATTTGGTCGATGTTTAGCGGTCTTCAAAGCAAGATCGACGAGATGCTTGATGCGATCAAGCTAAGTGACATCGTTAAGAAGTAGAATTGGCAAAGCAAAAAAATAATATCTTAACTCTTGTTGCACCGTTTATTGCGCCAATTGTTAAGTTTAAAAGTCTTAGTATCGTTGGTATCATTGTTGCCATCCTTGCTATCATCATTGTACCGCTTCCAAGCGCGGTGCTTGACTTTTTCCTGGCACTTTCGATCTCGATTTCTGTGCTTATAATCTTAATTTCGATTTATGTGCCAAAACCAACCGATCTTAGTACATTTCCGACACTAATTCTTATCGTTACGCTTTTTCGCCTCTCGCTAAATATCGCAACCACGCGTATGATCTTAAGCGAAGGTCACAACGGTCCAGAAGCGGTCAGTGAGATCATCTCAAGCTTTGGAAATTTTGTCGTTGGTGGCAACTTTGTCATCGGTACTATTGTCTTTTGTATCCTGGTTCTCATAAATTTCATGGTCGTAACAAAGGGCTCAACCCGTGTAAGTGAAGTGCAAGCGCGTTTTACGCTTGATGCGATGCCAGGTAAGCAAATGGCGATAGATGCGGACCTAAACGCAGGTCTAATTGATGAAAAAACAGCACGAGAAAGACGCCAGGCTATCATCGGTGAGGCAAATTTTTACGGTGCCATGGATGGTTCGTCTAAATTTATAAAAGGTGACGCTGTAGCTGGCATCATCATAACTATCATCAACATCATCGGCGGTTTTGCTATCGGCTCGTTTCAACATGACCTTGATATGGCTACATCGGCTCAGTACTATACGATCCTGACTATCGGTGATGGCCTTGTGAGTCAGATCCCAGGACTTATCACTTCAACAGCAACTGCCATCATCATCACAAGGGCTAGCAAAGATGATGAGGACTTTGCAGAGGGTACGCTAAATCAGCTCTTGGGGGACTATAAAACCTTACTAATAGTGGGCTTCATACTATTCATGTTTGCTCTTGTTCCTGGCCTTCCGACATTATCTCTTGGTTTTATTGCATTACTGTTTTTGGGGCTTGGCTACATCATCAAGCAGACCAAAGATGGTGGATTAAATTTAAACCTTGCACCAAAAGATAAAGCTGCTTCTAAAAAGGCTGGAGCAGGTGTGCCTGGCGCTACAGGAGCTGGTGCGACAAGTGGTGCGGCCGCTAAGGCTCCAAAGAAGAGCGACGAAGAGATAGCAAGAGAAGAAGAGACAAAGATAAATGATATCTTGAAGCTTGAAATTTTAGAGCTCGACCTTGGATATGGCCTATTAAAATTAGCCGATGTGGATCTTATCGAGAGAATTCGCGCTATGAGGCGAAATATCGCTTCAAGCCTTGGCTTTTTGATGCCGAAGATAAGAATTCGCGACAACCTTCAGCTCCCACCAAATGAGTATCGTTTTAAGTTAAAAGGTATCATCATCGGACAGGGCGAAATTTATGCGGATAAATTTCTAGCGATGGATAGCGGTCTTGTGAGTGAGGATATCGAGGGAATTCCAACAAAAGAGCCAGCTTTTGGACTAGATGCACTTTGGATCGATGCTAGTGTGAAAGAGGATGCAATTCTTAGTGGTTACACGATAGTTGATCCTGCAAGCGTCATATCAACGCATATGAGCGAGCTTATAAAACAAAACGCAGCTGAGCTTCTAACTCGCCAAGAGACGCAAAATTTGCTCGACAAACTAAAGATCGACTACCCAGTTGTGGTAGAGGATACGCTCAGGATCGCACCTATAAATTTGATCCAAAAGGTCTTAAAAACTCTGCTTAAAGATAATATCCCAATCAAAGACCTGCTTAGCATACTTGAAGCTATCAGTGATATCGCCGAGGTTAGTAAAAATTTAGACATGATCATCGAGCACGTGCGTGCAGCGCTTTCACGCGTCATCACCTCGCTTTATGTCGATGAAAAGGGGCAACTAAACTTTTACATCCTAGACAGTGCGGTCCAGCAAAAGCTCATGGACGCGGTGCAATACAAAGACGGCGCATATCACCTGATGATAAATGTAGCTCAGACATCGTCTATCGTGCAGGCTCTAAGGCGTGAAAAAGAGAAGCGTCCGATGAGCCAGCACGGTGAAATGGTGCTTTGCGTGGAGCCAAGTCTAAGAAAATTTATAGCAAATATCTGTGCAAATTTTGCCATCGACATAGTGGTGCTAAGTTTTGCTGAGATCTCTGCAAATACGCCATTTGAAACAGTTGGCGTCATAGAAATAGAAAATATATAAAGGAAAAAGATGAAAATTTATCACCTCTCACACACCGATCTTGACGGATACGGTGCTCAGTACATAACAAATTTTTATTTCAAAGATGTGAAATTTTTAAACTCAAATTATGGCAGAGAGATAGATGATAAATTTGCTCAAATTTTAGCTGAGATAGATGCCTCAAACGATGATAAAAACATCATTTTTATTACTGATCTAAATTTAACTCTAGCCCAGTGCGAGAGCTTTACTGAGATGATAGAGGGTAAAAATATAAAGCTATTTTTGCTTGATCATCACCAAAGCGGTGCAGAGTGTGCAAGCGCCTATCCGTGGTATTTTTTGGATAGTTCAAGGTGTGCTACAAAGATCACTTACGACTTTTTTGTAGGAATTTTTGGCAAAAATAAAGAGCTTGAAATTTTTAGTGACGTCGTAAATGCCGTGGATATTTGGCTAAAGGATGATAAAAATTTCGAGATGGGCAAGGTCTGTTTGGGACTTGTTGCAAACGCTAAAGAGATAAACAAGGTGATGTTTGAGCAAGAAAATAACCTATATATGGATCACGTCCTAAAAGAAGCGAGTAAATTTTTTAACGAAAAAAATGATTACATCGGGCTTGATATGCAGATACACGCTATTAAGAAGTCATTTTTTAAAGAGGATAAAGACGATACGTTAAGTAATCTTATCTCAAGCTACGTAGTGAAAAAACTTAGTGAAAATAAAGAGAAATTTAGCATAAACTATAAAGATCATAAAGGTATTTTAACCTACAATATCGGAAATGTTTCGGTTATCGGCAACGACTTTTTGGTAGCAAATCCTGAATTTGACTTCTTTATCGATGTGACAAATAAAAAAACGCTAAGTTTTCGTGCAAATGGCAAGCTTGACGTTAGTGCCATGGCAAAGCACCTAGTTGGCGGCGGTGGGCATGTTAATGCAAGTGGTGGGCTATTTACAAATTTTAAAGATGGCTTTAGCTATGAGCCGATTAAAGCCCAGATAATCGATCTAATAACCAAAAAAACACAGGAGGATATATGAAAGAAGAAGAGGTAAGCGTAGAAGAACTTAGCTACGAGCTTAGTATGGTGCTTGAAGCGATGTTCTACTATGCTGGGGTAAAAAAAGACAAACTTGAAGAGGCAGTAAATCTTTATGTCGAGTGCATCGATGATGCGTTAGAAAATTCTGATGCTAGCGGAAGCGATGAGGTCATAGAGATAGTTGAGTATATGAAAAAACATCATTCAAAATTATTTAAATAAGGAGAAAATATGAAGAAAATTTTAGTTTTAGCGGCGGCACTTTTTGCACTAAATGGGTTTGCAAATGAAAATTTAGACAAAGCAAACGAGCTTTATGCAAAGAAAAATTTCAATGAAGCTTATCTTTATTTTAATAAGGCTTGCGGCGAGGGTATCAAAAAAGCTTGCACTATGAATGCGATCATGCTATTTAACGGAGACGGTGTAGCAAAAGATAGAGTTCAGGCTGAGAAAATTTTTACAAAAATGTGCGACGAAAATGAGGGCATGGCTTGCGAAAAGCTAGGCGAAATGATCGCTTATGGCCTTGTAAAAGATAAAGACGCAAACGAAGCAAAAAACGAAGAAAAAGCAAAGGCTTTGTTTAAAAAAGCTTGTGATAACGGCTACCAACCAGCTTGCGACTTCGTAGCAAAATAAATTTAAGAGGCTTAAAATGGGCTACAAACATAAAGATTTGATAGGAACTAGAGAGCTTAGCAAGGAAGAAATTTTATATTTTTTAGAGGCGGCGAAAGAGTTTAAGGAGCTAAATTTAAGCCAAGTGAAAAAAAATGACTATCTTCGTGGAAAGACCACGATCAACGCATTTTATGAAAACTCGACAAGAACAAGGACTTCTTTTGAGATCGCAGCAAAGAGGCTTGGGGCTGATACGATAAATTTCAGTTCATCAAGCTCTAGCGTGACAAAGGGCGAGAGCCTAAATGACACGATGAATAACATGGCTGCTATGAGAACTGACATCATCGTGCTTCGTCACCCAAGCTCTGGGGCGGCGAAATTTGCAGCTGACAGGACAGAAGCTAGCGTCGTAAACGCAGGGGACGGCACAAATGAGCACCCAAGTCAAGCTCTGCTTGATCTTTTTACACTAAGAGAGCATGGCAAAATTTTGGATAAAAATCTAAACGTGGCGATCATCGGCGACATCGCTAGAAGCCGCGTGGCAAGGTCAGACATCTGGGCGATGAAGAAATTTGGCATAAATTTAAAGCTCTTTGCACCAAGGATGATGATGCCAAAAGATGCTGAGGTCTTTGAGTCTCAAATTTGCAAAAATATGGAAGAGGCTTGCGAGGGCAGCGACGTTATCATCATGCTTCGCATCCAGCTAGAGCGTGGCGGTGCTGACGTGGCGTTTCCAAGCTCGAGGGAGTACTCAAAATTCTTTGGACTAAATAAAAATAGGATAAAGCTAGCAAAACCTGATGCGATCGTGCTGCACCCAGGACCGATAAATAGGGGCGTGGAGTTAAACTCAGACGTGGCTGATGGCACGCACTCAGTCATACTAAATCAAGTTGAAAACGGCGTTGCTATAAGAATGGCGATACTAAATACGCTTGCAAAAAATAGGGGCTAACGATGAAAATAGCAATAATTAACGGCACTATCGTAAATAGCGACGAGAAATTTAAGGCAAATATCCTAATAGAAAACGGCAAAATAGCCAAAATCGGAAGTGAGAAATTTGAGGCAGAGAAGGTTATCGACGCTACAAATAAGCTCGTAATGCCAGGACTTATCGACATGCACGTGCATTTTCGCGATCCTGGTCAAGAGTATAAAGATGACATTATCTCAGGCTCCGAAGCGGCCGTGGCTGGAGGAGTGACCACCTGCCTTTGCATGGCTAACACAAACCCAGTAAATGACAACGCCTCGATCACAAGAGCGATGATAGAAAAGGCTAGAAACTGCGGACTGATCGATCTTTTGCCAATCGCTGCTATCAGCAAAGGGCTTGGTGGCAACGAGATCGTTGAAATGGGCGATCTTATAGAAGCTGGCGCAGTTGCATTTAGTGATGACGGCCTACCAGTGACTAGCTCAAGCGTGATGAGAGCGGCGCTTGAGTACTCAAGCATGTTTAATAGCTTTTGTATAAGCCACTCAGAGGACTGCTCGCTTTGCAGGCAGGGCGTCATGCATGAGGGCAAGGTCTCAGCCATACTTGGACTTCGCGGTATGGCGAGAGAGAAAGAGGAGATCGCAGTGAGCCGTGATATGCTGCTTGCAAAGCTCACCAAAGCGCACATCCACATCGCTCACGTAAGCTCAGAGTACTCGCTAAAGATCATCGAAATGGGCAAAAAAGAGGGCATAAATATCACGTGTGAAGCCACACCTCACCACTTTAGCTTTAGCGACGATGAAATTTTGAAAAATGCCTACGATACAAATTTTAAAATGTCACCGCCGCTTCGTGAGATAAGCGACGTAAAAGCTGTAAGAGAGGCGCTAAAAAGCGGCCTTATAGACGTTATCGCCACTGATCATGCCCCACACCACACAGACGAAAAGATAGTGGAATTTGACAAGGCGCCATTTGGTATCATCGGACTTCAAACCCTTGTGCCACTTACCTTAAAGCTCGTAAATGAGGGCGTTATAAGCTTAGAGCGCATGGTGGAGCTAACTTCTACAAACGCTGCTAAGATGCTAAATTTAAAAGATAAAGGCAGGCTTGCTGAGGGTATGCTAGCTGACATCGCAGTGATAGATCCTGAGATCGAGTATATCTACGACGAAAAGATAAACCGCTCAAAATCGGTAAATTCTCCGCTTTTTGGCAAAAAGCTAAAAGGCGCAGCAACTACCACGATAAAAAGTGGCAAGATCGTCTATGAGTTTGGAAAATAATATAAATTTGCTCTTGCTCGCGAGTAAATCCTAAATCTTCAAAATCCAAAATTTGCTAGAAATTTCTAGCAAATTTTATTTTTTATGAGTTGTATTTTTTAACGATACCGCGAACTACTTTTTCTATAAAAAGCGCAGATTCAACTTCGCAGTGTTCTCTTGTAGAGTGCGGTGAGTATATATTTGGTCCTATCGAACAAGCACTAAGACCCGCTTTTTTCTCTAAAAGTACGCCGCATTCAAGTCCAGCATGCACAGCTGTTATCCTGGCTTCTGGTTTATAAATTTTTAGCTCTTCTAGGATGTCGTTTGCAAATTGATCATTTATAGGTTTCCATGCTGGATTTCTATCTTTTGCAATGACGCTAAAGCCAAGCGCTTTTGCAAGCTCTGAAATTTCAAATTCCATCCTGTTTAGCCCGTCTTTGCTCATTGATCTAGCAAAAAATTCCACTTCAAGTGTGCCATCATCTTTGATCTTTACAAGTGAGAGGTTTACGCTATCTTGTGGTATGCCTAGCTCGCAGTTATAGGCTCTTACGCCTTGTGAAAATGAGTTAATAAGAGCTAAAATTTTCTCGCCATTTTCTAAAATTTCATCCCCCGCGCCAAGCTTTTTCACGCTTAAATTATCGCACTCGCTCTTTAGCTCCTTACCACTTAAAACCAGTGCAGTTGCGCCACTTGGGATAGAGTTGCTTCGCTCGCCACCTTCAAATTTGACAAGCTTACAGCTATTTTTAGTCACAAATGCCGCCAAAATCTTGATCGCATTTGGGATATTTTTATGTATCTCGTTCCCAGAGTGTCCGCCAGGCAGTCCGCTCACTTTTATTTCATAAAGCGTGCTCTCTTTTGTTTTTTTGCTATTAAGTGAGATAGTGGCAAATAAATTTACACCGCCAGCGCAGCCGATAGTGACGCGGTCGTCTTCTTCGCTGTCTAAATTTAAAAGCTTATCGGCTTTGAGATCGCCACTAAAGCCAGTGGCTCCGATCATGCCGACTTCTTCGTTGTTTGTAAAGAGGCACTCAATGTCATCAAATTCGCTTATCATCTGCATCATGATAGCCACGCCGATGCCGTTATCGGCACCTAAAGATGAGTTTTTAGCTCTCATGTAGCCATCATCGCCGTAAACTATTTCGATCTTTGGAGCATCGCCCATGCAGACCATGTCGTAGTGGCTTTGCAAGCAAATTTTTGGCTTGCCTTTAAACGCATGAATGTTGCCAAAGTTGTCGACTGCGACCTCACAGCCCTTATCTTTTGCATAGCTAGCTAGAAAATCACGCATCTTATCAGTCTCATAACTGCAGTGCGGTATCGACGCAAGTGTCTCAAATTTCGTTAGAATTTCACTATTTGACATATTTGCCTCCGTAGATTTATTTTATTTCGCCCTTATAGCCAGTCGCATCGACTGCCTTTAAAAGCTCTTTTTCATCGACCTTGTCATCTGCTATAACAACAGCTTTTCGCTCTTTTAGCGATACATCTGCCTTTTTTACGCCATCAACGCTAAGAGCAGCCTTTCTTACTATTGCCGTGCAAAGCGGACAGTGCATGCTGGGTACGGAAATTTCTATCTTTTTATCAGCGTAGCTTGCAGCCACCAAAAGGGCTAAAACTAAAATTTTACGCATAAATTTCTCCTAAAAGCTCCGGGTATGTGAGAAGTAAAAGCAAAATCACTCCAAAAAGAATATATATAAGTATCCATTTTTTCTTTTTATAGCTTAGGTTGCAGCTTTTTGGCTTGTAAAATAGACCAATTCCTGAAATCACAAAGCAAATGACTGCTATAACGCTTAAAGTGATGCGGTACTCGTATAAATTTTGCGTCCAAGAAAGAAATGAAAAAGAAGTGCCAAAAAGCAAAAAAAGAAGCGCTGGCAAGCAGCACAAGGTAGCGCCGATAGCACTACCTATGGATGTTAGTATCAGCCAAAAGGCTCTCATTTTAGCTCGGTTGAGGCGTAGTTGTAGCTAAATTCTTTTGGCGAATAGTAGTTTTGTGTGTTGCCATCAACTTCAGCGTATGGATAGCCAAAGTTATTTAGCGGAGTTTGCTCTGGAGTTGGCTTTAAGATAAAGTCGCGGCCGTAGTTAAAGCCTATCCAGCACATTTCCCAGTTACCAAAGCAAAAGTCTCTAACAGCTACGATCTTAGCGTCATCATTTGTTAATTTCTCGCCCAGTCTCACCTTTGTGACGTCTGCTGGATCAACAGGTATCCAACCATAGCCTTTTAGATAAAACTCAGCCCTGCAGTGTTGTCCGCCTGAAATTTTAGCTACGCCATCTTTTGCGCTACCCATTTGATCTGAAAATCTAGACTGGCCAACTCTGATACCAAAAATTTCTCTTGCTGGAATGCCAACTGATCTGCAAAGTCCCACAAAAACTGAGTTTATGTCGGTGCATTTGCCAACTAGCTTGCCACTTTCCAGGATCGCTCTAACATCGCCTGTGCCACATCCAAGGATGCTGTTATCGCGCTGCATCGTATTTGCAACCCATGTGTAGATCGCTTTTGCACGTTCCAAGTCACCTTTTAAGTTTCCAACTATATCTAGTGCCTTTGCTCTTACGACGCCGTCAGTTGGGATGTGTGAAGTTGATTTTAAAAATTCCAAAACAGCAGGATCTACCTTCTCGTTTGGATCGTAATTTACCTTGCTAAAGTCAGTGTTGCGCTCTGTTGTTTGGATTTTAAACTGCACATTTAAGATAGGTCTTGGCTCATTTTCTTCAAAATCAGCATACATTGTAGGTATTAGCGTATCTGAAATATAGACGTTTTTAGCGGTTGTGTTTATGACGTAGTCTTGGGTTAGTTGCTGATAAGTGGTGCTTAGTGGGAGTGGTAACCAAATTTTTGAGCTTTTGCCTTTTTCGAGCAGCTGGTGTTTAAAATTTACATCGAAATTTTTGACAACTGGACTTGCTGGCTCATCTTTAGCTAAAGTGACACTTGGAAGCAGACTCGCTGCACCTAAAAAACTACTGAATTTAAAAAAATCTCTTCTTTGCATAAAATGCCTTTTTGCTTAATATTAGCCAAACTTGGCTCTAAAACTGCCTGCTATTCTAGCATAAAATTTTTATTTATGATAAAATCCGCCACATGAAAAAGATTATATTTTTAGGCTTTATAGCGCTATTTTGCAATGGTTGTCTTTATATGAACGAGCGTGGAGTTTCGACTCAATATTATAATGATTGTAAAGAGTATTATGACGCGACTGGCACCTACCAAAAAGAGTGTCCGCACAACATCGTCGACTGGAAATAGCGTGGATCTTAGCAAATTTAACGAGCAGCAAAAGCAAATTTATAATAGGATAGAAAATTTAGCAAATTTTGACTGCGAGCTTGAGCTAAAAGATAGTGTAAATGTGAAATTTAAAAATTTAGACCAAGCTAAAAAAGATGAAATTTTTGATCTCGCCCTTAGCCTAAAGCCTTGGCGAAAAGGGCCATTTTTGCTTGATGATATATATATAGATAGCGAGTGGCAAAGTTTTATTAAATTTAATATTCTAGCTTCCCACCTAAATTTAGCTGGCAAAAGCGTGGCTGATGTGGGTTGCAACAATGGATATTATATGTTTAAGATGCTTGAATACGCCCCAAAAAGCATAACTGGCTTTGATCCTAGCGTGCATACATATTTGCAGTTTGCTTTTTTAAATAAATTTATCCGCTCAAATATCGCTTATGAGCTTCTTGGGGTAGAGAGCTTGCCAGAGTTTGGAGTAAAATTTGACACCATTTTTTGCCTTGGCGTGATATATCACAGAAGCGATCCCATAAAGATGCTAAAAGAGCTAAAAATGGCTTTGAATCCTGGAGGCGAGCTATTTTTAGACACGATGTATATAGATATGGATGGCGACTTTGCGCTAAGTCCAAAGGATAGGTATTCAAAAATTCCAAATATCTACTTTGTACCGACACTCTCGGCACTTCAAAACTGGTGCGAGAGGGCTAAATTTAAGGATTTTACCCTGCTTGATACAAAGGCGACTGATCCAAACGAACAGCGAAAAACGCAGTGGATAGATGGAGAGAGTCTTGGAAATTTCTTAGATCCAGACGATAATACAAAGACCATCGAGGGCTACCCAGCTCCAAAAAGAGCATATGTTAGAGTTAAAATTTAAGGATAAAAATGGCAGAAGAAAATATCTATGATGTAAAAGACGAATCGCAAATAATCTTACCAGAAGATGAAAACCCATTAAGAAATGAGATCAAAACCGCTCCACTTACAAAGCTAAATTTTAGCGGAACGGCATTTTTACTTGAAAAAAATCACGCAAAGACTAGGTTTTTTACTACAGATGATATGGTGTGCGATACTGAGGGGCTTATTCATAGTGGGTTTATTTTTATGGGCGCAAATCATGCCGCGCTTTTAGCCATTAATGAAGAATTTTGCGTTAGTATCGGGGCTAGGATAAATTTCTTTGGACCGCTAAAGCTTGGTGACGTGGTGGAATTTGACGCTCAAGCAAGATTTGAAGAGAGTAGAAAACGGGAAGTAAAAGTGTTTGGATACGTTAAAGATATAAAAATCTTTGAAGGAATATTCCAACTTGTCACACTTGAAGAGCATATCTTCTTGGCTCAACAAAAAAATATCCAAAAAGAAGCTGCTGTAAGGCAAAAAAAAGAGCAAGAAGAAGCTAAGGCTAATAGCTAAAAGTAAGTAAAAATTTTTGATTTTTAATCCCAAATAAAACGAAATTTTAAAAAGACAATCTTTATCTCATTATCCTATTTTGGTAAATAATTGGTAACATTTTTTAAAATTTTAAGGAAAATTAAGCAATAAAATTAATTTTCTATGATAATGCCCTTTCAAAACTTTTTATCAAAAGAAGATTTAGATGAAAATTACAAAAGTTAGCTTAGCTGCTTTGGTTGTTTTAGGTGCATTTTCAAGCGTTGCAAGTGCAACTCCACTTGAAGAAGCTATAAAAAATGTAGATCTTTCAGGATTTGCAAGATATCGTTATACAAATGATAGTACTAAGAAAACTACAGCTGATACTGTAAAAGGTAATACTGCAGGCCATGCTTTTAGAATGCAAACATCATTTAAAGCCGCTATTGATGATAATTTCTTTGGTGTATTGACACTAAGATATGCTGCTACTGATGATTCAGGCGATAAAGTAGCAACTGGTACAGATAAAACAAATACAACAAATTCTTTTGGTGTATATGAGATGTATCTAGGATACAAAGTATCTGACACTACTATTACAGCAGGCAAACAACTTATCAAAACTTTCTATGATGATGGCGAGCTAGCCGGTACTGGTCTAAAAGTAGTAAGTACTGATATACCAGGCCTTACTTTGACTGCTGCTGCTTATGATGCTTTAGCAAGTGACCAAGATAATGATGGTCCTTTGGTTGGCAGAATAGTAGAAGGCAAAGACGGTAGTAAATTTAATGATGCTCCAGGTAACCTTTACTATTTAGGTGCAGCTGGTAGCTATGATCCAGTATCATTTAAGGCTGCAATTGCTAACCTTCAAGAGATAGCAACACTCTATGGTGCTGAAGCTGGTGTTAGCTTTAATGTAACTGATGATGTAAACCTAAACCTAAAAGGTCAATTTGTCCATAACGACTCAGATCACAAAGATGTAGCCGATGCAAATTTCTGGGCTATCCAAGCTGGCACAAAACTATTTGGTACTAAACTTAACGCTGGCTACTTAGACTTTGATGCTAAAAACAAAGATAATAATAAATGGTCATTTGTTTCAATTGAATCAAATGGTCAACTAATCAACCCAACTAAGATCTTAAATGGTGCAATGAGTGGTAGCAGACAATATTACAATAACATCAAAGGCAACAACGACTACTGGTTTGTTAATGCTGGATATGACATAGATAAATTTGGCTTTGGTGCTGGATATACTCAAGGTAAAGGCTATAGCTGGGATCTTGGCAAAGAGAGAGCAAAAAGAAGCGAATGGTCTCTTGATGCTAGTTACAAATACAGCAAGAAACTTACATTCCTTTCTTGGTATGCAGCTGCTAAAGATAGAAAAGACGGTGTAAAATTCCAACAAGATCGTATTAGATTTGAAGCAAAATATAGCTTCTAAAACATTATATCCGAGCGAGTTTTCGCTCGGATCTTTTCAAACATTTAAAATAGATCCCATATAAAATTTCTCTACCCTTTTTGATTGACTTTTAGCTTTATAAAAAATATAAATTTTTAATAGTGATTAAGTGTATTCTAGAACCTTGAAATTTGAAATTAATACCACCAAAATTTTTAGCTATTTTTTACTATACCTATCCAATAATCAATATCGTTTTGCTCGACCTCTAGTGTACTACTTTCTCCGTGTCCTGGATAAAGTGTGAAGTTGCCTTTTAAATTTTTACACTTTTCTAGGCTTTTTAACATTTCATTTTTGTCTGAAAAAGGAAAATCCCAGCGTCCTATGCTTCCTCTAAATAAAAAATCCCCACTAAACATCGCGTCATCTATCTCTATCATCGAGCAGCCTGGTGTATGTCCTGGAAAATGATGAAATTTAATACAAAAATCATCAACGTTAAAATTTTCATCATTATCAACCAAAACATCTGGAGTAAAAGTACTTTTCATATAACCAAAAATATCACTCTCACACATGAAAGCATCAAATTTGTTAATATAAACTGGAACTTCTAGCTCATCTTTTAATTCACCAGCATCAAAAATATGATCAAAATGCCCGTGAGTGCAAAGGATAGCTTTTAAATTTTTAGCATTTTGTAAAACCCATTCTTTTGCCCCGTCTCCTGGATCTATCACTATAGATGAGCTATTTTTTGTAATGATGTAACAATTAGTGCCAAAATCTCCAAAACTTTTGTGCATTACTCTCATTTTTTACCTTAAATTTATTATTTCTTAAAATTTTACATCTTTTTACTTAAACTTAAAGAAAAATTTTAAATTTACTTAGTATAATTTTTGCAAAAGGAAGCAAATCTAGGCAAAGGAAGAATGAAGGAGTATCAAAAGATCGAAGAAACTTTAGTTTTTAGCTTAAAAGATAAAACTAAAGATAAAAATTTGTTGTTGGGTGTTAGTGGAGGTATTGATTCTGCTGTGGTAGCGACTTTGTGTGCAAGAGCAAAACCAAATGAAACTCATGCACTCATCATGCCAACAGCATCATCAAACAGACAAAATATGGACGATGCCTTAAATTTATGCGAAAAACTAAATATAAAATATAAGGTTTTATCCATAGAGGGTATTTTAAATGCCTTTTACGAAACGATAGATGTAAATTTAAGCAATTTAAGAAAAGGGAATTTAGCAGCTAGAGTTAGAATGAGCTTGCTTTATGATTATTCATCTAGTATAAACGCTCTAGTTATCGGAACAAGCAACAAAAGTGAGCTTATGCTTGGATATGGTACGATATTTGGGGATTTAGCATGTGCAATAAATCCTATCGGAGAGCTTTACAAAAGTGAAATTTTTGAATTTGCAAAACATCTTGGGGTTGATAAAAATTTTATCAACAAAGCACCTTCGGCTGATTTGTGGGATGGTCAAAGTGACGAAGGTGACATAGGTTACAGTTATGCTGTTATTGATGAGATTTTAGAAAATTTAGAAAATAACAAGGAGCAAGTCATCAAAAAGTTTGGATTAAAAGCAGTATCGGATATAGAAAATAGAGTTGTTTCAAACAGGTTTAAACGACAAATGCCGTTGATAGTGAAAATTTAAAGGATTAAAGATGAGAGAGATTCCGTTTTATAGACCAACTATCACTGAGCGTGAAAGTGAGCTTATTGAAGAGGCTTTGCACTCTGAAAATACTACTAATATCGTTGCTAGATTTGAAGAGAAGTTAAAAGAGTATTTTGGTGCAAAATTTGTAGTTACCACAAATAATATCGCAGCCGCACATCACTTGGCACTAAGCGCGCTTGACACTAAACGCGGAGATAAGGTTATTTGCTCCATAAATGCTTTTCCTAGCATTGCACAAGCTGTTAGACATTTTGATGCTGAACCTATTTTTGTGGATGTTGATGAAGAAGATTTTAACATCTGCCCGGACGCTCTTGAGAAAGTGCTAAAAGAGCAAAATCACAAAAAATTAAAATGTGCTTTTATCTCTCATATCGCAGGTCAAAGTGCTAGGATGGATGAGATAACGGCGGTTTGTGAGAAATACGGTGTAAAAATTTTAGATGATGCAAATCGTGGTATGGGACTAACATACAATGGTAAAAAAGTTGGTTCAGACTCCTTTTTGTCATGCTTTCAGACACATTCGCGTGTACAAAATCCTATATCAACGGTTGGATTTTTTACGACAAATGATGAGGAAATTTATAAAAGAGCAAAACTACTTCGCAACTATGCTCTTGTAAATGGCATTGATAAATTTGGTAGCTTGAGTTATATTTATGATGTCGTTGATATTGGCTTAAAGTATGATATAAACTCGATAAATGCAGCATTTTCTATTGCGCAGCTAGAAAGAACAGATAAGCTCATACAAAGAAGACAAGAGATCGCAAAAATTTATGATAAAGAGCTTGGTGAGTGCCACAATATAACAATCCCTGTTAAGAAACGCGAGCACATTTATACTCAGTATATTATTAAGATAAATAAAAATCGTGACGGCTTTGCTAGAGAGCTTTTGGAGCACGGAATTCACACATCATTGCACTACATACCGATACATTTACTAAGTTATTATAAAAACAAATACTCGCTTAAAGTAAATGATTTTCCAAATGCTTTAAAAAATTATCAGCAAGTGTTGTCATTGCCTATTTATCATAGTCTGAGCGATGAAGAAGTGCAATACATCTGCAACAAAGTAAAAGAAATTTCTAAAACTCGTGTTTAAGAAATTAAATATTTTCTTGCATACTTGGGCGAATGAATATTTTTTTCGCCCAAATTTCTTTCAAATTTTACTAGCATTTTTACTTTTGCCATTAAGTTTTATCTATTTTCTTATTGTTGTTCTTAAGAAATTTACTGCTAGAAAAATAGACTTTGGCATAAAGGTAATAAGCGTTGGAAATTTAACTCTAGGAGGAAGCGGGAAGACTCCACTTTGCGTGGCAATTGCTAAAAATTACGAGGGCGCTTTTATCATTCTTAGAGGCTATAAAAGAAAAAGCAAAGGCATGCAAGTTGTCGCTCGAAATGGCGAAATTTTACTTGACGTAACAGCAAGTGGCGATGAGGCGATGATATATGCCACAAGTCTTAAAAACGCAAATGTGATAGTAAGCGAAGATAGGAAAGTAGCTATAAAATATGCCAAAGAGCAAGGTGCAAAGTATATCTTACTGGATGACGGATTTTCTAAATTCGACATAGTCAAATTTGACATTCTAGTACGCCCAAACCCAGAGCCAAGACTAAAATTTTGCTTACCAAGCGGGGCTTATAGATATCCATTTAGCTTTTATAAATTTGCTGATTTTGTGGCGATCGAAGGGCAAACTCATTTCAGAAAGAGTGAAATTTTAAATAAAAGTGAAAAAATGGTTCTAGTTACCGCCATAGCAAACCCAGCCCGCCTTGAAGCGTTTTTTAGCGAGTGTGTGGGACAGGTCTTTTTCCCTGACCATTATGATTTTTCAAAAGATGAGTTAGAAGAGATTTTAAAAAGATATGATGCAGCCTCGCTTTTGATGACGCAAAAGGACTATGTAAAGGCAAAGGACTTTGGGCTGAGAGTATCGCTTATAACGCTTGAAGTTACGCTAAGTGAAGAGTTTAAAAAGGTTTTAGAGCGACAAATTTAAGCCCAGTTTGTTATAATGAGCCACTTTCTTAAAGGAAAATTTAGATCAAAATGAGAATTTTAATCACCTCGGTCGCAAAGAAAAAAGAGGCAAAAAAACTAAGTAAAAAGCTCGTAAAAAAAAACCTTGCAGCTTGTGTGAGTAGCTTTAGCACAAAAAGCATTTATCTTTGGCAAAAGGAGCTTTTTGGTGAAAAAGAGCAAATTTTACTCATAAAAACGGACGCGAAATTTAAAAAAGTAGCTAAATTTATAAGAAAGCACCACAGCTACGAAACCCCAGAAATCTTGGCACTTAAGCCAAAAGAGGTATTTAAAAAGTATGAAACTTGGATAAAAAAATCAACCAAAAAAGGCAAAAAATGAGACTAACACCGACAAGAAGTGTAAAAGATGAAAAGATAAAAAATGTAAATTTAAGCACAGCTATGCTTAGCCCAAGCTCTGCTCACGGCGGACTTTACGCGCCAAAAAAGCTTCCAAAAATAACAAAATCAAAGTGGCAAGAGCTCTCACAATTAAGCTACGAGAAACTCGCACTTTATATCATATCACTATTTAAATTTGATGTGCCAGAGGCGTTTTTCAAAAAGGCGGTTAAGAGATACGCGAGTTTTGACGATCCAAAGCATCCAGTCATTTTTAAAAAAATAGATAAAAATTTATACGTAAATGAGCTCTATCACGGCCCAACTAGGGCATTTAAGGATATGGCGCTTCAGCCCTTTGGCTCGCTGCTTAGCCAGCTAGCAAAAGAGAGAGGCGAAAGATATCTTATTATGTGCGCAACTAGCGGTGACACGGGCCCTGCGACACTTCAAACCTTTGCAAACGATGAAAATATCAAGGTCGTCTGCCTCTATCCAGATGGCGGCACGAGCGAGGTTCAAAAGCTGCAAATGCAGACCATGCAGGGTGAAAATTTAAAGGTTTTTGGCATAAAAGGTGACTTTGACGACGCTCAAAGAGCGCTAAAAACGCTGCTTGCAAATGATAAATTTAAGGCCGAGCTTAAGAAAAAGCGCCTTAAACTAAGCGCGGCAAACTCGGTAAATTTTGGCAGAATTCTCTTTCAGATCATCTACCACGCCTACGCTTACGCAAATTTGTTAAAACAAAAGGCGCTTAAGGCAAACGAGAGCTTTGACATTATCGTGCCAAGCGGAAATTTTGGCAACGCTCTTGGGGCGTATTACGCTAAAAAAATGGGCGCAAAGATCGGCAAGATCAAGATCGCCTCAAATGCAAACAACATCTTGACGCAGTTTTTCACCACCGGCGTTTATGACTTAAGAGATAAAAAGCTGGTTAAGACGATAAGCCCAGCAATGGATATATTGATCAGCTCAAACGTCGAGCGCTTGCTGTTTGATAAATTTGGTAGCGTTAGAACCAATGAACTCATGCAAAGCCTAGCTAAAAATAAATTTTATAACCTTAGTAAGCAAGAGCTTGAAGCGCTAAAAGAGGACTTTGAGGCTAGCTGGTGCGAAGATAAAGAGTGCGAGGCATACATTGCAAAGCTCGCAAAGGACGGCTACGCGATCGATCCGCATACAGCTACTTGCTTTAAGATGGTGGATGCTAGCTGCATAAACGTCATAACATCGACTGCACATTGGGTGAAATTTACGCCAAGCATGATCAAAGCGTGCCAGATCAAAGATACAAAAGATGAAAAAGATGCGCTGGCAAAGACCGCTAAAATCTTAAATGACAGCGTACCAAGTTCAATAAATTCGCTATTTAGCGCGAAAATTTTACACAAAAATATCATAAAAGAGGACGAGATCGAAAAGTGCGTCCTAGAATGGATCGAGCGATGATAATTATACCAGCCCGCCTTGCCTCAACAAGGTTTAGTAACAAAATTTTAAAAGAGATAAATGGCGTGCCAATGTTTGTGGCAACGGCTCTTAGAGTAAGTGGTGTGGATAATGTGGTGGTTGCGGTGGATGAGCAAAGTGTGCTGGATATCGCCAAAGCTCACGGTATAAAAGCGGTGCTAACTAGCAAAGATCATCAAAGTGGCACTGACAGGATAAACGAAGCAACGCAAATTCTGGGGCTAAATGAGAGCGAGATCATCATAAATGTTCAGGCTGATGAGCCATTTATCGAGCCTGAAAATATCGCTAAATTTAGGGCATTTTGCGAGCAAAACAAAGAAAAAGCCTTTATGTTTTCTTGCTATAAAAAGATGGACGATGAGTTTGCAGATGATAAAAATTTAGTCAAAGTAGTGACTGATTTTGAAGGCTATGCACTTTACTTTTCAAGATCTAGGATACCATTTAACAGAAGCGAGTGTAAAAGTTATAAGGCTCACCTTGGCATTTACGGATACAGCGTAAAGAGCCTAAAAGAGTTTTGCGTTCTTGCTGCTTCAAGCCTTGAAAATACCGAAAAGCTCGAGCAGCTTCGTGCTTTAGAAAATGGTAAAAAGATAGCGATGCTAGAAGTTGAGAGCCAAAGTATCGGCATCGATAGTGAAGAGGACTACCAAAGAGCGCTAGCTAAATTTGGCAAGAAATAAGTCGGCAAATTCTCTTTAAATAGAGTCAATATTTAAGGAGAATTTATCTAAATTATTAATCTTTAAATGCAGCAAAAAATATTTTTCTACTCAAATAATATAAAACTAATTTTTCTTGATTTTTATTTTTTTAATTCTGTCTTTAACTACGTAAAATTTTAAAATTGCACTCGAGTAGAAGTCTTTATAGAAACCTAAAAATTTAGGCTCTTTCTTAGTGCAGATAGCTGCGAACACGCTCTCAAGGTCGATTCTCTCTTTTTGTGTCAAATTTTCCATCTATTTTCCTAACAACTTTCTCATCTTATTGATAACAAATAATATTTCATCGTCGTCAAGCTCACAAAGCAATTTACAAACCGCAGCAGCAGCTTGCGGCTTTGAGTTGCCAAGCCTCCAATCTTGATATGTTCTCATTGGTACACCAAGCTCTTCTGCCATTTTTGCTTGTGAAATTTTCTTACCGATATTTTTTGCCTCAACTGCATTATGAAGCAAATTAAATATATCACTTGTTTCAATCATTAAAGTATTATACGGATTATTTTATTAAATATACATAAAATAATATATAAATAATAGTAATACGTATAAATAAATTAAAATATATTATATATTATACTATAAAACATTATATTAATACGTAAAAACGTATAAAAATATTAGAACATAGAGGTAATATAAAAATTTTTAAGTTTGTTTAATTGTTTTTTTGTAATTTTATTTTCGGAAAGGCTTATGCAATTAATATTAAAAAAGCTTAGTTATATAGACTAAATATATATAAATAAATTATTTTAACTTAAATACTTGACATTGATAAACTAAAGTTGTATAATCCACTTAGCAATTAAAAAGAAAGAGTGCTAAAAGTGAGTAAAACAAATAAACGTGATTTGATACTAAATTCTATCATCGAGGCTTATTTACAAGATAATATGCCTATTGGTTCAAACGAGCTTGGCTCTCGTATGAGCGCGGCTATTCCGGCTTCTACGATACGCGTTTATTTCAAAAAGCTTTCAGATGAGGGCGAGATTACAAAGCTCCACATTAGTGGCGGTCGGATACCGACAATTGCTGCGATGAGAAGATATTGGAGTGAAATTTTTGCTATAAGCGATATAAATTTAGAGATAAATGATGCCGAAGAACTGAAAAAGTTATGCGATGAATTTGAGCTTTATTGTATGATTTTTGGCACAATTGATAATGAATTGCTAGAAATTTTAAATTTAAATGATAGATATATGATCTTAAATTTTGGTGAAGATGAGATCGTTATTAAATTTGATGCCAGGATGTATAAATTTTTAAGTAATCTTGTAGGAGTTGGTTTAAACAAGCTTGAGCTTATCTGCTCTCAAGTTGGTTTAAGTGAACTGAAAAGCAAAATAAGAGAGCTTAAAAGGACTAAAATTTACTTCCAAGAAAATGAAATTTTAGCCTTTGATATGTTTAAGGATAGACGTTTTAAGATGGTTTTTGACCCAAGTTTTAGTCTGCAAATGGATGAAAAACTTACATTTTCTCCTATGTTTGATGAAAATTTTATGGGGCTCAAATTTAGCGCAAACTATCTTGGTAACGAAGCACAGATGATCTGTGCTGGCAGTATTTATACTGACTATGTAAAATTTATAAATCTAATAAAGGAGGCTGCGTGAGCGAAGAGGTAAAAGAGCAAAACCTACCTGAGGTTGAGCCTGTGCAAGAACTAGCTAGTGATAGCGTAAATTTGGACGCACTTGGCGATATTTCTAAGGTTGAAAAACTTGAAAAAGAGCTCGGAGAAATAACTGATAAATATTATAGAGCAAATGCTGAGTTTGAAAATATCAAAAAGCGTTATGAAAAAGAGAAAACGGACGTTGCAAACTATGCAAATGAGAAATTTGCTAGGGACTTGCTGCCAGTCATCGATGCTCTTGAGATCGCTGCAAATTTTGATCCAGAAGATGATGAATTTGCTAAAAAGATCAAAGAGGGCATTTTGATAACTATAAATCAGTTTAAAAAATGCTTTGTAAAGCATGGCGTAAGCGAGATACCAACTGATACTGAGTTTGATCCAAGCGTGCATAATGCTGTTTTAAGGGTCGATAGCGAGGAGAAGCAGAGTGGTCAAATCGTACAAGCTTTGCAAAAAGGCTATATGATAAATGGTAGGGTTTTACGCCCAGCTATGGTCAGTGTAGCAAACTAAATTTAAAAAATAAATCTAATAAAAAGGAAAAATATGTCAAAAGTTATAGGTATAGACTTAGGTACAACAAACTCTTGTGTGAGCGTTTTTGAGCGCGGCGAGAGCAAGGTTATCCCAAACAAAGAGGGTAAAAACACGACTCCATCAGTTGTTGCTTTCACAGACAAGGGTGAAATTTTAGTAGGTGACGTTGCAAAACGTCAAGCAGTTACAAACCCTGAAAAAACGATATATTCTATCAAACGTATCATGGGTTTGATGAGCAATGAAAAAAATGCTGAAGAGGCAAAAAGCCGCTTGCCATATCACGTTGTAGACAGAAATGGTGCTTGCGCAGTTGAGATCGCTGGCAAGGTTTACACTCCACAAGAAATTTCAGCAAAAATTCTTATCAAACTAAAAGAAGACGCTGAAGCATATCTTGGAGAGAAGGTAACAGATGCGGTTATTACTGTGCCAGCTTACTTTAACGATAGTCAAAGAAAGGCCACAAAAGAGGCTGGAACGATCGCAGGACTAAACGTACTTCGTATCATCAACGAGCCAACAGCTGCAGCACTTGCTTATGGTCTTGATAAAAAAGAGGCTGAGAAAATTTTAGTTTACGACCTAGGTGGTGGTACATTCGACGTTACAGTACTAGAGACTGGTGATAATATCGTTGAAGTTTTGGCAACTGGCGGTAACGCATTCTTGGGCGGTGATGACTTTGATAACAAGATAATTGACTGGCTAGTAAGCGAGTTTAAAAATGAAAATGGCATCGATCTAAAAGGCGATATCATGGCACTTCAACGCTTAAAAGAAGCTGCTGAAAATGCTAAAAAAGAGCTAAGCTCAGCTCAAGAGACTGAGATAAATTTACCATTTATCACAGCTGATGCAACTGGTCCAAAACACCTTGTTAAAAAGCTAACTCGTGCTAAATTTGAGGGCATGATCGACTCACTTGTGGGCGAGACTATCACTAAGATAAACGAGGTAACAAAAGACGCTGGTTTAAATAAAAGCGACATCAAAGAGGTCGTAATGGTCGGTGGTTCAACTCGTGTGCCACTAGTTCAAGAAGAGGTTAAAAAGGCATTTGGTAAAGAGCTAAATAAGAGTGTAAACCCAGATGAAGTCGTGGCTATCGGTGCTGCGATCCAAGGTGCGGTTATAAAAGGCGACGTTAAAGACGTGCTACTTCTTGACGTTACTCCACTTAGCCTTGGTATCGAAACACTTGGCGGCGTGATGACAAAGATCATCGAAAAAGGCACAACCATACCAACTAAGAAAAGCCAAGTCTTCTCAACTGCTGAAGATAACCAAAGTGCCGTTACTATCATGGTTTTACAAGGCGAGCGTGAGTTTGCAAGGGATAATAAATCACTTGGAAATTTCAATCTTGAAGGTATCCCAGCAGCTCCAAGAGGTGTTCCTCAAATAGAAGTTGAGTTTGACATTGACGCAAACGGAATTTTAACTGTTTCAGCAAAAGATAAAGCAACTGGCAAAGCTCAAAATATCACCATCTCTGGATCAAGCGGCTTAAGCGAAGAAGAGATAAACAACATGGTAAAAGATGCTGAGCTTCATAAAGAAGAGGACAAAAAACGTAAAGACGCAGTTGAAGCTAGAAACCAAGCTGATGCACTAGTTCATCAAACTGAAAAGAGCATGAGTGAGCTTGGCGAGAAAGTTCCAGCTGAGGATAGAAACAACATCGAAGCTGCGTTAAATGATCTAAAAGAGGTCTTAAAAGATGAAAATTCTTCAAAAGAGCAAATCGATGCAAAAGTAGAAGCTCTAAGCAAGGCCAGCCACAAACTAGCAGAAGCTATGTATAAAAAAGATGAAAACGCTGGAGCAAACGGCGGAAATAATAAAAAAGACGACAACGTTATAGACGCTGAAGTCGAGTAAAACTCCTAGAGCAGGGCGCTTGCCTTGCTCTTTTATAAAATTATCTTCATAAATTCTTAAAATTGATTCAAAATAAGCAGTTTAAATAGTTAAAATTTATATAATGCCAAACAAAAAGGCGAAAAATGTATTTATTTTTTTTGATTACTCATTTAATTTGTGCCATTGTATTTATAGGATATGTATTTTTCGATGTTTGCATATATCCGTTTGCTAAAAAAACGGTTGATGTCAAAACCCTTGAAATAGTTAAAAAAGCCTATACAAAAGGTAGTGCAAAGGTTTTTGGTACGGCATTTTTATTGCTTTTAATAAGTGGCGCTTATATGGCAAAAGACTATTTTGGAGGCGAGCTTGGCTGGTGGCAAAGCAACTTTCAAAAGCTACTGCTTGTAAAAATTTTTGTTTTACTTATAATGTGCCTTGTAACTTTTATATCTGTTTTTAATGTCGTTATTTTAAAAAAGCCTGATCCATTTGGTAAATTTTCACATTTAATAGCTCTAGTGCTTTGCCTGATAATGGTCATTTTGGCAAAAGTAATGTGGTGGGCTTAAAAATTTAGCTAACAAATCTAAGCAAATCGCCAGCTAGAAGTTAAAAATTCTTTAATCGATACTCTTTAACTTATCTTTATTTAGCCCTTCTTCTATGCGTTTTATCTCTTCACTTCCGTCTCTTACGACGTTTTTGTCAAATTCCAAGTAGTCATTTATCTTTTTTGGATATTCAACGTGACTTAGGATAAATTTAAAGACATTTAGCCTAGCTTCTTTTTTGTTATCGCTTGAGACAATGACCCATGGCGAAATGCTATTGTGAGAGGCAAGAAGCATTGAGTATTTGGCGATAGAGTATTGATCCCAAAGCTCTTGTGCTTTTTGATCAACGGGTGAAATTTTAAATTGCTTTAACGGATCATTTTGCCTCTCTTTGAAGC
This sequence comes from Campylobacter concisus, assembly GCF_002913045.1. Taxonomy (NCBI): domain Bacteria; kingdom Pseudomonadati; phylum Campylobacterota; class Epsilonproteobacteria; order Campylobacterales; family Campylobacteraceae; genus Campylobacter; species Campylobacter concisus. The sequence continues at coordinate 610,426 of NZ_PPAF01000035.1, read as the reverse complement.
GTTTTTTCTGCTCATCTTTTGTGATTGAAAGATAAATTTTAAAGAAAATTATGCCAGAGTTTATGATCATCTCTTCAAATTTTGGCACTTCACGTAAAAATTCCTTATGCTCTTCTTGCGTGCAAAAGCCCATCACTGGCTCAACACCAGCTCTATTGTACCAACTTCTATCAAAGATCACGATCTCTCCAGCACTTGGCAGATGAGTCACATATCTTTGAAAATACCACTGCGTTTTTTCGACATCACTTGGCTTAGCAAGCGCTACTATACGGCAACCTCTTGGATTTAGATGCTCAGTTAGGCGTTTTATCGTTCCTCCTTTACCGGCTGCGTCGCGCCCTTCCATTAACATAAGTACTCTAAGGCCTTTTTCTTTTACGTAATTTTGAAATTTTAAAAGTTCAATTTGAAGTAGTCTAAGCTCTTCCTCATAGCCAAGTTTCTCACTTTTTTGGTGTTTTTTGTCTTTTGACATCTTTGCTCCTTTAAAATTTCACATACTTTCACGATTTTACAATAAAATAGAATAAATTTAAGAATTTAGACTAAAATCATCTTTTTTAATTTAGTAAGGATTAGTATGTTTTTAAAATTTCTTTTTTCGATTATTTTATTTGCAGGCTCGCTTTTTGCCGAGGTTTTAGATGTTAGCAAAGCCTTTGTTTTAACCCCAAGCGTTGATAGTCAAAATGTTGAAGTGAAGTTTAACTTTGGTGAAAATATCTATCTTTATAAAGAGAGTTTTGAGATTAAGCTAGCTGGCAAAAAGATAAATGAGCTATTAAATTTGCCAAGTAGTGAAAATACGGGAGAATATGAAATTTATCCAAAAGATTTTTCGATTTTTATCCCATTAAATTTAGTAAAAGAAAATCTTTCAAATGGCAAAGCAATACTTGACATTAACTATCAAGGCTGTGCTAAAAACGGCATTTGCTATCGTCCGCAAAGTAAAATTTATGAGATAACTGACCAAGCTGGAAAATTTAGCATCGCCACTTTTAAAAAAGAGCAAAAAAACGATACCGACATTCTTGCTGAAGAATTTTCTAGCGAGCAAGATATTGCAAATGGGCTTGGAGATAAAAATTTTTTTATCTCACTTCTTACTTTTTTTGGTTATGGTCTCTTGCTTTCACTAACACCTTGCGTCTTCCCGATGATACCGATACTTTCAAGCATAATCGTCTCAAAAGGTGCTAATTTAAATGCAAAAAAAGGCTTTTTACTATCATTTATCTATGTTGTCGCGATGAGCCTAGCTTACGCACTAGCTGGAGTGGCAGCTAGCCTACTTGGCTTTGGTATCGCAGGAGCTTTGCAAAATATCTATGTACTTGGCACTTTTGCGGCCATTTTTGTCATTTTAAGCTTTAGTATGTTTGGATTTTATGATATAAAATTGCCAGCAAAATTTGAAAATTTGATAAGTAAAAAATCGCAAAATAGTTCAGGCTATGTTGGAATTTTTATTATGGGCTTTGCCTCAGCTCTCATCGTATCGCCTTGTGTAGCAGCACCATTAGCTGGCGCACTTCTTTATATTGCCCAAAGTGGAAATATCTTTTATGGTGGCATTATGCTTTTTGTCATGGGGCTTGGCATGGGCGTGCCGCTACTTATTATCGGGCTAAGCTCTGGAAAGCTCTTGCCAAAACCTGGTAGTTGGATGGACGAAGTGAAAAAATTCTTTGGTTTTTTAATGCTCATAATGGCGATTTGGATCCTTTCGCGTGTGCTCGGAGAATTTTTTGAGCTATTAGGATATGGCATTATAGGTGTTTTTATGGCAGTTTATTTTGGGGCATTTGAAGTAGCAGAGCAAAGCTGGACTAAGTTTAAAAAAGCGTTTTTTATCCTAGTTTTTATATATTCAGTTATGCTAATAGTTGGTTCATTTTTAGGCTCAAAGGAGGCTTTTTCTCCGCTTTCTGGACTAAATTTGGTAAAAAGTGATAGTGCGTTAAAATTTAATTCCGTTAAAAATTTAGATGAACTAAATGAGATAATAAAAAACTCAACCAAACCCGTTTTAGTAGATTTTTATGCTGATTGGTGTGTAAGCTGCAAAGAGATAGAAAAGATCACTTTTAAAGATATTGACGTTATGAATGCTTTGGCAAATTTTGCACTTATTCGTATCGATGTAACAAATGGTGGATCACAAAATGATGAGATGCTAAGAAATTTTGGGCTTATTGATCCGCCTGCGCTCTTACTATTTAATGGTGGCAACGAGCTAAAATTTCTTAGAACTATCGGCTTTATAGATGCTAAAAATTTTCTAGCAAAGCTTGAAAAAATTAAATAATCTTGTCCTTGCTGTTACAAAGATCATTTAAAATACACTCATGGCAAAGCGGTTTTTTGGCTTTACAGGTGTAACGTCCAAAGAGCACCATGGCTTGATGAAGCTTGCCAAGATCTGTTTTAAAGGCATGGCTAAGATCAGCTTCAGTGGCTTCTGGCGTTTTTGCATGGCTAAGATCAAGTCTATGCGCTACTCTAAAAACGTGCGTATCAACAGCCATAACATTTGCATTTGTAGCTTCTAAAAGCACGACATGGGCGGTCTTTTGTCCAACTCCAGCAAGCGCTTTTAGCTTCTCTTCATCAAGCGGGATTTCTCCATTATAAAGCTCAACCACGCTGTTTGCCATTTTGATTAAATTTACCGCCTTGTTATTAAAAAAGCTGCACGAGTTTATCATGAGTTTTAGACTTGCTAAATTTGCGCTAGCTAGCTCATAGACGTCTTTATACGCTTCAAATAAGGCTGGAGTTATTAAATTTACTCTTTTATCAGTACACTGGGCTGAGAGCATGACGCAGACAAGTAGCTCATATAAATTTCTAAATTTAAGCTCGCTTTTGGCGTCTTTAAACTCTTCTAGGAGCCTTCTTTTTATCTCTAAAATATTTTTTTTTGTTCTCATTTTCGTATTTTACCTTATTTTCTTAAGTTAAATGAAAAGTTATCGCTTTATTTGATATAATCCTGCCCATAAAATCAATTTTTTTAAAGGATTTATATGAAAAAATTTTTGTTTCCAGCAGTTTTAAGTTTAGCGGCAGCTGTTACTCTAAATGCAGCAGTAGTTGCAACAGTTGATGGTGATGCTATAAGTGATAGCGATATTTCAAGCCTTTTATCAGCAGCTATGCCAGGATTTGACGCTAGCAAGCTTCAACCAAATGAGAAAAAACGTATAATCGACGATCTAATAAATAGAAAACTTCTTTTAAAAGATGCTAAGTCTAGCGGTATCGAAAAAGATGTAGAGTACATCAAAGCTGTAAAAGCAGCGCAAGAAGGCATCGCGGTTGAGCTTTATATGAGAAAGCTTTTTGACGGTATAAAAGTAAGTGATAACGAACTAAAAGATTTTTACAACAAAAACAAAGCTAGCATGAACCAACCAGCTCAAGCAAGAGCGAGACATATCTTAGTTGAAGATGAAAAAACAGCAAATGACATCATCGCTCAACTTAAAAATTTAAAAGGCGAGGCATTAACAAAGAAATTTGCAGAGTTAGCAAGCCAAAAATCAATCGACAAAGGCTCAGCAGCACACGGCGGCGAGCTTGGCTGGTTTGGTCAAAGCCAAATGGTAAAACCTTTTGCAGATGCAGCATTTTCAATGGCAAATGGCACAGTTTCAACAAAACCAGTTAAGACTCAGTTTGGATACCATGTTATCTTAAAAGAAGATGGCAAAGCTGCTGGCACTGTAAGCTTTGAGCAGGCAAAACCAGAGATTGAGCAAGCTGTAAAAATGGAGAAATTCCAAGCTGCTGTTAGACAAAAAAGTGAAGCTCTACGCCAAAAAGCAAAGATAGAATATAAGTAAAATTTGGAGGATAAAATGGGCGTTTTAGATATCGTAAAACCTGGTGTTTTAAGCGGAGATGATGTAACAAAACTTTATGCTTATGCCAAAGAGCAAGGTTTTGCAATACCTGCTGTAAATGTCGTAGGTAGCGACTCAGTAAATGCTGTTTTAGAAGCGGCAAAGGTTGCTAACTCGCCTGTTATCGTTCAGTTTAGTAATGGCGGTGCAGGTTTTTACGCTGGTAAAGCCTGCGAAAATGCAGCCGTTCTTGGTGCGATCGCTGGAGCAAAGCATGTTCATTTACTAGCCAAGGCTTATGGCGTGCCAGTCATTTTGCACACAGACCACGCTGCTAGAAAGCTTTTGCCTTGGATAGATGAGCTAGTAAAAGCAAGTCATGAGTATAAAAAAACTCACGGCGTACCACTCTTTAGCTCTCACATGCTCGACCTTAGTGAAGAGAGTCTTAATGAAAATTTAAGTACATGCGAGAAGTATCTAAAAGAGCTTAGCGAGCTTGGCATCAGCCTTGAGATCGAGCTTGGCGTCACTGGTGGCGAAGAAGATGGCGTAGATAATACAAGCGTTGATAATGCGCTTCTTTACACTCAGCCAGAGGATGTCGCACTTGCCTATGAAAGACTAAGCAAGATAAGCGATAAATTTAGCATTGCAGCTAGTTTTGGTAATGTCCACGGCGTTTATAAACCAGGTAATGTCGTGCTAAGACCAGAAATTCTTAAAAACTCACAAGCCTATGTGGCAAAGAAATTTAATACAAAAAGCGACAAGCCAGTAAATTTTGTATTTCATGGCGGTAGTGGCAGCGAGCTAAAAGATATCAAAAATGCTGTAAGCTACGGTGTTATCAAGATGAACATTGACACCGATACTCAGTGGGCTTTCTGGGACGGCGTGCGTGAGTATGAGGCTAAAAATAGAGCATACTTACAAGGTCAGATCGGCAATCCAGAGGGCGATGATAAGCCAAATAAAAAATACTACGACCCAAGGAAATGGCTAAGAAGTGGCGAGGAGAGCATGGTTAAGCGTCTTCAGACTGCTTTTAGCGACTTAAACTGCCTAAATAGGAACTAATCCTATGCAAAACCAAAATGATTTTAGTGAGCTAAGCGTACCAAAAGAGCGCCAAGCTCACTCTTTCTTTGTCTTTTTTAAAGTTATCTTTATCCCTTTAGCTATCTACATCTTGGCAATACTTGCGTATCTTGGCGTTATAAATTTTCAGATGAAGCTTCACACCATCGTGATGATGGGTGTTATACTCTTTGTCGCTTTTATATTTTCTCGTCACAGCGCTTTGGTCGCTTACTCAAATTTCTTGGCAAATGCCAAAGACTACAAGATAAGGCTAAAAGAATTTATCATCGCTCATCTTTTTGAAATTTCAGGCGTCAAAAAGGCAAACGCTAAATTTGAAGATTTTTTTGAGAGCTATACAAGAAATTTTAGAAATGACAACCTAGCAAACATCGGCCAAGCAGTCTTTCCTATGCTTGGAATTTTAGGCACATTTATCAGTATCGCTATCTCTATGCCAAGCTTTAGCTCAAGCACTGCAAACGGCCTTGAAAAAGAGATCGCTATACTGCTAAACGGCGTAGCTACGGCGTTTTATGTATCGATCTATGGTATATTTTTAGCGCTTTGGTGGATGTTTTTTGAAAAGATAGGCGTTAGTAAATTTGAGAAATTTTACAGTGAGCAAAAAGAGCTTAGTCGTGAGTTTTTCTGGCAGGAAAATGAGTTAAATGCAAATTTCATGAAAGCAAGTGTAGGCTACTTTAAAGATAGTCATGACGCCTTTAAAATGGTGCTTGACGATAAACTTTTAAGAAATTTAAATGATCAGGTAAATGAAAAATTTGACAGACTAAAAGAGCTTTGCGAGGTCGAGAAAAATATCATAAATCAAAGCAAGGCTGAGCTTAGCACAAACCTTAAAATGCTAAATGAAGCTAGCCTAAAACAAGATGAATTTGTAAAAATCCACTCTGATATGCTAAAGGCAGTAAGCGCGTTTTCTAATGCCTTTAAAGATATGGAGGTTAAAATTTTAACCGAGCATGCAAAGCTTAGCGAAATTTTTAGCAGAAATTTAAACGCTACAAAAGAGAGTCAGCTTAAACTTGAGCAGGCTATCAAAAGTTTTGACAAGGTTTTAAGAGAGTTTTCTTACTCGCTCATGAAAGAGCAAAACGACGCACTAAAGGAATTTAGAGCCTCACTTATAGAGAGTGCGACGATATTTAAGGTAGCTTATGAGCAAGAGGGTAGGAGCTTGGAGCGTGAAAAAGAGCGTGAGAGCTTGATCGCTGAGCTTAAGAAAAACATAGACGAGATCGACAAAGAAGCAAATTCTGTAATAGAAAAAATCGAAAATCTAGTGCAATGAAAATAAACAAAAATAACGAAGATCAATCAAGCTTTTGGGTTTCGTACGCGGACTTGATGGCTGGTCTGCTCTTTGTTTTTATGCTACTTATCGGTGCTGTCGTCGTAAAATACGTCCTAACTCAAAACACCCTTGAAAATAAAGAGCAAGCTATCATCGCAGCTTTAGCAAATTTAAAAGACGCTCAGGGTAAGAATTTTACCCTTGAAGAGCTAAACGACGCCCTAAAAAGCGAGCTTTCAAAGATAAGCGACGAAAATATAAATTTGAAAAAATCAAATGAAATTTTTGTTATCCAAATAGACGCTCTAAAAGAAAAACTAGCCCAGCTCATAGAGGAAAACAAGGACGCAAATACGAGCATAAAAGAGCTAAATGCTAGCATTTTTGATCTAAATCAAAAGATGATCGTGCTAAATGATGAAATTTCATCAAAAGATAGAGCGCTTAGTGACGCAAATGAAAGCAGTGAGAAAAATTTAGCCAAGATCGCCTTTTTGCTTGAGCAAGTGAGCCAAAGAGAGGCTAGATATGACGAGCTTTTAAGGGATCTAAACGTTACTCGTGACAGAGTGAAAAATTTAACCGGCATCAGAGTAAAAGTAATCTCAGCCCTAAAGGATAGGCTAGGCTCAAGCATTGAGATCGATCCAAACTCAGGTGCGTTAAAGCTTAGCTCCTCAGTACTTTTTGATAAAGGCAGTGCAGTCTTAAAAGAAGAGGTCAAAGAGGAGTTAAAGGCCACGCTTAGTAAGTATTTTGACGTGCTTTTAAATGATAAAGAGATCTCCTCAAACATCGATCAAATCATAATCGAAGGCTTTACAGATAGCGACGGAAGCTATATTTATAACTTAGAGCTTTCACAAAAAAGAGCTTACGCTGTGATGGAATTTATAAATTCATTTAGTGACGATACTCGCCTTAGAAAGCTACTTGTTGCAAGCGGACGAAGCTACAACGAGCTAGTTTTTAAAGACGGAGCCGAGGACAAGGATGCTTCAAGACGCATAGAGATCAAATTTTCACTCTCAAATAAAGAGGCTATCAACGAGATAGAGAAATTTTTGGAGTTTAAGGGTGATTGATAAAATTCGCTTAAGAGGGCGAGAATTTTTGCTTTTAAGAGATGATCTGCTAGGCGAGTTTAATGGCAACAAAGCAAGAAAACTAGAGTATTTTTTAAACGCTGATCTTAGCGGCATCAAAGCCATCGTATCTCACGGCTCAAGCCAGTCAAATGCGATGTATAGCCTAAGTCTTTTTGCCAAGCTAAAGGGGCTTAAATTTTACTACATCGTCTCTCATCTAAACTCAAATTTAAAGCAAAATCCGGTTGGAAATTTCAAATTTGCACTTGAAAATGGCATGGAAATTTTTGTAAAAGAGAAGCGTGAGAAATTTGCCAAAGAGCTAGCAAAGAGCCAAAATGCACTTTTTATAAACGAGGGCGTAGCGCAAAGCGAGGCTGAGCTTGGCTTTATTACGCAGGCAAATGAGATAAATGGGTGGAGCAAAAAAAGTGGCATAAGGCCTGATATATTTTTGCCATCTGGCACTGGAACTAGTGCCTGCTACCTAGCAAAACACACCGACCTTAGAGTCTTTACTGCTCCATGCGTGGGGGATGGCGACTATCTAAAAAAGCAAATTTATGAGCTAGATAAAGATAGTAAAGTGCAAATTTTAAATCCCCCAAAGAAGTATCATTTTGGGAATTTATACCAAGAGCTTTATGAAATTTGGCTAGAGGCTTGCAAAAGTGGCGTGGAATTTGACCTAGTGTATGACCCTGTTGGCTTTATCACGCTTTTTGCAAATTTAGATAGGCTTGGAGCTGAAATTTTATATATCCACCAGGGCGGAATTTTAGGTAACATTACACAAAGACAAAGATATGAGAGAAAATTAAAATTAAAGGAGCATAAATGAAATTTTTTCATAGTAGTGACGCTGATTTTGAGAGTAAATTTTTACAGCTTGTTAAACGAAGTGATAATGATATGAGCGCTGTAATGCCAGTGGTTGCAGGCATAATAGATGAGATAAGAAAAGATGGTGATAGTGCACTTTTTGCCCAGATAACAAAATTTGATAAATTTAGCGTCATAGGCAAAAACGACATAATAATCGACGTAAAAGAGATGGAGGCTGCCTATAATTCGTTAGATAATGCTCTGAGAGTAGCTTTAAATTTAGCTCACGATAGGATAAAAAGCTATCATGAGCGCACAAAGCCAAGCGACTGGACCTACAAAGATGAGCACGACATCTTACTTGGTGCAAAATACACCGCGGTTGATCGTGCCGGCCTTTACATCCCTGGTGGTAAGGCAGCATATCCTAGCTCACTGCTTATGAATGCAGTGCCTGCTATCGTGGCCGGTGTAAAAGAGATCGTGGTTTGTACTCCAGCACCAAATGGCAAGGTAAATCCTCTGCTTCTTGCTGCGATGCACCTTTGCGGCATAAAAACAGCCTTTAAGATAGGCGGTGCAAGTGCGATCGCAGCGATGGCGTACGGCACAGCGACCGTGCCAAAGGTCGATGTCATCACAGGACCTGGCAATATCTACGTAGCGACTGCCAAAAAACTAGTTTATGGCGACGTAAATATCGATATGATCGCTGGTCCAAGTGAGATAGGCGTGATCGCTGATGATAGCGCTGATCCTCGCCACATAGCGATCGATCTACTCTCACAAGCCGAGCACGATGAGATAGCAAGTGCCTTTTTGATAACACCGGTAGAGGCTTTTGCAAGAGCGGTGCAAAAACACATCGAAGATGAGCTAAAGACACTAAAACGTGAAGCGATTGCAGGTGCAAGCATAAGAAATAAAGCTGCAATAATAGTAGCAAAAGATCTAAAAGAGTGTTTTGCTCTCATGAATGAGCTTGCTGTTGAGCACCTAGAGATCGCCACAAATGATGCTTTAAGCTATATGGATGAGGTGACTCATGCAGGCGCTATATTTTTTGGACACTTTACACCTGAAGCGATGGGAGATTATATAGCTGGGCCAAATCACACATTACCAACTGGCGGAAGTGCGAGATTTTACTCACCGCTTGGAGTTGAAAATTTCATGAAGCGAAGCTCTATTATTTCAGTGAGTAGAAAAGGTATCATGCATCTTGGCAAATCATGTATGCAGCTAGCCGAAGCTGAAGGGCTAACTGCTCATAAAAAATCAGTTGCAGTAAGACTAGAAGAGTAAAGAAAAATAGATTTTATAAAGATTTTGCAACTTTTTATAGAATTTATAGTAGAATCGGTAGCGAATTATTAAAAAGGAGTTGTTATGAAGTTAGGAACTTATACTGCAAACCAGGCTTCAGGAAACTATTATTTAGATCAAGCAAAAAATAGCGAGAAGAAAGCGCTAAATGCTATCTCTGCAAATAGCGAGATCAAAGCATCAGGTGCAAATTTGCAAATCACAGAGAGTTTGCTTTCGCAAACAAATGTCTTGAACGAAGGTTTGGCAAATGCAAACGACATGATTGGAATGCTTCAAATCGCTGATTCAACGCTTTTAAATTTAAGTAAAAGTACGGATAGAATAGGCGAGCTTTCAAGTAAGCTTACAAATCCTACTCTCTCAGCAAATGAACAAAAAGGCATAAAGGGCGAAATCAACGCACTAAGAAATGCTATGAATGATAGCGTAAAAGAGGCTAAATTTAACGGTAAAAACGTATTTGATGCTGAGCTTGGATTTTTTACAGGTGAGAGTACAAAAAATATAAATTTGGGCACAAATGCTCTTTTAAATGTAAAAGATGACGGCTCAAATACAGGTGAAATTTTAAAAAATATAAATTCACTTCGCTCAGAGATCGGATCAACACAAAATGCTGTATTTAGAGGTATAAATGCTCTAGCCGCAAGGAGCGTGGCAAATGCTAATAGTGTAGAAAATCTTGATAGTAGTGATATCGCAAAGAACTTGGAAGAAAATTTACAAGCAAATTTAAAGCTACATGCTGCGAGCTTAGCCAAAGCTCATGATACTACGAGCTTAGCTGCAAAACTAGATAAACTTCTAGCTGAATAAATTTTTACCGGTCTTGCACCGGTAAATTCTTTTTTAGTTTCTAATAAATTTTTATAATGATTCTATCTTGTTTGGATGAAATATGTTTATAGTTTAGATTATAGGTATAGGCATATTGAGGAATTTTGATGCTAGATTTTCTCGAGTTCAGGCAAAACCAAACCATTTTTATGATAACAAGCAAAAATATCACGTCTTGTATCTTTTAAATTTTTATAGCAAGGCAAAAATAAATTTTAAGAGGTATAAATTTGTAAGACCAAAAACGGCCTTACAAAAGTGACTATTTTTTAGTGTGAGGGTTGTTTACTCTACCACTATCGACAACTTGGAGTCCTACTGTGTCATATGCTGCGCCAAAGCCTTTTACATATCTACCTTTTGTTGGGGTAAGTTTTACTATATAGAAGTCTTTCATCTCTTTAATAAATGCAAGTGCTGATTCATTTGCAAAGGCACTCTCAAATTTTGATATAAATTCATCTCTTGCACTGTCGCTCATAAACTCAGCTTTAGCTTCAAAGCTTACTCTTACACGAGCAAATAGACTTTTTGCGTCTTTTTCATCCTGAATAAAAAGGAGTGAAATTTTATCCGGGTTTTGTTTTATTGAGTGGTAGTGATCTGCTACTGATGATATGCAGATATAAAACTCATTGTTTTCTTTTATGAAAGGTGAATACGACGAAACCGCTTGTCCGTCAAGAATGCTTGAGATCACAACAGTCTTAAAGCTATTTATAAATTTCATCATTCCGCCTTGCACACTAGAGCTGTTTGTATCGCCCTTGATGCTCATATAAAGCTCGATGATCGACTCTCTAAAACCATCTCCACCTGCTTTGCTTAAAAATGGTACAAATGTTTTTGCCTGATCACATGTTATTTCCATACCATCTTCGTTTATATCAGTCATTTTGACATTTGTAGGCTCAGCTACGCCGCTAAATTTCTTACAAAACTCGATCACTATATCCAAATGATCCTTATTCATGTGGTTTAATGCTCTTTGTTTCAAAACTGTTCTCCTTATAAAAATAAAATTAAAAATCGCAAAATCATACTAAAGAAAACTTAAAATTGATTAAAATTATCATTAATATTTTTAAAGCGAGAATTAAGCTTATTTTTTTAAAATTACGAGTTAATAATAATATTTTAGAAAATTTATATCTTTTATTTAAAAATTATATTTTCTGCTTATTTTTATGCTTTTTGTTGTTTTTAGCCATTTGTATTAAAAGGAAATTTATGCAGGGTAGCACCAAGCTTGCCGTTTTGCTTATCATGCTCATTGTTTTGCTCTCTTTTATCTCGCTTAGTATAGGCGGTTCTGACATAAGTATGGGTGAGATTTTAAATTTTATATTTAATAACAAAATAGACGATATGAAAGAGACCATCTTGTTTGACATTAGACTACCAAGACTTGTAATGGCTCTGCTTATAGGCATGCTTTTGGCTAGCTCGGGTGTTGTAACACAAAGCGTCTTTTTAAATCCGCTTGCAGACCCATATATCATCGGTATAGCCGCATCTGCGACATTTGGAGCGGTAGTGGCATATCTTCTTGGATTATCAGAAATTTACTATGGTATCTTTGCCTTTTTGTCTTCGAGCCTGCTTACACTTGCCATTTTTGGAGTTTATAATCGTAGTCGCTCTATTGCTACACTTTTAATAATTGGTATCGCTTTTTCATCATTTCTAGGGGCATTTACGAGTTTTGCGACATATCTTATCGGCGAGGATAGTTTTAAGATAGTGGCATGGATGATGGGTTATTTAGGTTCTGCCACGTGGCAGAAGGTCGGCATAATCGCTATTCCACTTATATTTTGCATGATATATTTTTATCTAAAACGCTTTGAATTAACGATACTTTTAAGCGGGGAAGACGAGGCAAAAAGCCTTGGTATAGATGTCGATGCACTTAAGAAGCGTCTGCTTGTCATAGCTTCGCTCACGGTTGCTTTTTCGGTCGCATTTACCGGCATGATAGGCTTTGTTGGGCTCATTATTCCACACTCTTTTAGAATGCTTTTAAATACCTCAAACAACGCTATTTTACTGCCGCTTTCTACTCTTGGAGGAGGAGCGTTTTTGCTAGCTTGTGACGTAGTGGGGAAGAGTATTTTAAGCCCGGTTGAAGTGCCAGTTGGCGTTATTAGTGCGTTTTTTGGAGCACCATTTTTTCTATTTTTAGCACTTTATCTAAAAAGGAGTGTGCATTGAGCGTAGAAGTGTCAAACTTAAGCTTTTCATATGCGCAAACAAGTGTGCTAAAAAATATAAGCTTTACTGCCAAAAGTGGAAAATTTATAGGTCTTTTGGGCTCTAATGGATGTGGCAAATCAACACTTTTAAAATGTATCTTAAATTTACTTTCTCCAAGCGCTGGAAGTATCAAAATTTTAGAAAAAGATGTACAAAGCTACAGCATAAAAGAGCTTGCGAGAACGACTAGTTTTGTACCTCAAAAAAGCGCACTTGCGATGCCATTAAGCGTTTTTGAGCTTGTTTTGATGGGTAGATATGCTCATCTAAAAAGCTCTTTTAGTGGTTATAGCTCTCATGATATTGCACTAGTTGATGAGGCTTTGCAGACTTTTGGGCTGGCTAAATTTAAAGACCGAGTAGCAAACTCACTAAGTGGTGGCGAATTTGCTAGAGCTTTGCTTGCTCGTGCAATAGTTAGCGAGCCTAAAGTTTTACTTCTTGATGAGCCTACATCAGCCCTTGATCTAAGCCATGCTATAGAGGTGTTAAAGCTTTGCTCGCATCTTACTCGTGAGCTAAATTTAGTCACCATAGCGGTGCTTCATGATCTAAATTTAGCCTCACTGATATGTGATGAAATTTTAATGCTAAAAGGTGGTGTGATAGCTCACAAAGGGAGTGTCAGAGAGCTTTATAATCCAGAAATTTTAGATGAAATTTATGGCCTTAAGGCAGATATCATATATAAAAATGATATGCCATTTGTTTTACCAAAATGATAATTTTAAAGGAGATTTCATGAAAAAAGTATTTTTAGTTTTTGTATTTTTACTTGGTTTTGGCGGTGTTAGCCTAAGTGCTAAAAATATCGTTGTACTCGATCCTGCAGTGGTTGAGATGATGTATATGTTAGAGGCTGAAGATCAGATCGCAGCTATTTCTACTCTTGAGTTTGGTAAGATTTGGCCTGAGGATAAGACGGAAAAGCTAAAGAGCGTTGGCACTTATACAAAGCCAAATTTAGAGCGTATAGTCGAGCTAAAGCCCGATCTTGTAGTTACTAGCTTTCACTCTGATGGTGTAAACGCCGACCTTGCTAAATTTGGTATAAATACACTTACGATGCAGGCAAATAGCGTAGACGATATTTGCAAAAATATAGAAAAAATGGGCGATATCACAGGTAAAAAAGAGCGTGCTGGCGAGCTTGTGGCTAAGATAAAGCAGGATTTTTTAAAATTTCAAAACTCAAATTTAAGCGGTAAGAAAATTTTAGGCGTTTATGCAGCTACCCCACTAGTTGCCTTTAACGATGCTAGCTTGCCTGGGGATATGTTTGCTAAATTTGGTATGAAAAATGTAGCAGGTGGCCTAACTGGAGCGATGCCGATCGTTCAAAATGAATTTATCCTAGCGCAAAATCCAGACTTCATAATAGTAGTAGGCATGAAAGATGGCAGTGATTTTTTATCGCAAAATCCAGTACTAAAAGCAACTAGCGCAGCCAAGAACTCTAAAATTTTAAACGTCCCATCAAGTCTTGTCTTACGTGGTACACCTCGCATAAATGAGGCCGCAAATGAGCTATTTAACATGCTTAACAAGTGAGTATACAAATGTTTAACAAACGTATAAAAGGGCATAGCGTAGCTCCTTCAAAAAGACCTGATATGGTGAGTGAAGATGAGCTATGGGAATTTTTAGAGAGTGCGCCAGATGAGAATGAAGGAGTGATCTACATTCATGTGCCGTTTTGTGATAACATTTGCTCGTTTTGCTCGATGAATAGGACAAAGCTTGAAGATGAGCTTGATGAGTATACAAAATTTCTACTAAGCGAGATAGAAAAATACTCCGCCACGAACTACTTAAAAAGCAAGAAAATAGGTAGCGTCTATTTTGGTGGCGGCACCCCAACGATATTAAAAGAGAGACACTTAGAGCAGGTGATAAACGCACTTAAGGGCAGCTTTAATATCCTGCCTGAGTGCGAATTTAGCTTAGAAAGTACGCTTCATAATCTAAATATAAGCAAGCTTCGCCTTTTAAACGAACTTGGCGTAAATAGATACAGTATCGGCGTGCAAACATTTAGTGAGGCTGGCAGAAAGCTGCTAAATCGCACACATAGTTCAGATGGAGCCGTAAAACATCTACGTGATCTGCGTGAGAAATTTAGTGAAATGCTTTGTGTTGATATTATATATAACTATCCTAATGAAAGCGTCGATGAGGTAGTAAGAGATGCTAAGCTAGTGCGTGAGCTAGGCATTGATAGTGCGAGTTTTTATTCGCTTCAGTTTTTAGATGGCTCGGTACTTAGTAGGACCATAAGCGAGGATTACTATGACGTAGAAGTCGATAAGAGCTTGCACCACGCATTTTTAGACGAAATTTTAAGTCAAGGTGACTATGAAATTTTAGAGTATACAAAGGTGGCCAAAAAGGGTAGGGACCAATATAAATATATAAGACTATCTCATGCAGGTGCTGATGTCTTGCCTCTTGGAAAAGGAGCTGGTGGCAGGCTAGGGGAGTTTGGTATCTATAACATGAGTCAAAAGATGAAAGTTATGGGTCACATGACTGCTAGACAGATGGAGTTTGATAGATTTGTAAATCTTTTTCAGTATCCACAAATAAGCCTTGAGCGTGTTTTTAAATTTGTGAGCCAGACGTGTGCTAATGAGCTTATGGATCTTTTTAAAAAATGTGAGGAAAGTGGATATCTAAAAATCGAAAATAACTCTTTAAATTTTACAAAAGATGGCGTATTTTGGGGAAATTCTATCGCAAATGCAGTGATGGAAATTTCTAAGAAGGAGTTTTTATGAAAAGTATTGTGATATATACATCAAAAAGTGGAAATACAAAAAAGATAGCAGAGGCTATTGCTGGTGAGCTTAGCTGTGAGGCGATAAATTTTGCCAATGCGTGTGAGATAAATTTGAGTGAGTTTGACTTTATCGCGCTTGGATACTATATAGATCAGGGCTCACCGGAGAAGGAATTTAAAAAATTTATCTCTCAAAGTGTAAAAAATAAAAAAATAGGCTTTTTTATAACCCTTGGTGCTGATATACCAAGTGCGCATGCCACGCAGGCGATAGATCAAGGCAAAGAGCTATTTATGCAAAATGGCAATGAAATTTTGCGCACGTTTATCTGTCAAGGTGCGATTGCCCCTGAAGTAATAGAGCAACTAAAAAAACTTGGTAAAGCTATGCCTGATGATCCGAGATTTGCTCTAACGCCTGAGCGACTAGAGCGATGGGAGCGAGCCAAAACGCACCCAGATGAGGCTGATATAAAAGCTGCAAAGGAAGCATTTAGAGGGGTTAAAATTTAAACTCATTTTCTGCCTATTTTTGTTTTAAAATTTTAATAATCCTGCAAATTTTATTTTCATTAGTGAGTGTAATGTGATTATGAGATGATAATCCATTCTCGCTAGTGAATAGGAAACTAAAATTTACTGCAACAATATGCTCTAAAAGTTAACTAGCTTTGTTACTCTTGTAACTAAAATTTATGTGAGAGATATTTGCTTTAATGTGAGTATAGATTTTTGATTTTATGTTCTAGCTCAAATTTATGTGAAATTTGAGCTAGATTAAGACTTTAGCCTTCGATGTAGTTTTTGAGTTTCCTACCAACTTTTGGGTGTTTTAGTTTTTTGATGGCTGAGCTTTCTATCTGGCGGACACGCTCGCGAGTGACATTTAGAGCCTTTCCGATCTCTTCAAGTGTGCGGTCACTCTCATCCTCAAGCAAGCCAAATCTCATTGAGATGACAGCTTTCTCACGCTCATTTAGCTGCGAAAGTACATCATCTATCTGCTCTCTGAGGTCACTTTTTAAAATTTGCTCTATCGGAGAAAGTGAGCTTTTATCCTCAACAAAATCTCCAAATTTACCATCTTCTTCGTTTGCGATCGGAGCTTCAAGACTGATCG
Source organism: Campylobacter concisus (assembly GCF_002913045.1). Lineage (NCBI taxonomy): Bacteria > Pseudomonadati > Campylobacterota > Epsilonproteobacteria > Campylobacterales > Campylobacteraceae > Campylobacter > Campylobacter concisus. The sequence continues at coordinate 593,937 of NZ_PPAF01000035.1, read as the reverse complement.
GCTCTTTTGTGATCTTGATAACTTGCTTTACCTTATCAACGCTTAGCCCAACCTCTTTTGCAATAATGCTTACATCAGGCTCTTTACCTTCTTCTTGGAGGTATTTGCGGTTTATTTTGTTGATACGATTTATCGTTTCTATCATGTGGATAGGTATCCTAATCGTCCTTGCCTGATCGGCGATCGCACGTGAGATAGCCTGGCGGATCCACCATGTGGCGTAGGTTGAAAATTTATAGCCTTTTCTATACTCAAATTTATCAACCGCTTTCATAAGGCCGATATTGCCCTCTTGAATGAGATCCAAAAATGGCAAGCCCCTATTTGTATAGCGTTTAGCGATACTTACAACTAGACGGAGATTTGACTTAGCCATTCTGGCTTTTGCCTCGTCAGAAATTTTCTTTCCACGTTTGATCTGCTCTAAAATTTCTTTTAGCCTTGTTGGCTCAAGATCAAAGCCTTGCTTGCTCGCCTCTTTTGTAGTAAATAGCTTTTTGATCTCGACATAAGTTGAGACCATTGTAGCTTCTGGCACGCGAGCTGCGATCTCTTCTTTACTAAGCTTGATGATATCTTTTAGTATGCTTTTGTGATTTTTCTTAAGCTCGTCGCTAAACATCGGTAAGCGATACTCCAAGCGTTTTAGCTCTCTGTCAAATTCATCGTCGCTTTTTAGCGCTGTCTCCATTGATTTTACGATCTCGCTAATTAACTTGCTTGTTGGGCCAAGATCCATTAGCTTCTCTTTTAAAATTTTCTTTTTAAATGCAAGAGTCATCTTTGAAGCTGTGTCATCGCTCTCAACTTTATCTTGCTTATTTGCAGTCTTTAGCCACTCTTTTTTTGCCTTTTCGAGGGCCTTGAAACTCTCTATAACTTTTTCTGCGCGCTTGTCGTTTTTGGCTGATTTTTTAGGAGCTTCGTTTTCTTCGTTTTCTTCATCTTCCTCGTCTATATCGTCTTCGCTATCTTCATTTTCTTCGTTTTCACTTTCGTCTTCAAAGCTCTTAAAAAGCTCTTTTACACGGCGTTCTCTGTTGATAAGTGGCTCTTTATAGTCAAGTATGAAATCGATCAAAAATGGCACCGAACAAAATGCGTCGATGATAATATCTTCGCCAAGCTCGATTCTTTTGCTGATCTCTACCTCTTCATCTTTTGTAAGAAGCGCGATCTGACCCATCTCTCTTAGATACATCCTGACAGGACTATCAGATCTTGACCACTCTAAAAGGTCACTTTCGCCTGAAAGATCGAGATCCTCGTCGATATCTTGATCACTTTTTTGAGCGTTTTCTTGACGCTTTTTAGCATCAGCTAAATTTCTAAGCTTTGCGGCCTCAGCAGATGTGATGAGCTGGACTTTGTTTGTTTTTGCTAGTTGTTCTATCTTTTTTACTATCGTAGCAGTCGGAGCTTTGTCTAATAATTTTACTAATTTTTCGTATGTCAAAAAGCCTTTTGCATTTTCAGCGAAAAGCTCTTCTATTTGAGAAAAAGAGTCTTTTGCGGCGCTCATAAATTTCCTTTCGAATCGTCTAATTGTGATTTAAGTATTGTTTAAAAGAAAGTGGATTATACCCAAATTTTTTAAAAAGTGCATCAAAGCAGTGAAATTTTATCTATACAAAGCTACCGCAAAAGTCTAAAATTGCGGTAGCTATAAAATTATTAAAACGTCATTTCAAATGTTAGCTTGAAATTTCTACCAGGTGAGTAAAATCTAGCAAGGCCCCTGCCAGTTTCTTTATTTACCATATTATTTGTGCCAAAAGTCCTTATACTTCTTGCACTATCCCAGCTTGTGTATTTTCTATCTGTGATGTTATACACACCTGCTGTAAATGTGAAATTTTTCATCGGTCTGTAAAATGCTACAAAATCAAATAGACTGTATGTATTACTGACATATCTAACATACGTATTTTTTGCATCTGGATCGTCTTTGGCATAGATATTGTAAGTATCTTCTGGACGTTTTGCTTTTACGTGTGTCATATATAGATTTGCTCCAAATTTATTATTTTTTGTGTGATATCCGACGTTATAGACAAATTTTGCTGGCTGAATGGCATTCATTGGAGCGTCTAGCTTGCCACTTTCATCTACTGACATTCTACCTTTTTGGTATAGGTATTTATAGCCGACATTAAAGCCACTTAGCCCACTATAAACTTGCTCTAGGTCTAGATTTGCACTCAGTTCAACACCTCTTACGCGAGCCTTTGCTCTATTTACGTTTTGGTACATTTCTACTGGCATTCTACTACCGGCATTTCCGTATGTTAACGTGCCACGACCGATGTACTTTAGATCGATGAAATTTTTATAATCAGTTTGAAAGAGATTTATTGTAAAAAAGCTAGGTGAGTTATGAAGAGTTAGGGCAAATTCTTTTGTCATTGCGATCTCGGGCTGAAGGGCTAAATTTGGAAATATCGTAAAATCAGGATGCTGAAAAGTAAAATAAATTTCATCAGATGTTGGAGCTCTAAAGCCATTTGCATATTTTGCCTGAAGTCTTATATGCTCAAATGGATCAAAATTTATTGCAAATGAATAGGAATGATGCATAAAATTTCTTTTTTGGCTTGCCAGATAACGTGCATTTTCTTCAGCATTCTTGGTTTTTATCCTTTTTACTTCTTCTGCGCTAGAGCCAGGCGGTATAGTAAAAGGTATAAAAACACCAGCAAAAAGATCAGTTGGTAGCTTTGGTGTCTTGCCCGGTATATAGTTTGGATTGTGTTTTATCATGTCAATCCTATGGTTTATATCAAAGCTCAAAAATCTAGTGAAAGATACACTATCGCCTACATAAGCTGCCAATGTCTCTGTCCTGACAGGTATTAAGAAGCTAAATTTATTATCTTCATGTCTGCAAAGTGTACTGTAATCATTTCCACCGTGAGGCATACACTTGTCTGGTTGAAAATTTGGTAGCAAGCCTGTGCCCTTGTTTGCCATACCAAAGAAATATTTTGCCCACCACGCCTTGTTGTACGCCTCATAGCCTTGCCTATTTACCATACTTTTATCTGTTTGGCTATAAAGCCCACCGTATTTTAAGGCGTGATCCATTTTGATTTTAGGTATGCTAAATTCCTTTGTTGCATCTAAATTTAGCTGTTTTGTATCGGTATTTAGATCTCTATCTTTCCAGTTATTTTCAAGATATCCTGGAGCTCTTGGCAAAAGTAGTTCCTCAAATCTATTTTTTGGAGTAAGCTCTGCATATTTTCCATTGCCATCTGGCATGTTTTGCGGAGTTAGATTGTAGGTTTCATATCGTTTGGTTGTCTTATTAAAAAGCGTTAAAGGCTTAGAGCAATCATACTGATTACAATTGACAAGAAGTTTATCTGCTCCGCGATTTGTTCTTCCATAGAATGTTTCATCTACTTCGTTTCCATGACTGTCAAATACAATATCTTGAGGAAAAGTAAAGCCAGCTCCAGGCCAAGGCTCTTTTTCTACTTGTCTCATTTGTAGGTCGCCACCATATTTGTCCACTAGCTTACCTTCGTTATTTAACTTTAATCCTGATGGATTTAGTAGGCCTTGACAGTCGTTTTTATCACAGTACTCATCAGTCCTTGCCTTTAGCTGGATCTTTTGCTTTGAATAAGTTATCTTCATACTATCCCAAAGTGGGTTTTCATCGTAGTTTTCATATGTATAAAAGATATTTTCACGTTTGTTTTTATCATTTACATGCCTTACATCGGTGCTATAACGTACGTTATTTAACATACCGCCAGTATAAAGAGCAAATTTATACGACCAGTCAGTACCTACTGTCTCTTTTGTGCTTCTATCGATTCCTACGCTGAAGCGGTTTGTTTCATTAAAATTTACACCAAATTTAAATAGCCTACTATCTGTATTTATGGTATAAGGATCTGGTTTTTCTCTCTCTTTACCAAGTACGCTATCATCGTATGTGTTGTAACCCCAGTTTTTCATCTCATGACCATCTCTTTTTGTAGTGATAAAGAGAATATCAAACCATTTTGCTCGTGCGGCCATCGTATGAGAAAATAGTTTTTCATCGTTGGCTGATGATTTTTGTGCTTTAAAGCCGTAAAACCAGTCTTTTTCTGTAAGATAGTCTCTGGCATCTTTTGTTTCAAACATTACAGAGCCACCAAGTGCACCTGAGCCGGTTTTTATACTATCTGCTCCTTTTGTAATATTTACTTGTTGAATATTTTCTATCTCTACGCCATTTCTTGTGTTATTAAAATTTCCATATCCTTCAAAAAGATCTTTAAAACCCTGTGATGAAAGTGTTTCAGCTTGATTAAGTCCATCAATACTGATAGCTACGCGGTTTTCATCAACGCCTCTTATAGCATATCCGCTAGAGCCAAAGCGACCGGTCTCAACTACGCTGACACCAGTGTCATAGCGTACCATATCTCTAGTATCGCTTACTTGTTGTTTAGTAAGCTCACTTGCCGTCTTTTTTACTTCACTAATCTTTTTATTCTTTACGTTTTCTTCTTCCGCAGTTACCTCTACTCCGCCAAGTTCAACTTCTTTTATATTCTCACTTTCTTGGGCCAACAAATTTAAGCCAGCACAAAGCAAAACAACTAGTGAAGTCTTTTTCATAATAATATGTATCCTTTTTTGTATTTTTATTGTTTTTAATAGTCATTATCTATATTGAAGTCGCGAATCTTAACATTAAATAAATAAATTATTTATTAAACTTTATGAAATATTTAATAATTAAAAAATTAAAATTTTGGAACAGCTATTGCTTTAGAATCATGACAATAATGAATTTTAGGAAATTGTATGCAAAATGGTTATTATCAAGCCACTGCTGGCATGGTAACACAGTTTAACAGACTAAATGTGATCTCAAACAATCTTGCAAATGTAAATACGATCGGCTACAAGCGAAATGACGTAGTTATCGGAGATTTTGCGAGAATTTTTAAAGAGACACAAGATGAGCTTCCACTTAAAAATCACACAAAAGATGGAGCAAAATTTTTAAATAGAACGCTTAATCGCGTGCCACAAGTGAGCGAAGAATACACCGACTTTAGTGCTGGTGGCTTTAAATACAGCTCAAACACGCTTGATTTTGCGATAAAAAGAGATGACGCATTTTTCTTAGTTGATACCCCAAATGGTGTAAAGCTTAGCAAAAACGGCTCTTTTAGCCTTGATGGCGACGGCTATATCGTCACAAAGGAGGGCTATAAGGTTTTACCAAGTGGCTATGAGGCACAAAGCCCCGGTCAAAGAGGCATTCAAGTACCACAAGGTGAGGTGCTAACTGCTGATAAAAATGGAAATTTATACTCAAATAATAATCAATTTTCTAAATTTTTTATCGCTCAGCCAAGAGAGATAAGAGATCTTAAAAAGGTCGGCGGCAACCTCTTTGAAACTAGAAATTTTAACGACATCACAGAGCTTGATGAGGCTGATAGCGTAATGCAAGGATATGCTCAGATGTCAAACGTAAACCCAGTTTTAGAAATGGTGGGTCTTATAGAAACCCAGCGCTTAGTTGATATGTATCAAAAGGTTATGACAAGCCACATGAACGATCTTAACCAAGATGCTGTTCAAAAACTAGCTCTAAAAGCTTAATAAAAGGATAAAACTATGATGAGATCACTTTACACTGCGGCCACTGGTATGATAGCTCAGCAGACGCAGATAGACGTAACCTCACACAACATCGCAAACGTAAATACTTATGGATACAAGAAAAATAGGGCTGAATTTGCTGATTTGATGTATCAAGTCATGGAGTACGCAGGTACGGCTACAAGCCAGACTACCACAAGCCCAACTGGTATCGAGGTGGGTCTTGGTGTGCGCCCAACGGCGATAAATAAAATTTTTTCTCAGGGCTATTTTAAAGAAACTAGCAATAACCTAGATATGGTAATAGCTGGCAACGGATTTTTTCAGATTCAGCTACCAGATGGTACCACTGCTTATACTAGAAATGGTGCTTTTAAGCTTGATGCAAACGGCACGATCGTAAATAGCGATGGCTATCAGCTGATCCCTCAGATCACAGTCCCTGCAAATGCGACGCAAATTTCTATCGGCACAGATGGCACCGTGTCAGTGCTCCAAGCAGGTGAGAGAGAGATGGCTCAGATAGGTCAGATCGAGTTAGCAAACTTTATAAACCCAGCTGGCCTTCACTCGATGGGCGACAACAACTATCTAGAAACAAGCGCTAGTGGTAACGTGGTGGTAGGTGTAGCAGGACTTGACGGACTTGGTACGATCAGACAAGGGTTTGTTGAGATGAGTAACGTTCAGCTAGTTGAAGAGATGACTGATCTTATCACTGGTCAGCGCGCATACGAGGCAAACTCAAAGGCGATAACTACGAGCGATTCGATGCTTGAAATAGTAAATGGGCTTAAAAGGTAGGTAGAATGAACGCAACTCTAGCTATCGTTGGGCTTATACTGCTTTCTTTTACGCTTGAGGTATTTTGCTTTCTAAATAAAACGACAAAAGGCAAGGACTCGATAAAACAGACGCATTAATTTGGGCTAAATAAAAATTTGGCACATTTTGTTTAAAATTTCTACTTTTATGAGTAAGAATAAAAGCAATTTTTAATTAATTAAAATTTTTAAGCTACTGCATGCTTCTTCCAAATCAAGCTCACAGGCTTTTTTGTAGTAGTTTTTTGCTCTATTTTTATCTTTTAGTATACCAGCATCTCCAGCTTCGTAGATGAGTGCAAGGGTGTAGCAAGCAAATGCATTTTTTAGTTCGCAAGCCTTATTATAAAGCCTAAGCCCTTCTTCTTTTTCTTGTGCTAGGGTGTCTTTTTGTAGATATATATTTCCTAAAAATAGACAGCTATGTGGATTGCCTAGCTCACAGGCCTTGTTTGCCATAGCTACCATTTTATCGCGCTCATTTTTGTCAAGGTAGATATATATAAGATCGGTGCAGCTTTCTACGTTATTTAAAGTGCATTCATTTTCAAGCTTGGTAGTATCTAAATTTTTACTCCAAGAAAATAGAATACAAAATAAAATTAGAATTACCTTTTTCATATTTTAACTCCATAAATTTTTATTATTTTATAAAATTTAACTCTATTTTTACTCTAAATTTTTCAAATTTTGCTAACATTTCGGCTTTTTATGAAGGTAAAATTTGACATTTAACTACGTTTTTAAACTATCTATTCCTATTTTTATGGGCTATTTTCCGCTTGGTGTCGCCTTTGGGATACTGGCTAAAAGTATGGGTGTTAGCGCGTTTATCGCCGTCGCTCTTAGCACTCTTGCTTACGGCGGCGCGGCGCAGTTTATGATGCTATCGCTTTTTAGCGTTGGTACGGGGCTAGTTGAGGTTTTTATCGTGAGCTATCTAGTAAATTTACGCCATACTTTTTACGGAATTTCACTTTTAAAAGAGTATAGTGGGATCAAATTTAGGCTTTTAAACATCGCTTTGCTAACGGATGAAACCTTTGCGATATTTAAAAATTTAGGGCTAAAAGATGTAAGCGATCGCAGCTTTGTCTTTACCTGGCTAAATGTACTTTCTTGGTCTTACTGGGTGGCTGGGACGCTGCTTGGTGCGATACTTGGTGATTTTATAAAGGCCGATACAAAAGGGCTTGAGTTTAGCTTAACGGCACTTTTTATAGTTATTGTGATTGAAATGTTTAAAAATGATAAAAACTACCGCGTGCTCTTTGTGGCGACATTTTTTGGCGTGCTTGGAGTGAGCCTATTTCCAGCTAAATTTGTGCTTGTTGGCTCGATGGCGCTTTGTTTTATATTTTTGCTTTTGTTCAAGGATAAAATTTGATAAGTGTAAGCTCAAGCGAGATGGTACTTTTTGTGGCAGTGCTTTTAAGTGCTATAGCTACTTTTATAACGAGAGCAACGCCGTTTTATATACTGAAAAACTATAAGCCAAACCCTTATTTAGACGCCATTGAGAAGCATATGGGTATGATGATAATGGTCGTTTTGGTCTGCTACGGCTTAAAAGATACGAAATTTAGCGAGTTTCCTTATGGCTTAAGTGAGATAGTAGCAGTTTTTACAGCTATTTTGATGCATTTAAAATTTAAAAATACACTTCTTAGCATAGTTATTTCAACCGGAATTTATATGTTTTTGATAAGAATTTTTTAAATAAATATAAAATTTAGAAGTTAATAATTTTTTTAAATAAATGGCATTATAATGACTTTGCAAATTTTAATGCAAAGGAGCTAAAATGCGTTTAATCTTTAAGGCGGTGTTACTCATGATTTTAGGTGCTACTTTAGCGGTTGCTAAGCCAACCATCTACATTCTAGCCACTGGTGGAACGATAGCAGGAAGCGGCTCAGGATCGCTTGACTCTAGCTATACTTCTGGAACTGTTACGGTCGATAAACTAATCGCAGCCGTGCCAGACATCAACAAGATCGCTACCATAAAAGGCGAGCAAATTTCAAATATCGGCTCACAAGATATGAACAACGAAGTTTGGCTAAAGCTTGCAAATAGAATCAATGAGCTTCTAAACAGCGGCAAAGCTGATGGTATCGTCGTTACCCACGGCACAGACACTATGGAAGAGACAGCTTACTTTCTAAATTTAGTAGTTAAAAGCGATAAACCAGTCGTCCTTGTAGGTGCGATGAGAAATAGCGGCTCACTAAGCGCAGACGGCCCATTAAATTTATTTAACGCTGTAAATGTAGCTATCAGCAAAGATAGCGTAGGCAAGGGCGTTGTAGTAACAATGAATGATGAAATTCACGCTGCAAGAGAGGTGACAAAGACCAACACAACAGGCGTTGATACATTTAAATCACCAAATAGCGGCAAAATCGGCACAGTCTTTTATGGTAACGTAAAATACTATATGAATCCGATCAGAAAACACACAGCAAAATCAGCATTTGACCTAGAGGGTGTAAAAGAACTTCCAAGAGTCGATATCATCTACTCTCATGCAAATGACAACCCTGATTTTGTAAACATAGCTGTCAAAAACGGCACAAAAGGCATCGTTAGCGCTGGTCTAGGCAACGGCAACCCTTACTTTAGTGTACTTGATGCACTTGGTGAGGCTTCAAAGGCTGGCGTAGTGGTAGTTCGTGACTCGCGTGTGGGAAGTGGCGAGACAACTATGAACGGCGAAGTAGACGACGCAAAATACGGCTTTTTAACAAGCGATAATCTAAACGCGCAAAAAGCTAGAGTGCTTTTGATGCTTGCGCTTACAAAAACAAGCGATAAAGCCAAAATTCAAGAGTATTTCTTAACTCACTAAAAAAGAGGCGGCTTAGTCCGCCTTTTAAATTTAAGCTATAAATTTGATCGCTGGATCTGATTTATGGATTAAATTTTTATATTTGTTAGCTAAATTTCAAGGGTTTTTATGGACTTCTTACTCTTTTTCGTCACGCTTGCTCCTATCTCGCTAATGCCCGGTATTAACATGACCTATGCGATGAGTATCGGTATGAGCTTTGGTTATAAGTACTCGCTTATTATGATGACCGGGCAGCTTCTTTCGCTTGCTTTCGTGGCGTTTTGCTGTATGCTTGGCGTGGGCGCGGTGCTTCATCATTTTGAGTACGCATTTAAGGCGCTAAACATCATCGCAGGCCTTTACATGCTCTATCTTGGCGCGATGCTTCTTTTTGGCAAGGGCGAGCTTAGCATCACGAACGTCTCAAATTTGCCAAGCAAAAAGCAGATGTTTATAAACGGCCTCATCGTTTGCGTCACAAATCCAAAGGCATGGATATTTTTCTCGGCTTTACTGCCTACATTTTTGGATAAAGACGATCCCTTTAGCCTAACTCGTATGTGCTTGATTACGGCAACGCTCGTTTTCATCGAGTTTTGCTCGCTAAATATCTACGCGCTTGGCGGAGCTATGCTAAAGAAATTTTTACAAACGCACCTAAGGCTACTTGAAATTTGCACCGCCATTATCGTCTGCACGATCGGAGTACTTTTACTTTTTAGATAAATTTAGCCTCTTTTTATATAGCTTGGCTAAAATTTGCTCGGTTTGCACTACATTTTTGGCAAAAGGAGAAAAAGATGAAAAAATTTCTATTTATACTTACAAATCAACCATACAACGGTACCGACAATGCTTACAACGCATTAAGGCTAGCTAAAACGCTAAAAGAAAAAGGCGAAGAGGTTAGAATTTTTCTAATGAACGATGCGGTCGATCTTGCGCGAAATAGCACCAAAAAGCCGGAAAACTACGACGTAGATCTAGTAGTGATGTTAAAAGAGCTTTACGCTAGCGGCGCTATGCTAAAGGTTTGCGGTAGCTGCCAAACGAGGTGCGGTTTGCATGCGGGAGAGCCTTATTTCGAGGCTGAGGTGAAAGGCAGCATGGATATCTTGTCCGAGTGGGTTAGGCAGTGCGATCAAGTGATGACGTTTTAGAGTAGTCGAAAGAGAATTTATGAGCGTAACGTTTAAGGTAAAAAACAAAAAGAAGCTTTTCGGCGGATATGAAAAGGCGCTAAGCGAGCGTGAAATTTCAGAGTTTATAGATGGATTTTGCTTTTTTAATAGCCAAAACGACGAGCCGAGCGAGCTTTCGCTAAACGAAAACGTGATGATCGCTGGCGTATGGCAAAAGAGCGCTCGCGGTTTTGAGCTAAGCTACGAAGACGGCAAATATATCGTGCGAGTCTGTACTCCAAGCGGCGTTGGCGACTGGCAGACGGCACTTTTGCTTTTATCTAAAATTTCAGCCAAAACCGGCTCGAAAATAGAGTGCGACAATGAAGAAATTTACGATAGCGAGCAAATTTTAAAATTTGATTATGAAGCCGACATAATGTGGGGACTTGAGGCTCTAAAGGACGCAAAAGAGAAAAATCAAACGCTTTATATCTCTGGCCTGGAGCGCGACGTGGCGTTTGACGCGGTTATAATAGATGAAATTTTTGCAAGCGCTAGCCCTGCGGCTAAATTTGATGAGATGATGAGGCGGGTGCAGTATCTTGACGCTTATAGCGCAAGAGAGAATTTATACGAAGATAAAGACGGCAACGAAATTTTTGGCGCATATACGCTTAGCGAAAAATTACCGACTATCTTGCCTTACACCCCTTCTCCATCGTGGCAGGCGCAAGAAGTTCTAGGAGATCGTAAGATCTCGCGCTGGATACTTACGCTAGTAGTCGGCTTAGACGATAGGGACGCGCACGTGCTCGGCGAATGCGAATATGGCGCTTTTATGGTAAATCTGCCAAAAGAAAAATATCGCTTCATAGACGCCGCAAATATACTAGTTGAGCCGCTTAGCGAAGAAGAGATGATGAAAATTTTAAAAAAGGCAAATGAAGCTTAGGTTTAAGTTGATAAACCGCCCGGAAATGAAAATTGCCTCAGGCTTGCTTAAAAATTTAAGTCGGTTTCAAGCGCGGATTTAAACTCGCAAAAGCTAGGATTTTACCGGTATTGCCGCTTTTTAGGCTAAACTAATCTAGGCTTTGCGTGATTTGAAAAAGGATAAAAATGAAAATTTTAAAGGCTATTTTAGCGGCGGCATCGGCGATTTGTTATCTAAACTCGGCCGTTTTACCGCAAAGCGACTGGAGCAAAAGAGAGCTAAAAGGCGAGGTAAAAAGCATGACGGCTACGGAGTACGAATACTCTACGGACGGCTCCGGCACGCTAGAAAATACGCGCGTAAAGCGAACGGAGTTTAACGAAAACGGCTATATAGTGCAAGAAACTGAGCACACAAACGGCGTGCCAAACAGCTCGGTTTTGTTTGAATACGGCAAAGACGGGCTAATACGCAAAAAATATCAAGATAGCGCCGTTTATCTCTACGAATACGAATTTGACGGCGAAAATTTAGTCGCGACGGCCAAAGAAAAGTATGTCGAGGATAGATTTTACCCCCGCACGGAGAAAACTATCTACGGCAAGGACGGCAAAATGATCGCTAGGGCGACGTATTCGGGTGGGACGCTAGTGACGGACGATAGCTACGTCTACGATGAAATGGGTGTTTTAGTGCGGATAGAAAATAATATGGAGCCGCGCCACGGCATAGAGATAAGCTTCGAGCGCAAGCCAAACGGCGAATACGAAAAAATCACGCAAGCTCCTGGCTCAAAATGGATTTATTACTACGCCGCAAACGGCGACGAGATGGAGTATACGTCGGTAAATTACTTTGGCTCCGAGGCAAAAATCTGGCAAATTTTGCAGTTTAAAGACATAATGAGGGACGAGCGGGGAAATTTGACGCATAAAACCTCGGTCAAATTTAAGCCCGCGGACAAATACTACGAAAACGGCGACATAACGGAAATTGGCCTATATAAAAAGCTAGAAATCAGCTACGAATACTACTAAAGTAAATTTTTGAGCTAAGGCTATTTTTCCGAAAAAATTTCGCCGTTTATTATGGATTTAACCGTTAAAAATCCGACTATCAAAATCGAAGCGACTAGAGTCGCAAAAGCGCCGACGCCTAAAAATAAATAAAAATCGCTTTGCGTAATTTCGTAAGCTTTTAAAAACGCTATAGAGCTAGCAGCCGTCGGGAAGGTAAAAGCCCACCACGATAGGGCGAATTTGAGTTTAATAAATCTTTTATACGAAAAAAGTATAAGCGCCGCGAAAAACACGTTTATATTAAGCAGTATCGCCGCAAAAGCGTCGAATCGCTCGGTTAGTTTTACGTATCCCAAAAACGCCATAGCCGGCGGCGCTAGCGTAATGACTAGCGTCGGGACGAATTTGTCGGCTAACTTATCGCAGAAGACTAGCCTATAAAATATAACGGCGAATAAAATAATCCAGAAAAATAGCCCCAAACTAAAATAATACCAGATCGCTTGAGATTTTTCGGCTATGATCGGGATTAGCAAGTTGCCCACTACGGGGATAAACCATGCTGGATTTAGCATCGCGATATCGAATTTTTCGTCGATCCAAAAAGAAATTACGTAAAGCGTAAAAATCGTTTGCAAGCCTAAAGCCGCGTAAAAAAGCGAGTAGTATAGTCGCGGCGCGTCTTTGTAGGCTAGAGCTAAAAGAAAAAGCGAGATGATAAATCCGCCAAAAAAATTTATCTTTATAGGGTGTGAAAATTCGGCCTTTACCTCTTCTTTAAATTTTAAAAGCTTAAAGAAGTAAAACGCCGAAAGCAGGCAAAATACCGTGCAGTCTAACGCTCTAAGCGCCGAGAATATCTCGCTCGGTAAATCAAATATCTCGCTTAATTTCTTGTAAGCCGCGCAAAGCCCTCCAAGCCCCATAGTACCGGCAAAAAGCATAATCGGAAGCGATTTTATTTTGCTTTGCGAGTCGTTTTGCTTAACGTCGTGCATTTTTTTTCTTTTCGTATTAAATTTTTATGCAATATTACCTATAATAAGGTTAAATTTTTGTAACGAAGTCACGAAAGGGCAAAATGCTAAGCGAAGAGTTAAAAGAAATTTTGCGCGAGAGATTTACGAATAATTTCGATCTAGCAAGCGAGGATCTAAATGCGATCTTTGCTAACGCGTATCTAAAAACCGTAAAAAAGGGCGATATATTTTACTCCGGAAACGATTGCTTCGGATTTATCCTTATACTAAAAGGCGTTTTAAGGGCGTTCGTATCGTCTAACGCAAAGGAAATAACGATATTTAGGCTAACTAAAGACGAGAGTTGCGTGCTGTGCGATACGTGTTCTATAAATTCGCTAGAAAATAAAGTAAGCGTCGAAATCGAGCAAGATAGCGAAATTATCGTTATTCCGGCGCGAATCTACAAACCTCTTAAAGAAAAATATCCGAGCGTTTTAAATTTTACTCTAAAAATCGTAGCCGATCGGTTTGCCAGAACGATAAACGTTATGGAACAGGCTTTGTTTTCGCCGCTTTCGGCGCGGATTATGAATTTTTTATCTCAAAGCATCGAAAATCTAAACGAAAATTTTATAAAAATAACTCACGAAGAGCTGGCGAATCATCTAGGAAGCGCTAGAGAAGCGGTATCTAGGGTACTAAAAGAGCTTGAGAGAAGCGGGCAAATAACGCAAAGCCGCGGCGAAATAAGGCTAGTTTCTTAAAATTCTCGTTTTAAGGTAACTTTGTTACGGAGAGGGTGGCCTTTTTTATGTAGCATTTCATAAACTCGTTTGAAAGGAGAATTTATGAAAGGACTGCAAAGAAGAGACGCTTTAAAGCTAATGGGGGCCGCGGGACTAGCCGCGAGTATGAGCGGTTGTTCGGCAACGGGCGGCGAAAACGACGATATAAATTCTAAAATCGTTATAATGGGCGCGGGACTTAGCGGTATCGCGTTGGCGGCTAAACTTAGAAGAGATATGCCTAACGCCAAGGTAATTCTCGTGGATAAAGACGAGAAATTTTACTACCAGCCGGGCTTTACGCTAATCGCCGTCGGAATTTACGAAGCTAGCGACGTCGTTTACGAAAAAGCGGATTATATCCCGCAAGGAGCCGAGTGGATACGCAAAAACGTATCGGAGATAAAGCCCGAAGCCAATCTACTCGTCCTAGACGACGGGAGCGAGCTGGGGTATGATTATCTAATCGTAGCAAGCGGCGTGGAATACGACTTTGAAGCCGTTAAGGGGCTAAGCTTAGAGGATATTAACGATATGAGCGGCAACATATCCTCCGTCTATACTCTACAAGGCGCCGTAAAGAGCAACGAATTGATGAAAAAATTTTCTCAAAACGGCGGCACGGCGGTATTTTGCGATCAAAAAACCCCGATGAAATGCAGCGGCGCTAATAAAAAAGTAACATGCATGAGCGAAGATAGGCTGAGGTTGGCCGGCAACCGCGATAAAGGCAGCGTTAATCTTTACGTCGGCGGCGGCAAGCTTTTCGGCGATCCGACTTATGCCGCGGCGATGACTCAAATAATGATAAAAAGAAAGATAAAATTTAATCTTCGCCACCAAATCGTAGCCGTCGATAAAAGCTCAAATACCGCTACTTTCGAGTTTTGGACGGCGTATAGACAAAACGGCGAAGATAAAATCGCGTCCGAGCTAATCGACGTAAAATACGACTGGCTTCACTTGCCGCCTAAGCAAAAAGGAAGCGAAATTTTAGCTCGCGCCGGCCTAACCAAAGAGGGTGACAAGCTAAATTTTTTAGCCGTCGATAAATACAGCCTGCAAAGTACAAAATTTAAAAATATATTCGGTATCGGCGATATTTGCGGATTTGCGGCTGGTAAAACGGGGGCTAGCGTTAGGAAAATGTATCCGATCTTAGCTAAAAATTTAGCCGATACGATAAAAGGACGAGAACCTAGCGAGAAATTTACCGGATATACGGCTTGCCCTTTTATCACCAAATACGGCAAGGCCATAATGGTAGAGTTCGACTGGGAGGGAACGGCTCCGACGTTAGAGTGCTTCGGCGCTACCAGAGAGAGCTACATGAGTTGGCTGGTTAAAATTTACGGATTTAAACCTATGGTTATGAACGGAATGCTAAAAGCTTTGGCTTAAAGGAGATAAAATGAGCGTTTTAGATAAAACTATACGTTTGATTATAGCGGCGATTTGGTTTTTTATTTTCGGATTTATTTGCGACTGCTGGTTGTGGACGGTCGGGCTAATTCCGCTTTTAACGGGATATTACGGCTACTGCCCGCTTTATAAAATTTTTAAGAAAAGGTAAAAATATGGTAAGCGTGAAAAGTAGAATTATTAGGGTCGTACTAGGGCTAGTTTTTATGGTGGCAGTTTGGTATTTTTACGAGAGCTACTGGGCGTTAATCGGGTTAATCCCGATTATCGTCGGCGTTACGGGTTTTTGCCCTGCGTGTAAATTCTTAGGCAGGTGTTCTTTAAATTTAAAAAAATAAAAGGGGGCGTTAAACGCCCTTCGCCTTGCCCTTTAGCCGTTTAGGCCGCAAATTTTATTCGCCGTTTGATGAATTATTTAGCTACTTTTGGCTAAAATCTCGAAAATTTAAAAAAGGCGAAACGATGAATAAAGTTTGGAAATTCGGCGACAATATCGATACCGATATAATTATCGCCGCCAGATACTTAAATACTTCCGACGAAAATATCTTAGCAAAACATATAATGGAGGATGCCGATCCTAATTTTAGCTCCAAGATAGATAAGGGCGATATTATCGTAGCGGGCGAAAATTTCGGCTGCGGTAGCTCTCGCGAGCACGCTCCTATCGCACTTAAAGCTGCTGGCATTGGCGCGGTGATAGCTAAAAGCTATGCGAGAATTTTTTATAGAAATAGCTTTAATACGGGGCTTTTGATACTTGAAATCAAAGAAACGGACGAAATAAACGAGGGCGACGAGCTAAAAATAGACGTAGATAACGGCGCGATCGTAAATTTAACCAGCGGCAAAGAGTATAAATTTAGCCCTATACCGCCGTTTATGCAAGAGCTTTTAAACGCTGGCGGACTTATAGAATACGCAAAAGTAAAGTTGGATTAAATAATGAGAGAATATAAAATTTGTGTTATAAAAGGCGATGGCATCGGTCCTGAGATCATAGATGAGGCGATAAAAATTTTAGATGTTGTTAGCGCTGAGTTTGGGATAAAATTTGAATACGACTACAAGCTTATGGGCGGTGCAGCTTATGATGTATTTGGCGTGCCTTTGCCAGATGAAACGCTTAGCTCTGCTTTAAACTCTGATGCTGTGCTTTTTGGAGCGATCGGCGGCGAGAAGTGGGATAGCTTGCCAAGACATCTAAGGCCAGAGAGCGGGCTTTTAAAGATCAGAAAAGAGCTTGAAGCTTATGCAAATTTACGCCCAGCCATTGTTTTTGATGAGCTAGTGGATGCTAGTACACTAAAGCCAGAGGTTTTAAGAGGCGTTGATTTTGTCGTGGTTCGTGAGCTAACGGGCGGACTTTATTTTGGGCAGCCACGTGAAAAAGGCGAAGATAGAGCGTTTAATACGATGATTTATTCTAAAATGGAGATAGAGCGCATCGCAAAGATCGCTTTTGAAACAGCAATGCTTCGCAAGAAAAAGGTCTGCATGGTCGATAAGGCAAATGTGCTTGAGACAAGTCAGCTTTGGCGTGAGGTGACTAGCGAAGTGGCTAAAAAATACCCTGAAGTAGAACTTAGCTTTATGTATGTGGATAATGCGGCGATGCAGCTAGTAAGAGCTCCAGCAAATTTTGACGTCATCCTTACTGAAAATTTATTCGGCGACATCTTAAGTGACGAAGCAAGTATGGTTTGTGGCTCGATAGGACTTTTGCCAAGCGCCAGCATGGGCGGCAAAGTGGGAATTTATGAGCCAATACACGGCTCAGCTCCAGACATCGCAGGACAGGGCATAGCAAATCCAATCGCAACAATTTTAAGTGCAGCAATGATGCTAAGATACGCATTTAGTGAAAATGAAGCCGCAGATGCGATAGAAAATGCTGTGAAAGAGGCACTTGCAAAAGGTTACAGAACAAAAGATATCGCTGCTTTTAACGCAGTTGAAATTTGCTCAACTAGCGAGATAGGCGATGTTATCGCAGGATTTATCAAAAAATGAAAAACACAATCACTGAAGCACTGATCTACGAAGCTCAGGGGCTAAAAGATGATGCACTTGAAATTTATAAAAATATCTTAAAGCAAGATCCGTCAAATAAAGATGCCCTTAGCGCGATAAACCGTCTGAGCGGACTTCGCAAAGAGCGAGCGATAAAAAACGAGCAGATGAAAGAGTTTTTTATAGCGATGAAAAGTGATGAAGAGATAAATGAATTTAAAAGGTGGTTGATAAGATTATGAAGCTTGATGATATCGCTAGAATGGCAATCAGTGAGGTTAGCGCTGAGCTTGAGAAAATAGAAGCATTGCAAAATAAAAAGCAAGAAGAGCTTGAGCGTGAGAATCTAAAAAAAGAGCTTTTGGCCATAGAGTCTAATGAAAATATACTAAATAACGAGCTAAAAGTTGAGACAAATTTACAAAATGAGCAAGTATTTGAGGTAAAAGAGGAACCAGTAAGTCCAATAAAAAATAGAGAGGTGAGCGAAGAGAAAATTTTCTTAGCAAACCTTGCTGAACGCATAGAAGTGCTTTTTGAAGGGCTTAAACAAACTAGTGAGCAAAATCTCGCTTCAAGGCTTGAGCTAACGACAAAATTTTTAGAATTTACCCTTGCAAATATCGAAAATAGACTCCAAAATCTCTCAAAATAAGCCATTAGATGGCTCAAAAAATGAGATAAAAATCAAAAATGAAATTTATAAAAATAGCGAGCTAGACTTTTTTAGATCGCTATTTGCCCCATTTACTTCACGTGTCTATCTAGTTGGTGGCTGCGTGAGAGATGCATTTTTGGGGCGAGAAATTTATGATTATGACATCGAGGTTTATGACATTGAGCCTACTAAATTTAATGAGCTAATGGCTAGTATAGGCGCTAGCGGTGTTGGTAAAA
Source organism: Campylobacter concisus (assembly GCF_002913045.1). Taxonomy (NCBI): domain Bacteria; kingdom Pseudomonadati; phylum Campylobacterota; class Epsilonproteobacteria; order Campylobacterales; family Campylobacteraceae; genus Campylobacter; species Campylobacter concisus. Next base: position 575,505 of record NZ_PPAF01000035.1, on the reverse strand, counting down.
GCTACTTTATCTACAAATACAAAAACTACGATATTGGGCTTCCAAGAAGCGAGAGCAAAACTGGAAATTCACACAAAGACTTTGCAGTAAGCTATATTAATGATCCCAAAATGGCGAGCCTTAGGCGAGATTTTACGATAAATGCCATGATGATGAATATCTTTAATGGAGAAATTTTAGACTTTTACGGCGGGAAGCAAGATTTAGCAAACAAGATATTAAGGCACATTGATAGTGAAAAATTTAAAGAAGATCCGCTAAGGGTGCTACGTGGCGTGCAGTTTAGCGCAAGGCTTGATTTTAGCATAGCTGACGATACGCTAGAGCTTATGAAAATGCTTGATTTATCGCATCTAAGTAAGGATAGGATAAATACTGAGCTTATTAAATTTTTTCGCGCAAAGTATCTAGAAAAGGGAGCTTACTATCTTTTTGAGCTTGGGTTTTTTAAAGAAATTTTTGGCGTGCAAATTTCTATGGACGATGGGTTTTTAAGTGATCTTAAGAGTGCTAGAGAATTTGTGGATGATGAGAGGCTATTTTTGTATCTTTTGTTTGGCAAATTTGAGCTTGACGCAAATGAAATTTTAGAGAAAATTCGTCTACCAAAGAGCTACTTTTCTATCTTAAAGCAGCCTTATTTTAAGGACATGCCAATCGATAAAGAGCTAATGCAAATAGCTCTAAATATGCCCATAAAATCATGGCTTGGAGCTTATAATAAAGAGCGGATAGAGCGTGCCAAGAAGCTTGGAATTTATGAGGTAAAATTTGATGCGAAGGTTGATGTAGCGGAAATTTTATCAGCTGATTTTAAAAACGAAGAAATTGCAAAAGAGATAAAACGTAGGCAAGAGCTTGAAATTTCAAAATATCTAAGCGAGCGTAAGCCTAGAAAAGATTAGTCTTTAAAACTCTTAAAAGCCCATTTTGGCTAAAATAGGCTAGTTTATAACACTTTTTAAGGCAAAGAAAGCTTATGTTTAACATAGTCCTAGTCCATCCTCAGATACCGCAAAATACTGGAGCTATCGGTAGAATGTGCGTTAATGCAAATTTAAAGCTACATATCGTTAAACCCACCGTGTTTGATTTGAGTGAAAAGGCTGTTAGACGAGCAGGGCTTGACTACTGGAAAATTTTAAATCCAAAAATTTGGGATAGTTTGGAAGAATTTTTAGAAGCAAACTTAAGCCACAAGGATAGATTTTTCTTCGCTACTACAAAGACAAATAGGCTTTACTACGAGGCCGAGTTTAAGCCAGGAGATTTTATATTTTTTGGTGGCGAGAGTACTGGACTGCCAAGAGAATTTATGGATATAAATTTTAAAAACGCCATAACCATACCAATGGGAAAAGAGGGCAGGAGCTTAAATTTAGCTATGAGTGCTGGCATTATCGCGTATGAGGCGATCAGGCAAAATATCACTGAATTTGACTTTAGGGGTGAAATTTGAGAGTAGTTTTTGCTTTGTTTTTTACCATTTTAGTGGCATTTGCGAGTGAAATTAGCATCGCAACTTATAATGTGCAAAATTTATTTGATTGCAAAGATGATGGTAGCGAGTATCTTGATTTTAAAGTAGGCGTATCAAAATGGGACTGCGAGGCAGCTGATTCAAAACTACAAAGGACAAGACAGATCATAAATGCACTAAATACTGACATTATCGCACTTCAAGAGATCGAAAATGAGCAAGTTTTAAAAGCTCTAGTAAGTGATAGCGAGTATAAATTTGTAAGCTTTACAAAGGAGAAAAACTCTCCTGTTGGGCTTGGGCTTATTTCAAAGTTGCAGCCAAGTGGCAGTGAAGTTTTTAAAGTTCCAAATGTAAAGACGAGAAATATTTTAAAGGTTATTTTTGAGACAGAAGGTAAGAAATTTAGCATATTTGTAAATCACTTTCCAACTTATAAAAATGGCATAAATATGCAAAAAAAGGCTGAAAAAACGTTAAGAGCGGCTCTAGGTAAAGAGAAAAATGCGATTATTTTGGGTGATTTTAACTCGCCCTTTGGACAAAAATCTATCCTAAATGACATCATTGCAACGAGAAATTTTTATGATCTTTATAAAGAGCTTGAGCCAAAAGATAGATATTCTCACGCAGTGCATGGCAAAAAAAGAGCGATCGATCATGTTTTGCTTTCGCCTAGTTTTATGGAAAATGGCGATCTAAGTTATATTAGTGGCAGCTTTGAAGTCTTTAAACCAAGCTTTGCAGTCGATGAAAAAGGCTTTGCAAAGAGCGACCTTTACTCAGATCACTTTGCGTTAAAGTTTAAAATTTCAACTGATCCAAGCCTAGTAAAAAAGAGCTTTGTAAGTAAAATTTTTAAAAAAGATGAAAACAAAGCCAATAAAAAAATAAGCGAACAAAACTATAAGACGGTCAATGTAGATACGCTTTTTGATCATCCAGAAGCTGTGCCAGCAGTGATTGAAAAAGTGGTTGTTATCCTAAAAGATAAGCATGGCTTTATTTTCTCGAAAAATCACCGCGGAATTTATGTCTATGATCCTAAAAATAGCGTTATTGTAGGCGAAGAGCTAGATATTTTAGTAAGGCGAATGAAAATTTATGAAGATGCGCTTGAAGTCAGCTCTTATGAGATCATAAATGAGCATGACACAAAAGATATTAGCGAAAATTTACTAGATGCATCGCAATTAAGCGAAGCTAGAAGTGGTGATGTCTTTGCTGAAATTTCGGGTAGACTAGAGAGGGGCTATCTGCATACACCATACGGTAAGATCAGAGTTTATAGCAAGAAAAAGCTAAAAGATGGCGAGTATAATTTTGAAAATGCGAGAGTTAAAATTTATAAGAGAGAAAACCAAATCGTTGTGGAGTAGAGAGTGCAAATTTTAGATATTTTTATGATTGCGGCGTTTGTTTTATTTCTTATTTTTATGATAAGAGGCGTCATTTTACAGTCACAGGAGAAGGAGAGGGCAAGAAAAATGGTAAGAGAAAAAAGAGAAAATTTTAATAAAAAGAGTGAAATATGAAAGAGTTATTATTAGAAATTGGAGTTGAGGAGCTTCCAGCGATACCGTTTTTAAGGGAGCTGCCAAATATCAATGCTAAATGGCAGGCTGTTCTTGAAAAATATAACATCAAAAGCGAGTTTAAATTTTACTATACGCCGCGTCGTTTAGTCTTTTTCCATGAGAAATTCCCACAATCTCAGCCTGATAGCGTGGCTAGCTTTATCGGTGCGCCAAAGCAAGTTGCGCTAAAAGACAGAGCTTTTACAAAGGCAGCACTTAGCTTTGCAAATAAATGCGGCATAGATGAGAGTGAGCTTAAATTTAAAGAGATAGACGGCAAAGAGGTGCTCTACTACGAAAAAGAGGTAAAGGGTGATCCGGTTGCCAAGATAATGGGTGACATGGTTGAGGAGTTTTTAAAGAGCCTAAATTTTGGCAAGTCTATGCGCTGGGGCAACGGCGAGTTTGAGTTTATCCGTCCGATAAGATCGTTTTTGTGTTTACTTGGTGATGAGGTCATAAAATTTAATAAATTTGGCGTTGAGAGCGGTGATTCAACCTATCCACACAGAAGCATTAGCTATGACAAGATAAAAATTTCAAATATAAAAGAGTATTTTGAAGGCTCAAAAAGCCGTGGTGTCGTGCTTGAAGCAGGCGAGAGAGAAAAAATAATTCTTGATGAGTTTGAAAAGATCAGCCAAAAAAGCGGGCTAAAGATCGAAATCGATAAAGACTTGTTAGCTGAAGTTGTGGCGATCACCGAGTATCCGACAGCACTTCTTGGCTCGTTTGAAGAGGAATTTTTGGAGGTGCCAAGCGAGGTCATCATCACTTCTATGAAAGAAAATCAGCGCTACTTCCCAGTCTTTAAAAATGGCAAGCTAGCAAACGGCTTCGTTGTCGTTAGCAACGCCATAACGCAGGACTATTCGCTCATCATCAAGGGCAACGAAAAGGTGCTAAGGGCAAGGCTAAGTGATGCGATGTTCTTTTGGCAAAGCGACCTAGCGCACGAATTTGGCCCAGAAAAACTAAAAAATATAACTTACCTAAAAGAGCTTGGAAGTATCTACGAAAAAGAGCTTAGAGAGCTACAAGTGGCTAAAAAGCTTGCTAGCAACTATGACGAGCTACTCAAAAAAGAAGCTGGCGAGTACGAGGCTAAGCTAGAGCGAGCTGTGATGCTAAGTAAGGCTGATCTTACAACGCAGATGGTTTATGAATTTACCGAGCTTCAAGGTATCATGGGTGCTTACTACGCAAAGGCTAAAAATGAAGATGAAAACGTCGTTTTAGCCATAAAAGAGCAGTATCTGCCAGACGGCGAGGAGGCGCAGTGCCCAAGCAAGGTCTTTAGCTCGGTTGTGGCGCTTTCAAATAAGCTTGATACGCTAATGGGACTCTTTAGCATCGGCAAAATCCCAAGTGGCACGAAAGACCCATACGCTCTAAGACGCGCGGCAAATGGCGTGATAAAGATCGTTTTGGCGCATAATTTGAAATTTAACGTAAAAGAAATTTTAGAAGATATCGCAAAGGATTATAAGAAATTTGACGTTGAAGTGCTTATAAATTTCATCCTTGATAGGCTCTACACCTTCTTTGACGCAAACGCTTCTATCGTAAAAGCGTGCATAAAAAGCGGCGAAAAGGATATCTTGGAGCTAACTAAGATGATAGAGGCGCTTGCTAAAATTTCAAGTGAGCCAAATTTTAGGGAGAATTTCTCTACATTTAAGCGCCTTGCAAATATCATCAAAGACGATAAATTTAGCAAGATTGATGAGAGTCTCTTTGAGATAGATGCTGAAAAGGCCTTAAATGATGCATTTAAAGCGGTCGATAAGAGCCTAGCGTATGAGCCAATGCTAAAGGCGCTATTTGCATTAAAACCACAGATCGATGAGTTTTTTGACAAAGTTATGATAAATGTTGAAAATGAGAAAGTGCGAAATAATCGCATTGCTATTATCGGCCAAATTTATAGCGAGATACTAAAAGTAGCTGATATAAAAGAGATCAGCTTTTAAATTTGCGCCAGCTTCAGGCTCTTGCCTAGGCTGGCTTTTTAAAATTTATATTCTAAAACTACCTAAAAATATCGAATTCTGGCTCATAGACCTTAGTTTTTATTCCAAAATATCCAAGAACTGAGCTAAATATAAAATCATGCGAAAGGCTTTCATCTCTCCTGGTTTTTAGCCTTTTTAAAAGTTCTCTATCGCTTGAAAAGACGATGGCAGGGATGTGTTTTTGCTCATCTGGAGCGATGGAATAAGGCAGACCATGTAAGTATATGCCGTTTTCGCCTAGGCTCTCTCCGTGATCTGAGAAAAAGAACATGGTGACTTCAAATTCATCTTTTCTTGCTTCAAGGGCATTTATCAGCTTGCTTTGTAGATAGTACTCATATAAGATGGTGTTGTCGTAGGTATTTGCTATCTCTTCTGGCGCGCATTTATTTAGCTCGGCAGTGTCGCATGTTGGGGTAAATTCTTTAAATTTTCTTGGGTAGCCTTTGTAGTAGATAGGGCCGTGTGAGCCTTGCAGGTGTAGCACGATAAGGGTAGTGGAATTTGCATCTTCGATGACCTTTTTGGCCTCATCAAATATCACTTCGTCAAAACCTTCTGCTCGATGATCTGAAGTATGGTTTTGATCAAGATTGTCGCAAACCACTACTTCTATTTTTTTTGCAACCGCCACTATTATTGTCAAAAAAGTATGTCTTTATACCAAGCTTATTGATAATATCAACTAAATTTTCACGAGCTTTTGCTTCACGGTTACTAAAATTTTCTCGCTTTAAGTCTGAAAATAGGCAAGGTACACTAGTCTCTGTGGCTGTTCCACATGAGTAGAAATTTGTAAAACTTACCACATCTTTTTGTTTAGTAAATTTATTCGTATCGTTTTTGGCGTAGCCATTTAGTGAGTAGTTTCTGCTTCTTTGTGTCTCGCCAACTATCAAAACTAAAATTTTCTTTTTATCGTTAGCAAGAGTTGCGTCATCTGCCACGTAGGTAAAAGGGAGTGGTTTTTGAGTGATCGATTTTACTAGTTTTATAGCCGAGTAGATGGGATAGTATGGGAGCAATGCGGTTCTTAAATTCGAATGCTCTCTAAAAAATGGTATAAAAATTTTAGACGTTAATAAAAATATGGTAGCTATCGCAACTATAGAAAATGAGATAATTTTTGCTCTTAATTTAAGCTCATTAAATGCTAGCAAAAACTAAGATAAAGACAATTGTAAATATAAGAAAAAGAGTATAGAAAAAAGAGTGGATTATTTTATAAAAAGCCATAATAATAGGACTCAAATGTAAATGGCTAGAAATTTTAAATAAAAATAAGATTATTTTTTCTTTTTCTTGCCTTTAGAATTTTTTGCTTCAGACTTTTTGACTTTTGCATTCTCTTTTATGCTAAGTTTTTCTTTAACTTTTTGCATATCGTTAAAGCCAATACCTTGGACTTTTTCAAGTTCATCGATGCTTTTAAATTTATGGGCTTTTCTATATTTTATAATGTTTAACGCTTGGCCTTTACTTAGGCCAAGTTCCATCAACTCATTTTTGCTGGCTGTATTTAGATTAGCGCCATATGCAATACTTGCGACTGCTAAACAAAGTAAAATTTTAATCCTCATATTATCTTCCTAGAATAATAATCCATCGTTTTCTTGATCTTGTATGATGTCATTTGCTGGTATATTTTGAGGTAGTGGTGAATCGTTTGTGTAGTATTCGTCACTGCCACCATAATAGCCTTTATAAACACCGTCTGGCTGCTCAAATGCACGTCTTAAAGTAGGATAAAGCTTAATGTAGCCTTCCATAAATTTTTTAAACACAGGTGCTGCTGTCCTGCCGCCGCCTTCAATCTTTTTCATAGGGCTGTTGTCGTCATTTCCGTACCAGATTATCGCTTCGATATCAGGTGAGTAACCACAAAACCAAGCATCGATGTTATTATTTGTTGTGCCGGTTTTGCCTGCTATTTGGATGCCATTTATTTTTGCGTTACGTCCAGTACCATTATTTACGACATTTTGAAGAAGTGTCGTCATCAAAAATGCTTGTTCTGGTTTTAGCACTTGCTTTCTTTGTGGTTCATAGTCCATCGAAGCCCCAAAGCTATTTTCTATATGCTTAATAAGTGTTGGCTCAACCATCTCGCCCTCATTTGGGAACATTGAGTAAAATTTTGCAAAATCAAGTGGTGAAATCCCAAAACTTCCAAGTGCGATAGATAAATTTTCTGGGATATCGTTAAAGCCCATATCAGTAAGCTGTTTACGAACCGAGCTAAGGCCAAGATCGTTTAGCAAATTTATGGTTGCGAGGTTACGAGACTGAGTTATGGCTGATTTTATAGTGATATAGCCTTGAAAACCGCCACTATAGTTCTTTGGTGTCCACTCTTTGCCATTTCCCATATCAAATGTCCTGGCGATATCAGCCACTTGAGAAACAACTGAGTAGCCACTGTCAAGTGCTATTTGGTATATAAACGGCTTAAAGCTAGATCCTGGCTGGCGCTTGCTTTGAGTGGCACGGTTATAACTGCTTTTTGTGTAGTCAATACCGCCAATTAGTGCCAAAATTTGACCACTTTGTGGATGAGTGACTACTATAGCTCCATTTAGGATTTCTGCATTTGCTTTTTTGTCGCGTTTTAAAATTTCATTGTAGCCATAGACTAGAGCTTCTTGAGCGATCTTTTGAACATTTAGATCAACTGTGCTTTGTATCTTATAGCCACCAGTTTTTATATCGTCAAATTTCTTTGAAGCCTCTTTTATTATCTCATCGACTACGTAAGGGGCTTTATTTCTTGTGAGTGTATCGTCAAAGACTGCTGGCTCTTCAAGCACGCCCTTGCGGTACTCGTCCTCGTTTATCCAGCCGATGCTATACATCCTTTCAAGTACTCTATTTGCACGGCTAAGCGAGAGATCAAGGTGCTTTGTAGGATCATAGGTGCTTGGAGCCTTTGGCAAGCCAACTAGCATGGCAACCTCTTTTATGCTTAGCTCATTTAGCTCTTTTCTAAAATATCCTTCAGCTGCTGTTTTTATGCCGTAGTAGCCATGTCCAAAATATACGTGGTTTAGGTATCTTTCTATGATATCTTCTTTGCTAAGCTCGCTTTCAAGCTTCATAGCAAGCACGATCTCTTTTATCTTTCTTGTAAATTTCTTCTCGCGGCTTAGGGCTAGATTTTTAATGAGCTGTTGTGTTAGTGTTGAAGCACCCTCGACCAGCTTTCTAGCTTTAATATCTTTTATGGCAGCCCTTGCCATGGCTTCTACGTTTATGCCACCATGCTCAAAGTAGCTCGTATCCTCAATAGCCACGAGTGCTTCGATGACACGCGGCGGGATGTCGTTATATTTTACGTAAATTCTATTTTCTTCAAAGATATTTGCGATGAGTTCGTTATTTCTATCAAAAATTTGCGTTGTAAGCTTTGGTTTATAATCAATAATAGCGTAAGCATCAAATCTAACTTGCGAATAAAAATATAAAAATGCTCCGCCAAGTGAAATGGCAACTATAAAGATAAATGCCAGGATATATTTCATAAAAATGCCTTTAATATTTTTAAATTTAGCCCCATAGCGGTGCTGGTTTCGCCGTGTTGGGAGATGATATATTTTTTATTAAAATTTTCTATCGTCATGGCTCCAGCCTTGCCTTGCCACTCATTATTTTTTATGTATTCATTAAGGTCATGCTCGTCAAATTTTTTAAATTTATACGTAGTCCTACTTACGTTTATAAGCTCAAATTCGCCTAAAAATATCATCGCCGTATAGACGCTGCATTCGTTACCGCTTTGTAAATTTAGCATGGCAATCGCTTCTTTTTCGTCCTTTGCTTTACCTAAAATTTTATCTCCACACGCCACACAGCTATCTGCAAAGAGTAAATTTTTAAGACCTATATTTTCTTTTAAAAATTGCTCTTTTTTAGCTTTTACGACATTTTGGACATAAATTTCAGGCTTTACATTTTTTTCTATCTTGCTCTCGTCAAACTGGAAAGAAATTTGAGTGAAATTTATGCCAGCATCTTTTAACAAATTTGCCCTTGTTGGCGAGCTTGAAGCGAGTGTTATCATAAAAATACCTTATAGCTTATACCAAGATAAATAGCTGCTAAAGAAGCTAATAAATTTAGCGGTGTGAAGTAATAAATTATAACGATCAAACTTTCGTTTAGCTCGATCATTTCATGCGATCTTAGTGCTTTTAAGGCCTTTTTATATCTATAAAATATATAGCTTAAATTTAATAACAAAAATAGTTCTATTGCGCATTTTGTTGCCACCATTGCACTTGCCATAGGATTTGTCAAATTTGCATCATAAAATCCAAAAATTATAACTATGCTTGTCGCTATCACGCAAAGGATTAGTATGAAAATCGCAATGCCAAAGCGTCTTATAATGTGAAGTAAGATGTGGTAGCGTTCCTTGTCTTCAAATTTATTTTTTATAAAGTAACTTCCAACAAGCACAAGACCGGCTTGCAGCCCCACAAAAAGAGCTACAAAGCATACATGCAAAAATAGTACAACTTGGTCAAATTTTATAAAAGCTATATCGTAATGACTCATTTTTCTAGGGCTTGCCTTGCATACTCAAGTGAGTCTTTTATAGCATCTTCTATCATTGATGCATCTTTGCCACCGGCTGTCGCAAAGTCATCTTTGCCACCGCCATTGCCACCTAGGATTTGCGCTGCAAATTTTACCCAAGCACCTGCCTTTAAAGGAGCATTTTTAACGCCAGCTGCAAGAGAAATTTTGCCACTCTCATCAGCTTGGATTAGCAAAATAGCAGCACTTTTATGCTCATTTTTAAACTCATCTATCAAAGTTTTTATATCTCCACCATCTATGCTTGTGACGCAAAGTTTGGTTTTATTTATATCTAAATAGACTAGCTCATGAGAATTTTTAGCATTTTTTAGTTTGTCTTTTAAAACTCTTAGTTCATTTTTTAGCTTTTTGACCGCATTTAGTGGCTCGGTGCTCTTTAACTCATCTTTTAACTCATCAATCTCAGCTCTAAATGACTTTGCTAAATTTAGCGCAGCTCTTGAGCAAACAGCCTCGATACGCCTAACGCCAGCACTTACGCCACTCTCTTTTGTGATGAAAAACAATCCGATCTCATCTATATTTTTTACGTGTGTGCCGCCGCAAAGCTCTTTGCTGACGTCGCCAAAGCTCACAACTCTTACTTTGTCGGCATATTTTTCGTTAAATAGCGCGATCGCTCCGCTTTTTTTGGCCTCTTCAAGCTCCATAACCTGTGTTTTTGCATTTGCACCGTCTAAGATCCACTCATTTACAAGGTTTTCTATCTTTGAAATTTCTTCGCTAGTAAGTGCCTTTGGATGTGAGAAGTCAAACCTTAGCCTATCTGCTTCTACGCTTGAGCCAGCTTGAGCGATATGCGTGCCAAGCACGTTTCTAAGGGCTGCATGAAGCAAGTGTGTGGCGCTGTGGTGACGTGCGATCTGGGTTCTGTCGCTACCAACTTCAAGCTCTACCTCATCGCCAACTTTTAGCGCCGCGCTAGCTTTTACTAAAGATAAATTTAGTCCATGAAATTTTTGCGTATCAAGCACATTTGCTTTGCCTACTATCTTACCGCTATCGCCGCACTGACCGCCACTTTGAGCGTAAAATGGAGTGACATCAAACATCACCCAGCCCTCTTTGCCAGCATCTAAGCTATCTACATTTTTAAATTCTTCATCAAGCAGGGCTAGAATTTTACTTTTGCTCTTAAGCTCTTCGTAGCCTATAAATTTATTCTCGCCAAATTTTTCAAGTAGCTCTTTAAAATCGCCCTTCGCACTCTTATCGCCACTGCCTTTCCAAGCAGCTTTTGCACGTGCTTTTTGCTCGCTCATAAGCTCATCAAACCTTGTCTCATCGACTTTTAAGCCTTTTTCTCTAAGCATATCAGCTGTTAGGTCAAGTGGGAAGCCAAATGTGTCATAAAGCTTAAACGCAGCCTCTCCGCTAAAAATTTCTTTTGTATTTTTAAGCTCGCTCTCAAATAGCTCTAAACCACTAGCGATTGTCGCCAAAAATCTCTCTTCTTCAAGCTTGATCTGCTCTTTTACAGCCGCTTTTTTCTCATTTAAATAGGTGTAGTGCTCGCCCATAAGCTCGCAAACTTTATCGACAAGCTTATACATAAATGGCTCTTTTATGCCTAGCAAGTATCCATGGCGGATCGCACGGCGTAAGATGCGACGAAGCACGTAGCCACGGCCTTCTTTATCAAATGTCGTACCTTGAGCTAGCAAAAATGTGACTGAGCGGATGTGATCGCTTATGACGCGGTAGCTAGCGCCACTTTCATAGACGTATGGCTTACCACAAAGCTTTGCCACTTCGCTAATTAGTGGCATAAAAAGTGTGCTGTCGTAGTTGCTAAATTTACCTTGCAAGATAGCAGTAACGCGCTCAAGTCCCATGCCAGTATCAATACTTGGCTTTGGTAGTGGGCTTAGTTTGCCATCGGCGCTTCTTTCATACTGCATGAAAACAAGGTTCCAGATCTCTAAAAATCTATCGCCATCGCCACCCATGTAGTCTTCAGGCGTGTTAAAGTGTTCAGCACCTTGATCGTAAAAAATTTCGCTACAAGGGCCGCATGGTCCAGTATCGCCCATCTGCCAGAAGTTATCATGATCGCCAAAGCGGTAAATTCTCTCTTTTGCGATGTGAGCGCTCCAAATTTCAAATGCTTCATCGTCGCTTTCATGAACGGTCACATAAAGCTTATCTTTTGGTAGTTTTAACACCTCTGTGACAAATTCCCAAGCATAAGAGATTGCCTCTTTTTTGAAGTATTCGCCAAAGCTAAAATTTCCTAGCATTTCAAAAAATGTGTGGTGGCGCGCTGTATAGCCGACATTATCTAGGTCGTTGTGCTTTCCGCCAGCTCTTATGCAGGTCTGACAGCTAGTGCGGATAGGTGGTGTTGGGCGTGGCACTTCGCCTGTGAAAATGCTCTTAAATGGCACCATACCGGCGTTTGTAAAAAGTAGTGTTGCATCGTTTGGCACGAGTGGCGCTGAAGCTACTACTTCGTGACCTTTTGATTTAAAAAAATCAAGATATGCCTTTCTTATATCTAAATTTTGCATTTTTATCCTCGTTAGTTTTAAATTTTGCTCGATTTTAGCTAAAAATCGTTTGTAAATTTATAAAAAAATACAAAATTAATTTTTGCTTAATATATTTTATAAATTTATTTGTTTAAAAGCGATTTGCAATTAAAATAGCCTAAAAATTTATAACTAAAAGGTCTTTAGTGAAACTCAAAATTGGCATTGTTGGATACAATCTGGTTGGCAAGCGGCACTATATGGAGCTGAGGCGTTCTGACAAATTTGAAGTTTGTGGAGTTTTTGATAAAGAAAATAGAGATGATGCTTGCAGAGCTCCGTTTTTTGATGAGTTTAAGAAATTTATAGAAGTAGCCCAGCCACAAGCTGTCGTACTTTGTTTGCCTCAACATGAGATCGTAGAGGCTTTTTGTCAGTGTGCAAAATATTGCCAAAATATCTTGATTTCAAGGCCAATATTTAAAAGTGTAAGCGAGCTAAAAGAGATAAAATATGCTTCAGTGGTAAACAAAGTAAGAGTTTGCACCGGCGTTGATGAGCGCTTTAATCCGACCATCGTTTCATTAAAAAAAGCACTTTTAAAAGAAGAAGAAATTTATAGCATTTCAATTGCGCATTTTAAACCACTTTGTGAGGGAAATATTATAAACGAGCTTTCGCTTTGCGATATAGACCTTGCGAAAAATTTAGTAGATAGTGAAGTCTGCAATTTCTTTTATACTCAGGCAAATAAAACAAATACCAAAATATGCGACAATGTTGGAATAAACATTAAAATGAAAAATCAAATTTTGGTGAGTATTACTGATTCTTTTTGTGGCTCTTTAGAGCGTTTTAAAATAGAAGTAAATGCCAAAGAAGGTGTTTATTTTGGCGATCTTATTGATTACAAACTTCACAGAGTAAATGAAAATGGTCAGATGAATTTAAAAACCGATCCTTTAAACAATGAAATAAAAGCCCAATATGATGCCTTTTATGATCTTTGTCAAAGTGGCGAAAGTGGCGAGCTTTCAAGCATCGATGATGCGATAAAAATTAAGGAGTTGTTTTGATGAAAAAGGCACTTTTGCTTTTGAATATGGGTGGGGCAAATAGCCTTGCTGATGTAGAAATTTTTTTAAAAAATATGTTTAATGACCCTTATATTTTGGGTATAAAGAATAAATTTTTAAGAAAATTTGTAGCTTTTATGATCACAAAAGGTAGACTAAAAACGGCTAAGCATAACTACAAACAAATAGGTGGCAAATCGCCTATTTGCGAGCTTACAGCTAAGCTTTGCGATAGAATTTCAAGCTTACAAAGTGAGTTTGATGCAGTTGATTTTGCGATGAACTATACTTCACCATTTGTAAAAGATGTGCTTAAAAAATACGAAAATTTTGATGAGATAGTGCTTTTGCCACTTTATCCTCATCATTCACAAACCACAATAACTTCGAGTTTAGATGATTTTAAAAAAGCAAAAGATGAGCTAGAGATAAAGGCTAAAATTTTGCTTTGTGGGCCATTTTATGATGATGAAATTTATAATAAAATCATAATCTCGCACATAAATGAAGCCATAAATAATATAGATGTAAGCGATATGGGGCTTATCTTTTCGGCTCATTCGTTGCCTCAAAAAATTATCGATAAGGGCGATGTCTACGAAAAACATATAAATGAGCATGTGCAAATTCTAAGCAAAATGATAAAAGATAGTGGACTAAACTTCAAAGAGATAAATTTAGCCTACCAGTCGCGTCTTGGCCCTGTAAAATGGCTAGAGCCATCACTAAATGAAATTTTGGCAAAGTGCAAGAGTAAAAAGGCTCTTATCTATCCGCTCTCTTTTTGTATAGATAACTCTGAGACCATTTTTGAGCTAGTTATTGAGTATGCAAAGATCGCAAAAGAGCTAAATTTTAGCTTCTACAAGGTTGTTTGGTGCCCAAATTTTAGTGATGAGTTTGCTAGTTTTATCTTACAAAAAGCAAAGACAGCTAAAGAGACTAACTTTTAGGAATAAATCTTGCTTATGAAATATATCTCAATACAGTAAAAGGAGATATATGAAGGTACAAAATAACGACATAATCGATTATTTATTGCAATCAGGCTCAAGCAAAACTAAAGATAAAAAAAATAGTTTTGATGAAATTTTAAACCTTGCTATGGATAAAATCGCAAGCGATGCAAAAATTTCAGATAAGATTGAACAGTTTAAAAAAAGACTTACTGAAATCGGCGCAGTTGGTTTTATAAGTGAGCTAAATTCTAACAAGATAGAAGAAAAAATAGCCCAAAAGAAAAAGGAGTTAACTGAACTTCTAGGCATAGATGATCTCGCAAAAACACAGGATCAAAAAAATGAGTTGCTTAAGATAATGGATAAAATTTTAAGTGATTATCGCAAAGAGCTAAATGTAGCACTTGCTAATCAAGCTCTGCTAGAGAAGCAAAAAAATCTTAATAGTAAGAGTAGTAGCTCGGTTAATCTAAGTTCTGTTTTAAATGAGCTAGGACTTGCTTAAAATTTATATAAAAGATATTTAAGCCTATATAACTTTGCCAAAAAAATCTATCTTTTTACGGCAAGGTTATGCCAAATTTTATAGCAGCCCCGTATATTATTGCGCTAATTATTCCAGCAAAAAAACCAGCCACCATATCATCGCCCATTACGCCAAGGCCACCTTTTACATTGCGGTCGATCCTGCCTATTATCGAAGGCTTTTTAATATCAAGTACTCTAAAAAGTACAAGCGAGAGTATGAGCTGAGAAATCGTAGCTCCGCTAATGGAAATAGCAAGCCAAACGCCAGCAACTTCGTCGATCACGATAAAGCTCTCGTCGTGCGAATTTACCTTTTTTTCAAAATCATCAATAACGCTGATGCTTACCAAAAATAGCAAAATGCTAGCTAGAAAAAGCGTGGTTGATGATAAAAAATAAAGCACAAAATAAGCTACCACAGCACCAGCTATAGAGCCCCAAGTACCAGGCGCTTTTGGCAAAAGTCCAAATCCAAAAAAAGTTAAAAATAGTTTTTGCATAAATTTCCTTAAGTAAGTGATGACGTTTGATAAAGCTTCATAAGCTCTTCGTAAAAGTCGCGGTCAGTTTTGTTTTCAAGTAGTCCTGAATTTACAAAAAGGTCATCGCAAAGCTTTTGCACGTCTTTGAAGCGATTTATAAAGAGTTTGCTTAAAACTAGTGCAGAAATTTCTGGCCTCACAAGAATGGCTGGTGGCATAATGCCGTTAAATAGCAGCTCCTTGATAACATCTGGATGATATTTGATCTGATGATGTTGTCCGTGCGGGCAACTTTTGGTGCTAACTAGTGTCTTGCATTTATTGCAATAAACTAGCTCTGGCAGCACGATTATCTCTAAATTTAGGTCGTTTTTATAAATATCAAGAATCGTATGAGCTTCATTGTGATCAAAAAACATTCCAATCCCTGAGTGGTTTTGCCCGATTACTAGCTTATTTGCCCCAAATCTTGAAGCAGCGATGCACTCAAGTGTAGGATTTGCATGTGAGCTAAAAAGGGTTGTGTTTTTTAAAGCAAATACAAAGACCTTTTTTGTCGGCAAATAATTTTGTATAAAATAATCCAGCACTTGCTTTCTAATCTCGTAATCAACGTGTTTTTCTTCGCGTGTTCGTATTAAAAAAATGATTACTAAATCAGCCTTGTCAATAGTCATTCTAACAAGGCGCTCGTGAGCTCTATTGAATGGATCAGCCGTTAAAAAGACCGCCGTTATCTTTTTAGCACCATCTTCTTTAATTAGATCATTTAGTGCATTTTTGCTTATTTGCATACTTTCATCATAAAGCTCAAATTCGCCACTAATGCCGTATTTGCCTAAATTTAGCTCTTTATCATTGCTGGCTTCATTTGCTAAAAATATATTTTTAGCCCTCATGCTCTCGTCAAATTTAAAGACCTTAGCAACATTGATGTGTCCAACGATCTTATCATCAAGACTTAGATTTACCCTTTGCCCAGGAGTAAGCTTGCTAGCAATATTTTGATTTAGCTCGCCAAATGGAGCAAATCCAAAAGAATACGGCATCGGCTCGCCATTAAAATAGCCTTTTTTGCTCACCTCTTTTATCTGTTCATCATCCATAAGCGAGTCGTAATCTGAGAGAATTTTATTTTTTATTAGCTCCAAAGCACCAAAAACTTCGGTATTGATTGAAATTTCACTATTTTTTCTTGCTGACGTCATATTTCTTTCTCTTTTCCCAAAGTGATTTTCTAGAAATTCCAAGCTTTTTGCTAAGTTCTGTATCAGGGAATTTATCTTGATAATTAACGATTATGTATTTTATGTATTCATCGATCGTAACGATCTCATCGATATTGAAATTTTTATCGCGTCCTGAAAGTTCAAGCTCGTCAAATGGTGCTTTTTGTGCAAAATCACTAGTTGATATCGCGACCTTTTTCTTTTTGCAAATTTCTAAAATTCTCTCTTTTTCTTCTTGTTTTAGCTCCTCTAAATTTGTCATATAGATTAGCTCGTCACCATTTTTGGCTAGTGCCTTTTCAAGCTCAGAGAAACAGGCTTTGCCTAAAAATAAAAATGGTAATTTGCAAGCTTTTACGTAGCTAAATATAAATTTATCGCTGTATCCGCTTTTGCTTGATTTTAAAAGCAGTGGAAATTTTATCTTTTTTGCTTCAAAGCTAGAAATTTCGTACTCTTTTAAAGCGTAATTTACGTAGCTTTCATAGTTTTTGATCTCGTTTTTGAAATTTCTAAATTCCTCAAAATGCTTTATCTTTCTAACTAGCTCTTCTATCATAAATGGCTTTTGGATGTAATCAACCGCACCTGCCTGAATCGGTTTTAGCACAGTGTCGCTATTGATATAAGCGATTAATAAAATGATGATAGAGCTTTTAAATTTTTCGATAACAGGGTAAAAATCCTGCCCTGGAAGTGTGGTAGAAAGTAACACTACATCAAAATTTTCAAACTTCAATGCTTCTTTTACGCTTTTAGCGATCTCGCAATCGTAGCCAAAGTCAGCTAGTTTACTAGCCATCGAGCCAGCTAGGTAAATTTCATTTTCTACTATTAAAATTTTCATATTTGCTTCCAGTTGTAAAATTTAAGGCTTGCACTTGCCATTACGGCGATCCCTTCGCATCTGCCAACAAAGCCAAGCCCTTCAGTAGTCGTCGCTTTTACATTTATGCGGCTCTGGCTTAATTTTAGAGCTTTTGCTATGTTTGCCTCCATTTTTGACTTTAGTTTTGAAATTTTTGGTTTTTGTGCCATTATCGTGATATCAGCGTTTGTTAGCACAAAGCCCACACTTTGCACCCTTTTGTAAGCTTCCTCAAGCAAGTAAATGGAGCTAATATCTTTAAATTTAGCATCCGTATCAGGAAAAAGCTCACCTATATCGCCAAGCCCAGCAGCTCCCAAGATAGCGTCAGTTAGCGCATGAAGCGCCACGTCGCCATCGCTGTGAGCTTTTAGCCCAAACTCATAGTCGATCTTCTCGCCACAAAGAATCAAAGGACGACCTTTTTCAAACTCATGCACATCAAAGCCATTTCCCACAAAGACTTCATTTTCTGGCTCTTTTAAAGCAGGAATTTTGGCAAGATCTTCTTTGTAAGTGATCTTTCTTGCCATTTCATCGCCTAAAATTTGCCATACGCTTGCGCCAATGGCTCTCATAGCTGAGCTATCGTCTGTATAAATTTCACCGCTACTGAGAGCTTTTTTAAGAAGTGCTGTGCGAGAGAGTTGTGGTGTTTGGATAAGTTTTACTTTATCTCTATCAACCACATTTTCGCCAAGATAAGCAGTGTCTGCGATCTTTAGCGCTGGAACCACACAATCAGCCTGACTCGCTGCCTCTATAATTTTGTGAAAAAGCTCGCTTGAAATGCAAGGGCGCGCGATGTCGCTAACTAGGACAAATTCGCTACTAACTAGCTCGAGCGCGTTTTTTAGGCTATCTTGCCTTGTCTCGCCGCCATCAACAAATTTATAATTTGGAGCAAATTTAGACATGTATTTGCACTCTTTACTAACGACTATTATCTCTTTAAATGTGTAAAAGTTACTCAAATTTTTAGTGGCAAATAGCCAAAGTGGGTCACTGCCTATACGAAGCCATTGCTTCTTTACAGGTAGCTCAAAACGGCTGGAATTTCCTGCTCCTAGCATTATAAGTGAGATATCAAGCAAGGTAGCTCCTTTGAAGATTGTTACGGAATTATACATTCTAAAACTTGAAAAAATCTTTTTAAAAAAGAGTAGAAATTTAGATTTATTTAGTTAGTTCAAATATAAAAAGGACTAAAATTAGTTTTTTTATAAATTTAAAAAGGCTACTCATGAGAGAAAAGACGCAGATGTATTATGCTAGGTGTGGTGAGCTCACAAAGGAGATGAACTATGTGGCAAAGGTCGAGGGGATAGGCGAAAATTTGCTTATGGATGAGGTAGCAAACGGCAGGATCATCATCCCAGCAAATGTAAATCACATAAATTTAAAACCAATGGGCATAGGCAGAAAGCTAAAGACAAAGGTCAATGCTAATATCGGCAACTCAAGCCTAAGTAGTGACATTTGCGCGGAGCTTAGAAAGCTTGAAATTTGCTTAGAATTTGGCGCTGATACGGTTATGGATCTAAGCACGGATGGCGATTTGGATGCTATTAGAAGTGCGATCATAGAGCATTCAAGCGTGCCAGTTGGAACTGTGCCGATGTATGAAATTTTAAAAGAGGCAAAAGAGGTTACAAATATCACAAATGAGCTAATTTTAAGCGTGCTTGAGAAGCAAGCAAAGCAAGGGGTTAGTTACTTTACGATACATGCTGGCTTTTTACGTGAGTTTTTGCCGCTTGTTAAAAAGCGTAAAATGGGCATAGTTAGCCGCGGTGGCAGTTTGAGCGCTAGCTACATGTCAAAGCTAAATAGGCAAAACCCATTTTACGAAATTTTTGATCAAATTTTAGAAATTTGCGCTAAATACGACGTCTCGCTCTCGCTTGGCGACGGACTGCGCCCAGGCTGCCTTTATGACGCGACAGATGAGGCACAGCTTAGCGAGCTAAAAGTGCTTGGAGAGCTAACACTTCGTGCGTGGCAGAAGGATGTGCAAGTGATGATCGAGGGCCCTGGTCATGTGCCATTAAATCAAATTGAGTATAATATGAAAATCGAACAAGAGCTTTGTCATGACGCCCCATTTTACGTGCTTGGGCCGCTTGTTACTGATATTGGTGCAGGATACGATCATATCACTTCAGCGATTGGTGGCACGATGGCGGCATATCATGGCGCTAGCATGCTTTGCTATGTGACGCAAAAAGAACACCTTGGTTTGCCGAATGAAAATGACGTAAGAGAGGGAATCGTAGCTCATAAGATAGCAGCTCATGCCGCTGACGTCGCACTTGGCAAGGTGGGAGCGATCGAAAAAGATCACGAGATGAGCGACGCTAGATACGCATTTGATTGGAACAAGCAGTTTGAGCTAAGCTTTGATCCAAAAAAAGCAAGAGAACTGCATGATGAGAGCTTGCCAGAAGATGCGTTTAAGAGTGCTCATTTTTGTTCGATGTGCGGACCAAAATTTTGTGCATATAAAATTTCAAAAGATCTAGAAAAAGGAGAAAAATGTTAAATAAAGAAGAGGTCTTAAATAGACTAAAAGGCGTCATATATCCGGGATTTGAGAAGGATATAGTTAGCTTTGGCTTTGTAAAAAACGTAGAAATCGACGATAAAATTTTAATCGAAGTCGAGATCGTTAGCTCAAGCCCAGAAGTGGCAAATGAGCTAAAAACGGACATCAAACGTGTCATGGGCTCAAATGAATATGTGTTAAATTTGATCCAGCCAAAGATACCTGAGGAGAAAAGTAACACTCAAAGTGGCAAAAATATCGCGCCGCAAGTTAAAAATTTCGTAATGGTAAGCTCAGGCAAAGGCGGCGTTGGCAAATCAACCACAACGCTAAATTTAGCCATCTCAATGGCAAAACTAGGCAAAAAAGTGGGAATTTTAGACGCTGACATCTACGGACCAAATATCCCAAGAATGCTTGGCGAAGTAAATACTCAGCCACAAGTCGTTGGCAACAAACTAAAACCGATACTTAGCCACGGTGTGGAGATGATGAGTATGGGCGTTTTGATGGAAGAGGGCATGAGCCTTATCTGGCGTGGTTCGATGATCATGAAAGCGATCGAGCAGCTGCTAAGAGACGTGCTTTGGAGCGAACTTGATGTATTATTTCTCGACATGCCTCCAGGAACGGGCGACGCGCAGCTAACTCTAGCTCAAAGCGTGCCAGTAACGGCAGGTGTCTGCGTCACAACGCCTCAAGTAGTAGCACTTGATGATAGCAAACGTGCGCTTGATATGTTTGAGAAGCTTCACATCCCAATCGCTGGTGTCATAGAGAACATGAGTGGCTTTATCTGCCCAGATAACGGCAAAGAGTATGATATCTTTGGTAAAGGCACGACTGAAGAGATAGCAAAAGCTTACAATACGCAAATTTTAGCTGAAATTCCTATCGAGCCAGCTGTTCGTGTGGGCGGCGATAATGGCAAGCCAGTTAGCTTTTACGAGCCAAACTCAGTCACTGCAAAACGTTACGAGAGCGCGGCTGCTAGACTTTGGGAAGTGATAGAAAATATAAATAGTGATGGCGGAGCTGATAACTCAGCGATCCAGCCAGTAAATGACGGCAAGAGTGCTTGCTCGAAGTAAATTTACAAAAGATAAAATTTAGAGCAAATTTTAAAATTTGCCAGTTTGAATTTGGCTACCAAAATTTAGCTTTGCTTGATGCTTGGCTTAAATTTTGGGGTCAAAATGCAATCATTTAAAATTTAATAGGAGAAAACATGAAAGCGATCGTAACTGTAGTCGGAAAAGATAGAGTCGGCATCGTTGCTGGCGTCTCAGCAAAGCTTAGTGAGCTAGGGCTAAATATAGATGATATCTCACAGACTATTTTAGATGAGTTTTTTACGATGATGGCGGTGGTTTCAAGTAATGAAAATAAGGATTTTACGGTCCTAAGAGAAGAGCTTAATAAACTTGGAGAGAGCCTAAAAGTAAAGATAAATATCCAAAGTTCCGCTATCTTTGATGCGATGCATACAATCTAAGGAAAAACAATGGACATCAAAAACGTAACCGAAACGATCTCGATGATCGAAGAGCAAAATTTTGACATCAGAACGATCACGATGGGCATTAGTTTGCTTGACTGCATCGATCCTGACATCAACAAAGCTTGCGACAAAATTTACGCAAAAATCACCACTAAAGCCAAAGACCTAGTCAAAGTAGGCAACGAAATTTCTGCTGAGCTAGGCATACCAATCGTCAATAAAAGAGTGAGCGTGACGCCTATCTCGATAATCGGCGCCGCAACGGACGCAAAAGACTACGTGATGATCGCAAAGACGCTTGATAGAGCGGCTATTGAGGTTGGTATTGATTTTATAGGTGGTTTTTCAGCTTTAGTTCAAAAGGGATATCAAAAGGGCGATGAAATTTTGATAAATTCTATCCCGCAAGCACTTTCTCAGACTTCAAAAGTATGTGCAAGTGTCAATGTCGGCTCAACAAAAAGTGGCATAAATATGAGCGCTGTGCGTGACATGGGACGCATCATAAAAGAGACGGCGGCAGCTTCAGAGATGGGCTGCGCTAAGCTTGTCGTTTTTGCAAACGCAGTCGAAGATAATCCTTTTATGGCTGGTGCATTTCATGGCGTGGGTGAGGCTGATGTGGTGATAAATGTGGGCGTTTCTGGTCCAGGCGTAGTAAAAAGAGCCCTTGAAAAGGTGCGTGGCGAGAGTTTTGACGTAGTGGCTGAGACAGTGAAAAAGACGGCGTTTAAGATCACGCGTATCGGCCAGCTCGTGGGCCAGATGGCGAGCGAGCGCCTTGGGGTTAAATTTGGTATCGTAGATCTCTCTCTTGCTCCAACACCAGCCGTTGGAGACTCGGTAGCTCGCGTGCTTGAGGAGATGGGGCTTGAGGCTGTTGGTACACACGGCACGACTGCGGCACTTGCTCTGCTAAATGATGCGGTCAAAAAAGGTGGCGTCATGGCGTGTAATCAAGTTGGCGGCTTAAGCGGTGCATTTATCCCGGTCTCAGAAGATGAGGGTATGATAGCTGCGGTACGCGCGGGATCGCTAAATTTAGAAAAGCTTGAAGCGATGACGGCGATATGCTCTGTGGGACTTGATATGATCGCTATACCTGCTGACACACCAAGCGAGAGCATAGCTGCGATGATCGCTGATGAGGCGGCTATCGGCGTTATAAATCAAAAAACAACGGCCGTTCGTATCATACCTCTTGGACGTGAGGGCGATATGATCGAGTTTGGAGGCCTTTTAGGAAGAGCACCTGTGATGAAGATAAACAAAGCCTCTAGTGCCGACTTCATCGCCCGTGGCGGACAAATTCCAGCACCTATTCATAGTTTTAAAAACTAAAAGTTTCTAAAAGGATGGTTATAAAATGAAAGCAGTTGGACTATTTTTTATGATTTTGCTTTTATCTGGTTGCTCGGCACTATATCCATTTTATAGCAAAGAGATGAAATTTGAAGCAGCAGGTCTTGGTAAAGATGGTATCTATAGATCAAATTTTAATAATGATGAAGACATTCTTATTAAGATGACATCAGCAAAGACAAAAAAGGGCGAAAAATACCGAATAATATATACTTTGCACATACCAAGTAATTCTACGCAGATGGATTTTAACATTGGTGATAAGTTTGTAGCAAAGTATGATTGCTCAAAAATGTATTGCGAGCCAAATGATGATCTAGACAATATAGTCGTAGAGTGGGTTGAGCCTGAAAGAGGAGTATTTTTAGGCGGTATAAATTTAAAAAATTTACGACTAATAAAGGCGTATTAAATTCATAAGGATATGTAAAAATACGAGTTTTTTAATAAATTTGATAGTAAAAAAAGAAAAATTTAACAAGGAGCTAAAATGAAAATTTTATCACTGCTTACGGCGCTACTTTTTGGAGCGGTATGTGGCTTTGCAAACGACGGCAAAGTAAGAAGTATCGACATCTACGTCACACCTTACTACTCAGCAAATGCTGGCAAGGTGGAGTACGTCAAGGTCTATGACAAGATAGATGAGCTTTTAAAAAGTGGCAAAGAAGAGGACTTTAAAAAGGCTGAAAAGATCGTGCAAGACGCCCCACAAATGGTCTCTCCGATAACTCTTTTTGTCCTTTCAGCTCGCGCATACGATCTTGGACTTCGCGATGATGCGATATTTTGGTTTTATGCGGCAAAAAATCGCGCGATCTTGCTAAGAGGCGTTATAGACATGGAGGGCGAGAAATTTACTGATGTGGTGGCCGCGATAGGGGCGTTTATGAAGCTTGTTGGTGACGTGGTCAATCCTTACGCATTTTGCGATATCAAAAAGCAACAAGAGATCGCTGATAAAGCACTTGAATGGACTAAGAAAAACGCCTATGAAGCGATGTTTTCGCCAGAATTTAGCTCGCCTCACGAAGATAGAAAAGCAGCCCTTGCAAAAGGCATAGAAAAGCTTGAAGCCCGCAATAAAAAAGAGAAAGATTACTTTTTAGACAAAGACAATCTTGCTAACTTTAAAGCTATGCGCAAGCAAAATGGCACTGATGAGAAATTTTGCTTCTAAATAGCGAGAGAAACTGAAAATCTGCTTGTAAATTTAGCTTTTGCTTTATGCTAAAAGGGCAAATTTACAAGCTATATCTATTTTATGTCACGACAGATTTGCTTAAATTTCGCTTTTTTAGAAGAGTAGCAAAATCACAAAAAATGAGAATAAAAAATGACTTTGAAATTTGGCGAGCTTGAAAAAGTAGTAACGGATGATGGCTTTATCTGGTATGCGGAGATGAAGCTTGAAAGTGAAATTTTTGGGCAAGTGCCATTTTGCCTTGTTAGCACAGATGGGGCAGATGTGGATGATGAGACGATTTTGCTTGTGCAGCGTATCGCTCAGAATATCGACCGACACATAAAAGATGCGCTTACATTTTTACAAGATGAGCTTAAGCAAAAATGCCTTTTGAGCAAGGACGAGCTTAAATTGCTTGACATGCCAGTTTGCGACCTGCCATTTAGCTCGCCACAATGTACCTTTTATTCACGCGATAAGCAGTGGCTTATGAGATTTGCCGAGGGTGCGCTTGATATTTGCGAGCCTTTTGGTATAGGGGTGATTTTTGAAGGTGAAAAGCCACTTCGTTTAGAAAATTTAGAGCTTAGCCAGGAGTGCTAATCGCGGATAAATTTTGCTTTTAAATTGTGAGATAAATTTAGTTGCTGTTTTAGGTTTTTAGCCCAAAACAGCAAAAATTTGCATTTATGCGTTGCAGCAGCAATAATCACTTGGATCTTTTTCTTTTGTTATCCTAGCTCTTAGGTCGTGACGGATGATCTCTATCGACCAGAACCATATCATGTGACCGACAAATTCAGATACATGCTCGTACCAAGGGAGTGTCCAAAGTGGTGGAGTAAGCCCCAAAATAGGTAATGTGATCACGTGAACAGCGATATTTACGATAACGCCAACTAGTAAGCCTTGCCATATTGTAATCTTTGGAAATTTCTCAGCCAAAACACAATAAGCCACCGCAAAAACGATCGAAAACAATATATGCGTCATCATTACGTAGTTAAATGCATGCCCTGCAAACTCGTAAATAGCGGCATTTGGATCGGCCACTCCCAAATAATCTCTTAAAAATACATAAGGCGGATTTAAGAAATTTCTAGAGCAATCGATCGCATCGGCTGCTCTAATGGCACTCTCTGGTCCGCAAGCAGCGTTAAACATATCCATCGGACTTCTTGGAGGAAGTGGAAATTCTGCCCCCCATTTGACAAAGGCTGAGACAACACCAGCGACAAGGCCGATTAACGCAGCCAGAGCAAATCTAGGTTTTGTTACTAAATTTGACATTTAACCCCCTTCTTTAAATTTGCAAAATCTTATTGCAATTTGCTTTATGATAAGATTAATCATTATTAAAAATATAAAAATATTTAAAAATTTAACGGACTTAAAATCATAAAATTTTTAGCCATTTTTGGCTAGACTAAGAAAAATTTAAAGGAGAATAGATGTCTAAAGAGTTTAAAGATGCAAATGAATTTAAGGAATTTTTTGAAGAATTTAGAAAAAAAGATGGTTACAAAGATCCGCTTGCTTTTGGTATCGCTAGGATCGATCGCGGACAAAAAAATACAGACAAAATTTTGCAAGCGACATTCGCTGTTGTAAATTACAAAGAGAGCTTTTTAAGTGCAGCTGCTTATATCTATGCTTTGCAAAAATGTGATGTTAAGGTTGACTTTAATGGCTCTGAATTTGTAGCTGATCTTACGCCAAAAGTAGTGAAAAAAGCTAGCAAGCTCTTTAGCGTCTTTGAAAAAGAGATAAGCTCTCATAAAAATGTACAAAATTTACATGCCGTAAAAATGGCATTTGATGATGATCTTGAACTAAATGAGAATAAATTTAAGCTTGTGTTTTTGTTTGATGATGCAAAACCACTTAGCGTGGAGGCCATATATCTCAAGCTTTACTTGATATCGCTTGGAAAGGTCGCACCTAGAACGATCGTGCTTGATGGAGCTTTTGGTGTGTTGCCAAATGTTGCATGGACTAGCCAAAATACGCCAATTGAGCTTGAATGGCTAAGAGAAAATGAAATTTCTCTAAAGATGTTTGGCGAATACCCAGCGATTGTTAGCGTCGATAAATTCCCAAGATTTTTAAGCCATATCATTCCAGCGAATAATACGAGAATTTTAGACTCAGCCAAGGTTCGCATGGGCGCTGCCGTGTATCCTGGCACAGTCGTTATGCCAGGTGCTGCCTACATCAACTTTAACGCGGGTACAACTGGTGGCGTTATGGTCGAAGGCAGAGTCAGTAGCTCTGTTGTAGTGGGCGAGGGCAGTGACGTAGGCGGAGGGGCAAGTATACTTGGCGTGCTAAGTGGCACAAACGGCAACCCTGTAAGCATCGGCAAACACTGCTTGCTTGGCGCAAATTCAGTCACAGGCGTACCTCTTGGCGATAACTGCATCGTGGATGCTGGCATAGCGGTGCTTGAGGGCACAAAGGTTTATATACCAGCTAGCGAGCGCGAAAAGTTAGCTAAGCTAAATCCAGAGTTTAAATTTGAAGCTGAAATTTACAAAGCGCTCGAGCTTGGTGGGCTAAATGGACTTCATTTTAGACAAAATAGCCAAACAGGTCAGATCACTGCAAGTGCGAGCAAAAGGGCGATCAAGCTAAATGAGGCACTTCATTAAAGGAGCTAGCATGAAAGTTGGCATTTTGATGTTTGACAAGCTAAATCTACTAAGCTTTGCCAAAATTTATGATTTTTTACATAAATTTGAGGATTTTAATATCAAGTCTTACGCACTAAAGCCTGAGGTTGTCGATGAATTTGGCGTCAGGCTTCATCCAGAAATTTATGCTGAAAGCCTTTATGGTGTGGATATCTTAGTCGTGCCAGATGGCGTTGGAGCACTTGGATTAAGATACGATGAGATATTTTTAAGCTGGGTTAAAAGCTCGGCTAGCGCTAAATTTAAGATAGGTTTTGACCTTGGCGTGCTCATCCTTGGTGGGGCTGGATTTTTAGAAGATAGAGAGGCTTGTATAAGGGGCGGATACAAAAATGCGCTGAGTGACTACTGCGATGTTAATGATGCTAAGATGTGCGAAAGTAGGGGTGTCATAAGCGTTAGTGAATTTGATGATGAGATCAAAGAGCAGCTCGCAAAAATCCTAAGTAAAGATAAAATTTAAGGGCTTTGGCTCTTAAATTACGATAGAAATTTTATATTTTTAGTAAGCTTATAGCTTGTTTATAGCGCTATTTACCGCTTGTAGGTGTGCTACATTATCCACTCTGTGAAATCAAAATTTAAATTATTTCCAAGCTTTGTTATCTGCTCTAAAATTTCATAATAATTTTTTCTATTTGCTTAAATAATGCTAGAGATAGAAAATGGCTTAACACCATCTTCTCTTAAAAAGTAGTGCGCCAAAGCCCTTATTATGTGTCCATTACCGTCATCATAAGGATGGATAAAAAACTAAAGATGTGCAATAAAACTTTTTAGATATGCGTTTTCAAGGCTTTTGTTGATAAAATTTTAAAAGTTCTCATCTCATCTTCTATACCTCTACTGGCAAGGCTTCATAGTGGATTTGCACATTTTCTGGAGAGCCTGAGACGACGCTCATCTCATCATCTCTAAACTTGGCTCGTTTTATCTTGTAAGTTTTGCTTTGGATATATTCAAACAAGGTATTGTGCCAGCCATGTAGCCGCTCGAGGTTCATATAGTCTTTGTTTAAATTTACTTCAAACATTAGCGAGACTAGATTAACACTGTGTCTAGTCGCATGAGTATCAGCTAGCCAGTCAAAATTTTCATCTAGCCTCTTTTTTATCTACGAGCGAATGCTTGATCTTTTAAGCCTTTCGCCCCCTATGAGAGATGAACTTATTATTTCATCTTCAAGTGCACTAATTTGCACCTTTAAAAGATCGTCTCTGCTGATATTGCTTGTTAGCTCTTTTAAATTTTTATGGTCTTGCTCTAGCTTATTTGTAAGGGTGTCTATTACTCTTTTGTCGAAAGAAAAATTTGGGTAGTTGGGATGTTGTCGTATCCACAGGTTTTGTAATTTTTAATCAATGCACTGAACTTATTTATAGCAGTAAAATTTGGTATATGTATTGTTTTTGATTTGCTATTTGTAGAAGTCGTTTTTTTGTTAGAAAAGAGCCAGTTAAAGTTAAGGCTAGAGATAAGTTATCTACCTAGCCTATAGTCTCTTCTAGCGTCCTTATAACCACGTCTATAACCACGATCGAAGCCATCATCATAGTCGTCATCGTTATAGTAGCCTCCGCGGTAACCACGCTGAAATCTATCATATCTTTCGTACTCATTTCGATAGTATGGGCGGTAGTTAGGCGGATATGGCGCATAGTTTGGATCAACAGGATAGTAGCCATTTGCACGGCAACTATCCTCGTCAAATTTTTCTATTCCGTTGCGAAATTTGTAGCTTTCTATTTTTTTGTCAAAGCT
The DNA here is from genome assembly GCF_002913045.1 of Campylobacter concisus. Taxonomy (NCBI): domain Bacteria; kingdom Pseudomonadati; phylum Campylobacterota; class Epsilonproteobacteria; order Campylobacterales; family Campylobacteraceae; genus Campylobacter; species Campylobacter concisus. The sequence goes on along the minus strand of NZ_PPAF01000035.1, from coordinate 547,173 downwards.
ATCAATGCTTCTTATGTCGCCATAAAATTTAGCCATTTCTCTTTGATTTATAAGATTGCAAAGTCTAGCTTCAACTTTTTTTTCATAACTCATAGCAAGCAAAAAAGTCAATGAACAAAATAAAATGGCTAAAAATTTCATATTAATCTCCTACCTTTAGACTTCCGCCTTTGCCAAGACCGCCTTTTACATTTTGTGCTTTGTAGTCTTTTAGAGCAATAACTAATTGATTCATTGAATCAAGGAAAGCATTTACAAGTGTTTTTCCCTCAGGTGTTCTTGAATATACGCCAAGTCCAGCACCAAGAGAAGCGCCAGCACCGCCGCCCATGCCAAAGAAGTCAGTGCTAGAAGCTGAGCCAATAGCTGCCGCTAATTGAACACCTGAACGATTTTCTATAAGAACCAATGTAGTTTGTGTCTCTTTTGTTGAAAAACCACCAGCTATAGCACCTGCTACACTACCAAAAAGTGCTTCAACAAGAGCACCTGCTCCGCCTGTATCTTCGTTGCTAAAGAAAATTTCAGGGCGAATAGTATAATCAGCTGCTACCATTTTACCTTTGCCAAAACCAGAACTGCTACGTAGTTCGCCTGATCTATCAAGTGCACGCTCTTGCATCATATTATCCATCATAGCGCCACGTTCAACTATAACAAAACAACCAGTTTGTTGCGCAAGAAGACGCAAAACCGGAATAGTTGATGTGAGCTTGTAGTTGTGTGTTAAATATGAATACCAATCAGAATTTTGGTCTTCATAAAACGCAAGTGTTCCAAGGGTGCTACTACATTTTTCTATTTTTGTGTTAGCATTATTGTTATTGCTTCCAGCAGCACTGCCAGTTACACCGTTGCTATTGCCAGTTGCACAACCGCTTAAAAGTAAAACTCCAAGACCCACGCTTAGTAAAGATGAACTTAACTTCATTTTTATCCTTAATATTTAAGTTGGTTTTAGCATTATATATAAGCAAATATTATAAAAATATTAATATAAAATTTATGTTTAGTAGCATAATGCAAAACTACTTTTATAAAAATTTAAGCGGCTAGTAAGATGCCAGCCACACGAGTTATTCGACAGTCACGCTTTTTGCAAGATTCCTTGGCATATCGACGTTGTTGCCAAGTCTAACAGAAATTTCAAGTGCAAGTAGCTGAAGTACAAGCATCATCTCAAAAAATTCGCTCATATAGTGATCTTGAACGCTTGTTTTTACGTAGTCATCGCTTAGCTCAAACTCAAGTGGGCTTATCGCTAGGATGTATGCATCTCTTGCAGCAAGCTCTTCGACGTTGCTCTTTGTTTTTTCGTAAAGTAAATTTTGAGGCATTAAAGCTATTGTAAATAGCTTCTCATCTGCAAGTGCGATAGGGCCGTGCTTCATCTCGCCTGAAGGATAGCCCTCGGCGTGAAGATATGAAATTTCTTTAAGTTTTAAAGCACCTTCAAGCGCAAGCGGATAAAAAATGTCTCTGCCGATAAAGAAGAAGCCATGACCGTGTAAATAATGCTTGCTTAGGCGGTGAAGCTTCTCTTGAAGAGAGTTATTGATATTTAAAATTTGTGGAATGTGAAGAAGCGTTTTGATCTCGTGATCAAGCTCTTTTTTGCTGACAGACTCTTTTGCTGCTGCCATTTGAAGCACAAGCATCCAAAGCACGATGATCTGCGTTGCAAAGGCCTTTGTGCTTGCCACACCTTTTTCGATGCCAGCGCGAGTTAGAAGAGTATTGTCAGCTAGTCTAACGATAGATGAGTTATCGACATTGCAAATCGCAAGCGTCTTTAGCCCAGCCTCTTTTGCGATCCTAAGTGCCTCAAGAGTGTCGGCTGTCTCGCCACTTTGTGAGATAACGATGAAGAGCGAGTTTTTGTTTAGATAAGGCTTTCTATATCTAAATTCGCTTGCTACTTCGACCTTTGTTCTAACTTTAGCAAGTCTTTCAAAAAGATAGCTTGCAGTTAGTGCTGCATGGTAGCTCGTACCGCACGCACAAAGCACGACATCATCGATACTTTTTAGATATTCATCGTCTAAATTTTCAAGGGTGACTTTGTGGTTTTTAACCCTACCCATGATAGTTTCAGATACGACTGCACCTTGCTCGTAAATTTCTTTCTCCATAAAAAATGTATAGCCCTCTTTTTGGGCATAGCTTTTATCTTTTGGAAGTGCGTTAAAGGTTATATTGGCTTTTTTACCATCTTTGAAGACCGCGATTTCGTCCAAGCTTACATAGCCATAGTTGTTATCATCTAAGTAGGCTACTTCTGTTGCGTTGCCGATTAGTGGTGCGTCAGATGAAGCAAAATATAACTCTTTTTTGTCACTTTTGCCTATCGCCATAGGAGCGGCATCTTTTGCGAAAAATATCTTATCAGGTGCAGTTTTGGTGATAAGTAGCGTCGCATAAGCGCCTCTTAGCTTTGCGATAGTCGCCTCATAAGCTTTAAATGGGTCTTTTTTCTCTTTTAAAATTTCTTCAAAAAGATGCACGATCACTTCGGTGTCGGTTTGGCTCACAAATTTCACGCCCTTTGCCTCAAGCTCATCTTTAAGCTCTTTGTAGTTTTCGATGATGCCGTTGTGAACGACAAATGAGTGCTCGCCAAGGTGTGGGTGAGCATTTATCTCGGTTGGTTTGCCGTGCGTAGCCCAGCGTGTGTGACCTATCGCTACGCCAAAACCTTCTGATGTAAAGTCCTTTGTCTTTAGGACTAAATTTTCAAGCTTGCCGACCGCTTTGAAAAAGTCGATCTTGCCATCACTCATCACAGCCATGCCAGCGCTGTCGTATCCGCGATACTCAAGCTCTTTTAGACCGCTTAAAATGACCTCTTTTTTCTCTCTATCTCCGATGTATCCTACGATTCCACACATGTTTTACTCGCTTATTAATAAATTTAATATCTCATCGCTTTTACTCTCAAGTCGCTCGTTTTTCTCGATCAAAAAGAGATTTCTCGTTCTATTTTTAACCGTCTGAATTCTCGCACTCGTGACTTGAAAATGAAGCCTATCAAAAACACTCATCACATAAGCCATTAGTCCGCGCTGATCTTTTGCGTTAATGCTAAGTTTGGCGTAATCTTTTGAGTGATTTAGCTCGAAGTTTATCTCATCTTTGTTAATATTTGGTTTCAAAGGCTCTTTTAAAACCTCGCTATTTAAGGATTTTAGAGCTAAATTTTTAGTATTTTCAAGCTCCTCTTTTTTAACATTTTGGTTAAAATCAAGCCTGATATAAAATTTCTTCTCAAATAGCTCAAAAATTTCCATGTATGCCAGGTCGAATTTAGCAAATTCATAGAGCAGGGCACTTAAATTTAGGCTTTTTTTTGTATAGATCTGAATGCTTAAATTTTTAGAGTTATTTATAAAAATTTCTGTCGCATCTAAGCTATCTGCAACCTTGCTTAAATTTATGATCTCACTTGCACTATATTTTATAAAGACAAGATTTGATGTGATTTTAAAAATTTTCTCTTGCAAGCTTGGTTCAAGTACCAAAAACTCGCTATTTCTTTTTATAGACTGCTCTTTTTTTACTCGCCTTGTCGCTTCATCGAGTAAATTTTCATCGCTAAATGCACTAAGAGAAATTTCATAAAGTTCCCTTAAAAGCTTTGCTGTGTAGGCATTATAAAGCCTCTCGTTTGTCGCATTTATCACGCAGTAGCTAAGGATGTAAAGTAGTTTTAAAACCTGCTTGTCGCCAAGCTTTGAGATAAAAGCAAATATAACGCGTTGGGAATAAATGTCTTCTCTGTTTGAGACGTTGCTCATTAGCGTGTGGTATTTTATCAAGATGACGCCGATATTTACGGCTTTTTGGCTTAAATTTAGCTTGTTTGCGTAGGCTCTAAAGATATTAGCACCGATATTTGCGTGGTCTTTGCCAAGCCCCTTGCCAACGTCGTGCATTAAAGTCACGATCTTTAGCATCGTCTTGCCCTCCAAGCAAAGCTCGGTATAGAGATTTTTTATGAATTTATCTTTTATATTTTCAAGAAATTTTACACTTAAAATGCTATGCTCATCGACCGTAAATTCGTGATAGCCGTCGTACTGAGCTAGCTGGCTGATATGCTCCATTGGCTTTATTAAAATTTGTATCATTTGCGCATCGAGCAATGATTTTAAAATCGCGTAGGAATTTTTTCTTAAAAATATCTTTTTAAACTCACTGATAGCACGCTCTAAGCCACTTTTTGTGATGATGGCTCGCTTGATGTAAAAGATCGCGCTTATATCAAATTTATAATCCACATCTTTTAGTTCTAAAAGCTCGGTTATTAGATTTTCAATGAGAGCTGGCTTTTTATGAAGCGGCACGTAAATAACGCCATTTATCTCATAAAAGCCATTTTTTAGCCTTGCAAATTTTCTCTGATCAAAATTTAGCTCACTTTTGAAAAATGGCCTGCAAAGAGAAGCGACGATAAACCTTGAATAAATAGCAACATTATTCATTGAGCTTAGCATCTTTTGGCTGATAACGCTTTCGTTATCTTGAAGCTTTTTAGACTTTGTTTGCATGAAATTTGTCGTGATCTCAACGCTTGAAGCGCTAAAAGTATCAGAATTTTGCGTTAAATTTAAGGTGGTTAGTAGGCTTAGTAAAAAGTCCACATTTAGGTTAAAGCTAGCGATCTCTTTTTCATTCATAACTTTTAGGGCTTGTGATCTAACTGAAATGTCGCTATCTAGGCAGTTTAGTATGCAGTTTAGGTGATAAATTTCATCTATCCCGCCAAAGCCACTTTTTAGATTTGGCTCTTGGGCTAAGTAGCTGATGCTAGAAAATGGCAAAAATACCTTTAAATGGTAGTTTAAAAAGGCTTTTTTATCAAATTCTTTTAATTTTATGATCTCGCTTTTTACTAAGCGGTAGAGACTTTTTGAACCACAGATATATCGGACTTGCGATGTTTCGCTTTTAAATTTGAGATCGTCTTTGTAATTTGTAAAAATTTCATCTATTTCAGCGCTTTTTATATAAAAATTTATTCCAGAGCTACTTAAAATTTCGCTAAATTCTTTTAAGAAATTCTTTATGTTATAGCCTTTTAAATTTTTATAAACTAGTAAAATTTCAAGCTCACTATTCGCGCTAAGTAAGGTTTGGGCGTATTTTCCAGTAGCTAAAACACTAAAAGCAAAGTTGTCATTTTGCGGCACAAACTCATCAAAAAAATCTCGCATAGTTTCATTTAAATAAGATTTTATAAAATCATCATACTCTTTGGCTAAGAAATTTGTGAAATTTCTGCCTTGATTTTTTTGAAAATGTTTAGGCAAATTTGCCTTAAAATCAAGAAATTTCTCTTTGATTTTTAAATAATTATCGCTATTTTTGGTACTTTTATCGGCCAGCATTTAATGTTTCCATTGTTAAAAATATCTTGGCAAATGTTACATAATTTTTGCAAAAACAAAGCTTTATTTGCCTATAATAAAGCCTTAAGTTCAGCTTTAGGACGATACAAATAATGAATCTATTACAAAAACTAGAAAGTGGCGAGAGATTAAGCAAGCAAGAGGCTTTTTCGCTTTATGGGCTTGATCTTTTTACCTTGGCTAAATTTGCCGATAAAAAGCGCAGAAAACTGCATGGCAACAAGGTCTTTTTTAATGTAAATCGCCATATCAATCCAACAAATATCTGTGCTGATATCTGTAAATTTTGCGCATTTTCAGCTCACAGAAAAAATCCAAATCCATACTTAATGAGCCACGAAGAAATTTTAAAGATCGTTGATGAGAGCGTAAGCCACGGCGTAAAAGAGATACACATCGTATCAGCTCACAACGCAAAAAGTGGCTGGCAGTGGTATTTAGAAATTTTTAAAAAGATAAAAGCAGCTCATCCAGAGCTTCACGTAAAGGCGATGACGGCAGCTGAGATCGACTTTTTGTCAAGGCATTACGGCTTAAGCTACGATGAGGTTATAGAAAAGATGCTCGAATACGGCGTCGATAGCATGCCAGGTGGTGGGGCTGAAATTTTTGATGAAGAGGTCAGGGCTAAAATTTGCAAAGGCAAAGTAAGTAGCGAAAACTGGCTAAAGATCCATAAAATGTGGCACGATCACGGCAGACAAAGCAATGCAACGATGCTTTTTGGTCACATAGAAAGCCGCGACAACAGGATCGATCATATGCTAAGGATTAGGGATTTGCAGGATGAAACTGGTGGATTTAACGCGTTTATCCCGCTTGTCTATCAAAGAGAAAATAACTACTTAAAAGATGTGAAATTTCTAGGATCGGCTGAAATTTTAAAGACTCTGGCGATCTCACGTCTAGTGCTTGATAATGTTCCACATATCAAAGCTTACTGGGCTACTTCGACGCTAAATTTAGCGATGATCGCTCAGGAATTTGGCGCTGATGATCTTGATGGCACGATAGAAAAAGAGAGTATACAAAGTGCAGCTGGTGCAAATAGCGCAAATGGCGTTACACTAAAGACATTTTGCGATCTCATAAAGACATCTGGTTTTACGCCGGTTGAGCGTGATAGTTTATATAACGAACTTAAAATTTACTAAAAGGAGCTTGGGGTGAAATTTTTTGACTTAGCACAAAATAAAACGAGTGTGAAGCAGGAATTTGGAGCGGGACTTACGACGTTTTTGGCGATGATGTATATCGTGCCGGTAAATGCGATCATTATGAGCAAAACTGGTATGCCTTATGAGGCATTAATCACGGCAACTGCGCTAATTACCATCTTTTCTACGATATTAAATGGTCTTTGGGCGAACACACCAGTTGCGATGAGCGTTGGTATGGGACTTAATGCTTATTTTACATTTGGTCTTTGCATCGGCATGAAAGTACCTTGGCAAACGGCTCTTGGCGTTGTTTTTCTAAGCGGCGTGATATTTGTCGTCTTGTCTTTTACAAATTTTAGAATGTGGATAATTAGATCCATCCCGCTTGACCTACGAAGAGCGATAAGTGCTGGCATAGGTACATTTATCAGCTTTGTCGCATTTCAACAAATGGGCTTTATCGTAAATAGCGACGCAGTTTTGGTTGGTATAGGAAATTTCAAAGATCCAAACGTACTTCTTGGCGTTTTGGGACTATTTTTAGTTATTTGCTTTTGGGCGTGGAAGATAAAGGGCGCGTTTATCCTAGCTGTGCTTGCTACTTCAGTGATAGCTTGGGTGCTTGGTATCGCTCCTCATCCAACAGAAATTTTCTCAACTCCGGCTTCTATCTCTCCGATATTTTTAGAGCTTGATATAAAAGGCGCGCTTAGTCTAGCCTTGCTGCCAGTTGTTATCACCTTTTTTGTGACTGATCTTTTTGACTCGATAGGCACACTAGCTGGTGTAGGCACGAGGGCTGGAATTTTTGATGAAAACAAAAAAGATGGCGTCGTAAAACTTGAAAAAACTCTTGAAGCTGACGCTATTGCTACGGCAGCTGGCTCGCTTGTAGGCGTAAGTACGACCACATCGTTTGTAGAGAGTGCTAGCGGCGTAGAAGAGGGCGGCAGAACTGGTCTAACGGCTGTATTTTGCGGACTTTTATTTATACTTACACTCTTTATGTTGCCACTTTTTAAAGCGATCCCTGGCAATGCTATCTATCCGATCCTTGTAATGGTTGGCGTGCTTATGTTTGCTGAGCTTGCTAGTATAAATTTCAAAGATCCAGCCATTGCGGTTGCAACATTTTTCATAGTTGTGCTCATACCACTTACTTATTCGATCACAAACGGCCTTGCATTTGGTTTTATGTCATACGTCATAGTTAAGCTCATAAAGAGAGAATTTAGCGATATAAATTTAGGTGTAGTAGTGCTAGCGCTCATTAGTTTTATCGTATTTTTAGTGCATTGATAAGGAAGAAAGATGATATTTTATAGCTACGATGAATTTGCTATTGATACTAAAAAGATGGCAAAACAGATAAAAGATGAGTTTGATCCAGAGGTGATACTAGCTGTGGCAAGAGGCGGTCTAACGCTTGGCCACTCGCTAGCTGTTGCGCTTAACAATAGAAATTTATTTACCCTAAATTCTATCCACTATGAAGATACAAACAAGCTTGATACGATTAACATCTTTAACGTGCCAGATCTTAGCAAATACACTAAAATTTTACTCGTCGATGACATCATCGACAGTGGAGAGAGCATGGTCGAGATAAAAAGAGAACTGCTTAAGCGCTATCCAAATTTAGATATCAAAATAGCGACCGTCTTTTATAAAGAGAAGGCCCTACTTTTGCCAGAATTTAAGGTAAAAGAGGCTCACGATTGGATTGAGTTTTTTTGGGATATACATATTTAAGGAAAATTTTTGCTAGATAAATTTAGAGAATTTGTTGGACATCACGTCGCTTTTAGCGTATTTTTGATATGTTTGATTGATTGTATATTTTTACTTTATACGGCAAATTCTCTTAGCATAAGTTACAGTGAAGCTGAAATTTTTTTTAACAAACAAAATTTTCTTAGCCATGTTTTAAACTTAAGTGTTCAAATTTTTGGTCAAACAGATATTGCTCTAAGATCCGTGATGATCGCTTTTCATGTAATAAGTGTCGTTTTAATGTATAAGATAAGCAAATTTTACATTAAATTAGAGTTTGACAGACTTATTGCGGTATTGCTTTTTATCTTACTTCCTGGCACGCTAGCTTCAGCTCTTATCGTCAATAATGCTGGGCTTTGCGTTATGCTGGCGCTCCTATGTATATACTTTTTTCATGTTAAAAATAAAATTTTATTTGTAACATTTTTTTGTCTTTCTTTTTTTATAGATGGCGATTTTTTGATATTTTACGCAGGATTTTTTATATTTTCACTTTATAAAAGAAGGCCTCCGCTTGCTTGGCTAAGTGCTATTTTGTTTTTGCTAACACTTTACTTTTTTGGTTTTGATACAAATGGTAGGCCAAGTGGGCACTTTATCGATACTTTTGGTATCTTTGCCGCTGTTTTCTCGCCATTTATTTTTATCTTTTTTGTCTATACGATTTATAGAATTTGGGTAAAAGAGAAAAAAGATCTTTTATGGTTTATTGTGATTTGCTCATTTTGCTTTTGTATGATAGTCTCTGTGCGTCAAAGACTGGAGCTTGAGCAGTTTTTGCCATTTTGCGTGATCGCAACGCCACTTATGGTAAGAGTTTTTTTTAATTCGTATCGCGTAAGATTGCCAAAATTTAGAAAAGGCTATAAAATTTGTACGACTTTAGTGATGCTTTTTCTAGCCATAAACTGGTCGATGATCGTATTTAATCAAATTTTCTATCTATTTTTAGACAACCCAACAAAACATTTTGTATATAAATTTGATGTTGTAAAAGAGCTTGCTGCTAAATTAAAAGAAGCGGAAATTAAGGATTTATACACTGATAATAAAAAGCTTGCATTAAGACTTAAATTTTATGGTATAGATGTAAGAGATGAGTCTAAAAATTTATTAGTAAGCGCCGATCTAGATGGAAAATCAAAATTTTGCATAGAAAAAATGGGAAAAGTAATTGTAAATTTTGACATAAGAGGTAAGTAGATGCATAAAAACAAGGGTTTTACTGTTATAGAGCTTATCTTTGTGATTATTGCCGTAGGCATACTTGCAGCAATGATCATACCAAGGCTAGAAATAAACGGAGCTAGGGAGGCAGCTACACAGATGCTAACGCATATAAGGTACGCCCAGCACCTTGCCATGCAAGATGATAAATTTGTACATTCAGAAAATGAAAAATTTTGGTTTAAAATGAGATGGGGGATAGCTATTAATGACACTAGTTTGCAAGAGTGCTCTGTAGATGAGCCTGGGGTTAAATCTTGGAAATATAGTATTTTTTATGATAAAAGAGGTAGTGGTAATAAATTTAGTGGTAACTTAAATTCCAAAGAAGAGGTTGCCATCGATACACAAAAATCAAACAAATTCTTAAGTGCGGGTTGGAGAGGCATTCCTCAGTCCTATTGCAATAAAATTAATATAGATTTAAATATTGAGAAAAAATATGGCATAAAGTCGGTTAAATTTATAGGTAGTTGCGGAAAAGGCAAAACGCAAACCATTGATTTTGACGAATTAGGTAGGCCTATGAGAGTGGTAAGTGTTACTGGCAATAAAGGAGCAAAAAGACCTTATTCAAGACTATTAAAAGGTGATTGCAAGATAGTTTTAATAGATAAAAATAATAATGTAGCCTCTATAAATATGGAGAAAAGAAGTGGATACACATATATAAACTAAACCCTTAAACCTAATAATAAAAATACATATTTTAAAATTTTAAAGTAACAAACAAATTTTTCTAAAATTCCCTAAATATTTCAACTATCTTTAAGTATTACTCGTATATAATTCCAGCTCACGAAACGAGAAACCACCTTTAACTTCATTGGTTAATAAAGCCTTTTCTTTTTATCGTTGTTCTTTTAACTTACAATTGTTAAACTATTAGTCAATCTTTGAAATCTAAACAAGTGATCGATTGAGCCAGTCTATTATTTTATAATTATAATAGATTAGACAAACTAATAAATAAAACTAAAAGTTTTTTTGATTAAAAACTTCATAATAAAATCCTATCAAATAAATTTTGCTAGGTAATTAATATGGAGAGTTTGATCCTGGCTCAGAGTGAACGCTGGCGGCGTGCCTAATACATGCAAGTCGAACGGACAAGTAAGAGCTTGCTCTTATGAGTTAGTGGCGCACGGGTGAGTAATGTATAGCTAATCTGCCCTACACTAGAGGACAACAGTTGGAAACGGCTGCTAATACTCTATACTCCTGTCTTACATAAGTTAGATAGGGAAAGTTTTTCGGTGTAGGATGAGGCTATATTGTATCAGCTAGTTGGTGAGGTAATGGCTCACCAAGGCTATGACGCATAACTGGTCTGAGAGGATGATCAGTCACACTGGAACTGAGACACGGTCCAGACTCCTACGGGAGGCAGCAGTAGGGAATATTGCTCAATGGGGGAAACCCTGAAGCAGCAACGCCGCGTGGAGGATGACACTTTTCGGAGCGTAAACTCCTTTTGTTAGGGAAGAACAATGACGGTACCTAACGAATAAGCACCGGCTAACTCCGTGCCAGCAGCCGCGGTAATACGGAGGGTGCAAGCGTTACTCGGAATCACTGGGCGTAAAGGACGCGTAGGCGGATTATCAAGTCTCTTGTGAAATCCTATGGCTTAACCATAGAACTGCTTGGGAAACTGGTAATCTAGAGTGAGGGAGAGGCAGATGGAATTGGTGGTGTAGGGGTAAAATCCGTAGAGATCACCAGGAATACCCATTGCGAAGGCGATCTGCTGGAACTCAACTGACGCTAATGCGTGAAAGCGTGGGGAGCAAACAGGATTAGATACCCTGGTAGTCCACGCCCTAAACGATGTATACTAGTTGTTGCTAAGCTAGTCTTGGCAGTAATGCACCTAACGGATTAAGTATACCGCCTGGGGAGTACGGTCGCAAGATTAAAACTCAAAGGAATAGACGGGGACCCGCACAAGCGGTGGAGCATGTGGTTTAATTCGAAGATACGCGAAGAACCTTACCCGGACTTGATATCTAACAAATCATCTAGAGATAGAAGAGTGTCTGCTTGCAGAAATGTTAAGACAGGTGCTGCACGGCTGTCGTCAGCTCGTGTCGTGAGATGTTGGGTTAAGTCCCGCAACGAGCGCAACCCACGTCATTAGTTGCTAACAGTTCGGCTGAGCACTCTAATGAGACTGCCTTCGTAAGGAGGAGGAAGGTGTGGACGACGTCAAGTCATCATGGCCCTTATGTCCGGGGCGACACACGTGCTACAATGGCATATACAATGAGAAGCAATATCGCGAGATGGAGCAAATCTATAAAATATGTCCCAGTTCGGATTGGAGTCTGCAACTCGACTCCATGAAGCCGGAATCGCTAGTAATCGTAGATCAGCCATGCTACGGTGAATACGTTCCCGGGTCTTGTACTCACCGCCCGTCACACCATGGGAGTTGATTTCACTCGAAGCCGGAATACTAAATTAGTTACCGTCCACAGTGGAATCAGCGACTGGGGTGAAGTCGTAACAAGGTAACCGTAGGAGAACCTGCGGTTGGATCACCTCCTTTCTAGAGTACATATAGATATTCTCTCACAAGATATCTATAAGAAAGATATTCTCAATCATCCTTGTTTAGTTTTGAAAGATTGATAGACCTATAGGGGCCTATAGCTCAGCTGGTTAGAGTGCACCCCTGATAAGGGTGAGGTCACAAGTTCAAGTCTTGTTAGGCCCACCAGAGAATTTAATTGGGGAATTAGCTCAGCTGGGAGAGCGCCTGCTTTGCACGCAGGAGGTCAGCGGTTCGATCCCGCTATTCTCCACCATAAAATAGTTTAACTATATTAAGTCTAATTAGAGAGCTTAAAAATTAAACTTTCTAATTAGACTTTTGTCTAAATGTTCTTTTAATTAATATTGTTAATAGTCACAAGCAAGTTTTAAAAACAATTTTACAGGACTTGTTAAAGATTTAAATTTCTATTCTCTTTGCATTTAATGCAAAAGTTTGACATCACAATCTATTTAGGATTTAAAACTTATCTAAATAGTAGTCAATGCTTTCCGTCTTGAGAGCTGGGATTTAAATTTAGTAACATAAAGTTATCTTTAACAAGGAAGTGATGCGAATTAGAATAATCTAATATAGAAAAGGTAAGCTACAAAGAGCAAGTGGTGGATGCCTTGGCTAGTAGAGGCGATGAAAGACGTGCCAGGCTGCGATAAGTCTCGGGGAGCCGTCAAGGGGCTTTGATCCGGGAATTTCTGAATGGGGCAACCCAGTTAAGCGCGAGCTTAACTACCTAATATGGAGCGAACGAGGGGAATTGAAACATCTTAGTACCCTCAGGAAAAGAAATCAAAAGAGATTACGCTAGTAGCGGCGAGCGAACGCGTAAGAGGGCAAACCGTTAGTTTACTAACGGGGTTGTAGGACTGCAATATAGACTAAACTTAGCTAATAGAATAATTTGGAAAGATTAAGCATAGAGGGTGATACTCCCGTATATGAAAGCTTTGTTTTACTTAGCAGTATCCTGAGTAGGGCGGAACACGTGATATTCTGTCTGAAGCTGGGTAGACCACTATCCAACCCTAAATACTACTACTAGACCGATAGTGCACAAGTACCGTGAGGGAAAGGTGAAAAGAACTGAGGTGATCAGAGTGAAATAGAACCTGAAACCATTTGCTTACAATCATTCAGAGCCCTATGATTTATCAGGGTGATGGACTGCCTTTTGCATAATGAGCCTGCGAGTTGTGATGTCTGGCAAGGTTAAGGAAACCCGGAGCCGTAGCGAAAGCGAGTCTTAATAGGGCGTTTAGTCAGACGTTGCAGACCCGAAACGATGTGATCTATCCATGAGCAGGTTGAAACCGGTGTAAGAGCCGGTGGAGGACCGAACCCGCTAGCGTTGAAAAGCTATGGGATGACTTGTGGATAGGGGTGAAAGGCCAATCAAACATCGTGATAGCTGGTTCTCTCCGAAATATATTTAGGTATAGCGTCATGTAGTAACACTAGGGGGTAGAGCACTGAATGGGCTAGGGCATACACCAATGTACCAAACCCTATCAAACTCCGAATACCTAGTGTGTAATCATGGCAGTCAGGCGGCGAGTGATAAAATCCGTCGTCGAGAGGGGAACAACCCAGACTAACAGCTAAGGTCCCTAAATCTCATTTAAGTGGAAAACGATGTGGAGTTACTTAAACAACCAGGAGGTTGGCTTAGAAGCAGCCATCCTTTAAAGAAAGCGTAATAGCTCACTGGTCTAGTGATTCTGCGCGGAAAATATAACGGGGCTAAAATGAGTACCGAAGCTTTAGACTTAGTTTTACTAAGTGGTAGGAGAGCGTTGTATTTGCGTTGAAGGTATACCGGTAAGGAGTGCTGGAGCGAATACAAGTGAGCATGCAGGCATGAGTAGCGATAATTGGGGTGAGAATCCCCAACGCCGTAAACCCAAGGTTTCCTACGCGATGCTCGTCATCGTAGGGTTAGCCGGGTCCTAAGCAAAGTCCGAAAGGGGTATGCGATGGAAAATTGGTTAATATTCCAATGCCAACTATAATGTGCGATGGAAGGACGCTTAGAGTTAAGCAAGCTAGCGGATGGTAGTGCTAGTCGAAAGGTGTAGGTTAAGATTCAGGCAAATCCGGATCTTTTTAAGCCGAGACCCCACAGGCGTTTGAAGTTCTTCGGAATGGATAGCGAATTGCCGATACTGTCGAGCCAAGAAAAGTTTCTAAGTTTAGTTATAGTTGCCCGTACCGTAAACCGACACAGGTGGGTGGGATGAGTATTCTAAGGCGCGTGGAAGAACTCTCTTCAAGGAACTCTGCAAAATAGCACCGTATCTTCGGTATAAGGTGTGCCTAACTTTGTTAAGGATTTACTCCGTAAGCATTGAAGGTTACAACAAAGAGTCCCTCCCGACTGTTTACCAAAAACACAGCACTCTGCTAACTCGTAAGAGGATGTATAGGGTGTGACGCCTGCCCGGTGCTCGAAGGTTAATTGATGACGTTAGCTCTGCGAAGCGTTTGATCGAAGCCCGAGTAAACGGCGGCCGTAACTATAACGGTCCTAAGGTAGCGAAATTCCTTGTCGATTAAATATCGACCTGCATGAATGGCGTAACGAGATGGGAGCTGTCTCGAAGAGGGATCCAGTGAAATTGTAGTGGAGGTGAAAATTCCTCCTACCCGCGGCAAGACGGAAAGACCCCGTGGACCTTTACTACAGCTTGACACTGCTATTGGGATAAAAATGTGCAGGATAGGTGGGAGGCTTTGATCCATAGACGCCAGTTTATGGTGAGCCATTGTTGAGATACCACTCTTTTTTATTCTGATAGCTAACTAGCTTGAGTTATCCTCAAGTAGGACAATGTCTGGTGGGTAGTTTGACTGGGGCGGTCGCCTCCCAAAATGTAACGGAGGCTTACAAAGGTTGGCTCAGAACGGTTGGAAATCGTTCGTAGAGTATAAAGGCATAAGCCAGCTTAACTGCGAGACATACACGTCAAGCAGAGACGAAAGTCGGTCTTAGTGATCCGGTGGTTCTGTGTGGAAGGGCCATCGCTCAAAGGATAAAAGGTACCCCGGGGATAACAGGCTGATCTCCCCCAAGAGCTCACATCGACGGGGAGGTTTGGCACCTCGATGTCGGCTCATCGCATCCTGGGGCTGGAGCAGGTCCCAAGGGTATGGCTGTTCGCCATTTAAAGCGGTACGCGAGCTGGGTTCAGAACGTCGTGAGACAGTTCGGTCCCTATCTGCCGTGGGCGTAAGAAGATTGAGGAGAGTTGACCCTAGTACGAGAGGACCGGGTCGAACCAACCACTGGTGTACGAGTTGTTCTGCCAAGAGCACCGCTCGGTAGCTATGTTGGGATGTGATAACTGCTGAAAGCATCTAAGCAGGAAGCCAACTCCAAGATGAATCTTCTTTTAAGAGCTCATATAGACTATGTGTTTGATAGGCTGGGTGTGTAATGGATGAAAGTCCTTTAGCTGACCAGTACTAATAGCTCGTCTGCTTATCTTTTTATAAGCATCACTTCCTTGTTAAGGATAAAAACTTAATAAGATATGTTTTTGCAAAACTTTGTTTATGACTTTTAACTTTATCAAGTAGTGTTAAATAAGAGATTTATCTAATATATCTTTTATTTAACACTGCCCGTGACTATACAGACGAGGAAACGCCTTGCTCCATCTCGAACCAAGAAGCTAAGCTCGTCCTGGCTGATGATACTCTCCCTTACTGGGATGTTGGAAAAGTAGGTCGTTGCGGGCTTTGTTAATTTTTAATCTTCTTTGTCTAAACAATTATCTTTTAAAATATTATTTCTTAATTTATAACAAAATATCAAATCTTACATTTATTTATTTTTTAAATAATCAGACTTTTTATCTCTATGTTTATAAATATCTTTTAGCTTATGCTCTTTTATGCGAGTATTGACTAAAAACACCAAATATGATAGACTCCAAACCCAAATTTACCCAAAAAGGACAAAAATGAAAAAGATTATATTCTCACTATTAGCAGCAGCTTCTACATTACTAGCAGCCATAAATTTAAACACCGCCACAAAAGAAGAGTTAATGAGTTTAGATGGTATAGGATCTTCAAAGGCAGATGCAATAATAGAGTATAGAAAAGCGAATAAATTTAACTCAATAGAAGACATAAAAAATGTAAATGGTATAGGTGATAAGACATTTGAAAATTTAAAATCAGATATATCAGTATCAGGCACTACAAAGATAGATAACACAAAATCAAAAATAAAATCTAAAAAAGATGAGATAAAAGAAAAAGCAAGTAAAAAGAGTGATAAAGTAAAAGAGAAAAAAGATAGTGCTAAAGATGATAGTATAAAAGAGATAAAAGATAAGAAAGAAAAGCTAAAAGATAAAGCAGAGAAAAAGAGTAAAGCTAAAAAAGAGAAAAGCAAAGAGTAACAAAAGCTAGAAATTTATAAAAATTCTTACATAAAGTATATAAAAATAGTTAGGAGCACATGGTGCTCCTAATAAATAAAATAGATTGATTTTTTATATATCAGCCTACTTTTTAAATCTTATAACTTAATCTGCTTACTTTTTAAGTTTACAAATTAATAAGTTCATCTAATAGATCTTGTAAAGTAATACTTCTTAAACTATCTTCTAAAGCTTCTTGTGCTTTTAGGAGGGGGGGTGGTTAAGAAAGTAGGAGAGTGTGTAAACTAGCTAAGAATCTTAACTTATAAGATTTTCTATTTAATATTTTAAGTAAGCTTACTATTGAATATTCTAAATATCTAATTAAATTTATAAAAAACTCTATTTAGATAAAGCCCTTCAGCTGGAGCTGGGATACGAGTTAAGGCAAGGTGTCCATTAAGCGAAGCATTGATGAGCTCACCACCATTTTTTATACTCAAGGCCTTAAGTAGATTTGCAACCATAAGCCGTACTTGAGCGCGTAAAAAGCCATTCGCTTTAAAAACGATGATAGTTTGGTTTTTGTATTCATAACAAAATGCCTTAAAAATTTCTCGTACTGGGCTTTTTGTGTCACTTCCTGTTTTCATATAGGAGCTAAAATCATGCTTGCCAACAAAATTAGATAAAATTTCATTTGCTTTTTTGATATCGAATTTTGGCAAAAAGACTTTATAGTTTGAGTCAAAAACATCAAATTCTCCATGATCTATAATGTATCTATAAGACCTTGCTACGGCGTCAAATCTTGCTTGAAAATTTTCATCAACTAAATTTATACGTTTTATATGAATATTTGGGTGGGCATGGCGGTTGATTAGCTCTTTTAAGTGCTCTAAATTTTTAAAATGATCGCCACAAATTACGCTTGAGCTTTGATTGATCGCATGGACATTTTTGTCTGTACGTGAGCTAGAGACTATTTTTTCAAATATTCCGACGTGAGCTAGAGCACGCGAAAGCTCATCTTCTACACCATTTTCATGCGGCTGAGTTTGCGAGCCTTGAAATTTGGAGCCATCGTAGCTATAAATTAGTTGGATTTTCATTAGTATCTTCGCATGATCTTGGCTTTAAAAAGCAAAATTCCTACCAATAAAAAGACGAAAAATATTAGCGGAATCGCAAAAGCTGGCTTTGACGAAAAGAGCATTATGAGCGTAAAATACCCAAATAAAACGCCAAACGTACCAACATAAACCATACCCTTTTCATATCTATAAGTAACGATGCCAAAGCTTATGGCAAAAAGTGTACTGGCAAGTGGAAATAGCGCAACAAGCACATATGTGCTAAGGTCTTTTCTTCTTTTTTCACTACTATTTGCCTCCGTCCAGTACTCTTTTATACTTCCTATATCACTTATCTCTTCACTTTGGGCAGTCCTTATCTTCATAGATTTGAAGTTGCTTTGATGATAAATTTCATCTTTTATGTCATACATTTTTCCATCTAATAAAGAGAGTTCAATGCTTTGATTTGTATTAGTGATCTTTGCATTTTTAGCAGTGATTAAGCGTTGGGAGTCTTTAATGTAAGGATTAAACATCACGATATCTTTATAAGTAGTGCCATTATTATCTTGCATTTCACTGCCCACATAGACCATCCAGTCAGAGAATTTTTGTCCAAACTGAGTTGGCTTTAAATTTAGCTTTGCAACAGTCTTTTTATAATCAATAAAATTTGCATTTAGCTGTGCGGCTATTGGTATCATTATGGTAGCAATTACAAGTAGAGCAGTGCTTAAAAATGCTGAAAATATTAAGAAAAATTTAGCAATCTTATTTGGCGAGCCACCAAGCGTAAAAATAACGATACTTTCATTCTCTTTTGATAATCTAAAAAGAGTCATGGCAAGTGATACAAAAAATGCGATAGGCACGACAAAAAGTAGTACACGTGGAAGCATAAATGAGTAGAGTTTAAAAAGCTCACCAAAACTGATTTCAATGTAAGAAGTGATGCGTGCGATCTGGATGAAGAATACGATCGACATGATCAAAAAAAGCGTACTAAATAGCGACGCAAAAGTCCCTAGGAAGTTAAACAAAAGATATCTATTCACTCTACTCATAAATAAACCTTAAAATTTCTAAAATTTGCTCTTTAAAAGCGTATGTAATAAGTAAGCCAAGACTTAAAAACGGTACAAAGGCTAGCTCGTAGCTCTTTTTGCGAACGACCGCATAGACTGGAAGTGTAAAAAGTGCTGCAAGATAGATCGCCACTAGAGCCAGTTTGGCTGGCAAGGTAGCTCCGATGATCGCTGCTATAAAGATATCTGCACTACCCATCGCTTCTTTTTTTATGGCAAAACTTACGACAAATCTAAGCACCCAAAAGATAAATGCAAAAAGGAATAAATTTAAAATTTGGGCAAAATTTCCTTTAACTATAAAAAGCATCAGAGCATAGATAAATGCGAAAAATAGCGCCGCAAAAAGAAGAGGATCTGGTACAGCTTTATATCTTATATCTATGATGCTAAGAGCTAGTAGCATTATAAAACAAAGCCCTAAAAATAGCGCATAAAGCAAGGTTTCTACACTTAAAATTTCGCCACACTCTTTAAAAAAACAGATCAAAAAAAGTATCCCAGAAATTAGTTCGATCACTGGATATATGAGGCTTATTTTTTGCTTGCAAAAGGCACATTTGCCGCCTAAAAATAGCCACGAAAAAATTGGAACATTGTGGTAAAAATTTAGCTTATGATCGCAGTTTGGACAATGAGAAGCTGGAAAATTTATGCTCTCATTTCGTGGCAAGCGATATATCAGCACATTTGAAAATGAGCCCACACAAATACCCAAAACAAAAGCAAAAGCGGCAAAAAAAATGACTAAATTATCCATTATTTCGCTAAACTCCACCAAATCTTCGCTCTATGTTTTTAAATTTACTAACGATATTTGCAAGCTCATCCTTTCTAAAGTCAGGCCAAAGTGTGGGCGTAAAAAATAGCTCCGCGTAGCTTGCTTGCCAAAGCATAAAATTTGAGAGCCTGCTCTCGCCACCAGTCCTAATGAGAAGATCCACCGGCTCACTCTCATCAAGTGCTGCATTTAGGCTTGCTTCGTTTATATTTACACCTTCTAAAGTTAGCTTTCTTGCAGCTCTAATGATCTCGTCTTTTGAGCCGTAGTTTATCGCTAAATTTAATAATAAATTTTTATTCTCTCTTGTAGCGTTTTTGGTGATTTCTATCTCGTTTTTTAGCTCATCGCTAAATGGCGAAATATCACCAATCGTATTAAATTTGATCCCATTTTTTATAAAGTCAGCACGCTTTAAAATGAGAAATTTCTTAAGCAAATTCATCAAAAATTCGACCTCTTTTTGCGGTCTTTTCCAGTTTTCAGTACTAAATGCGTAAAGACTTAAAATTTTCACTCCATTATCGATACAAAATTCGCACATATCGCTTACTACATTTGCTCCAGCTTCGTGCCCATTTGTCCGCAAAAATCCACGTTTTTTAGCCCAGCGTCCATTTCCATCCATGATAATAGCAAGGTGGTTTAATTCATTCAATCTTTAACCTTTTATATCAATAATTTGTTCTTTTTTGCTCCAAAGAGCACTCACATTTTGCACTGTTATGTTGGCGCTAAATTCTTTTTTTAGCAAGCTAGCTACATTATTAAATGGAGTCGCGATCTCGCACAAAGCTTCATCTTTAAATTTAAAAATAAGTGGAGCAAAATTTGAAAATATTAAAAAAATTTTCATATCATTCTCCTCTTTTTTTAGCTGAAAAACGCCGTTTATGCCATTATAAATAAATGGTATGTGCACGACATTTTCTTGCAGAGCAAAGAGCATTTTTGCTAGCACTTTCATTTTGTCTTTTGTCTTAGTTTCGCTTAAGCTTTTAAATAAATATTCATAAAACCATGATAAATTCTCATTTTCTATCAAATTTTCGATAAGATTTAGCCCATCAGCCAAGACATCTTCGTCTAAAATTCTTGGCTTTTCGTATAAATTTTTTATGACGATATTTTCGCCCTGGCTTTGCACCTCGCCCCAGTATCTCGAGCCTACGTTTAGCTCTTTTGCGCTTTTTGTGTTTAAATTTCTATTTGCAAAATTTAAAATGTATCTGTTAAAACCGATCTTTTGGCTTACTAAGATACTAAGCGGAAGCGACGAATTTATAGCTACTAACGGTGAATTTGCATTTTTTGCTATTTTTTGAATGCGAGAAATTTTCTCTATCATAAATTTGCCGCTAGCTCCACGATATGTCTTGCGATCTCGTCTTTTGCGGCAAGCGGCAGCAAAGTTTCACTATTTTTCGTGATGAAATTTACCTCATTTTGCTCGCTTGCAAAGCCATTTTTCTCACCCAAGATATTTAGGCAAACTGCGTCAAGTTCTTTTCGCTCTAGCATTGCTCTAGCATTTTTGTGTGCGCTCTCACTTGAGATTTCAAGCTTAAAGCCGATCTTTTTACATTTAAGCTCTTTTAGGCTTTGCAAAATATCGACATTTCTCTTTAGGCTTAAGCTTAAAATTTCGCCAACGTCCTCTTTTTTTATCTTGCCATCAATTTTTGTCGGCACAAAATCGCTTACTGCAGCACACATTACAAGCAAATTCGCACTCTCGCACTCGCTTTTGCAAAGCTCTAAAAGCTCTCTACTTGAACCAAATTTAAAGCAAAGAAACGGCTCGTTTGCGGTTTCAAAACTAGCAAGTAGTTTTACCTCCGCACCTGCGTAGTAAAAGGCTCTAGCCAAGGCTCTTGCCATCTTGCCGCTTGAGAAATTTGTAATGGCTCTAACATCATCTATCTTTTCGGCTGTCGCGCCACCAGCGATCACCACTTTTTTGCCTGCAAAAATGGGCTTGCTAAGCCTTTTAATGGCAGCTTCTACTATCACTTCAGGGCTTGCAAGACCGCCCTTGCCAACGTCGCCGCAAGCTAGAGTTTTAAGAACTGGCTCGACTACTAAAGCGCCGTTTTTCTTTAAAATTTCAAGCGAATTTTGCGTCGCGTAATGCTCGATCATATTGTTATTTGCAGCCGGAGCTACAACTAAAGGCACGTGTGAGGCGGTGATTAGCGTTTGCATAAAGACATTGTCACAGATGCCAGCTGTTAGCTTATTTATCGTATTTACCGAGGCTGGCGCTATTAGGACTAGATCCATTTTAGAGTAGGATATGTGATTTACGCCATCTTGCCAGTTTTGTGTTTGAGAGCTTAAAATTTTATGCTCGCTTAGCGCTTCAAAGCCGCTTACGCTGCAAAATTCAAGCGCGCCTTCACTTAAAGCCACATAGACATCAGCGCCTTGCTTTTTAAGCAGAGATAAAATCTCGTAAGCTTTATAAAAGGCGATGCTACCGCAAACTGCTAGTAAAATTTTCTTATTTTTTAACATCGTCTTTGCCAAAGAATTTCTCAAAAAAACCGCTTTTGTTCTCTTGACGAACTCTGCTAATGGCTAGTGCTCCGCTCTCAACGTCTTTTGTGATGGTACTTCCTGCTGCGATGATGACGTTATCAGCGATATTTACAGGAGCTACTAGCTGCGTATCTGAGCCTACAAAGACGTTTTTGCCGATCTTTGTCTTGTATTTTGCTTTGCCATCGTAGTTGCATGTGATCGTGCCGCAGCCGATATTTGTGCCACTTTCTATTTCGCAGTCGCCAAGATAGCTCAAATGTCCAGCTTTTACGCCGTTTAAGATGCCTTTTTTAACCTCGACGAAATTTCCTATGTGTGTGTCAGAAATTTCAGAATTTGGCCTTATATGGGCTAGTGGGCCGATGTCTGAGTTTTTGATGACACTACTTTCGATCACTGATGAGCTTTTGATGACACTCTCTGTGATGACGCACTCGCCAAGGATACTTACGTTTTCTTCGAGCACGCACTCGCCTTCAAATTTAGCCCTACTGTCTATGAAAATGCTCTCAGGCATGCGCATCAAAACGCCAGCCTTCATCAAATTTTGCTTGATCTCATCTTGCATTATTTTTTCAGCGATACTAAGCTGAAATTTATCATTTATCCCCATGAAATTTTGCTCGCTAACACTCACTGCAACGCACTTTAAACCCTTTTCATTTGCTATTTTTATGGCGTCAGTTAGGTAGTACTCTTTTTGCGCGTTTTGGTTGCTTATGAGCGGTAAAATTTGCTCTAGCGCCTCGCGTTTAAAGCAGTAGCAGCCAGCATTTACGCTTTTTATGGCAAGTTGTGCTTCGCTCGCATCTTTTTGCTCGACGATGGCTTCAACTTTGCCGTTTTTTATGATAACTCTACCGTAGCCGAAAGGATTTGCTGCTTCAAATGAGCTCATAACTACATCTGCTTCGGCATTTGCTAGGCGCATGAGGTCAGTTGATCTAACAAGTGGCATATCGCCGCAAGTAACAAGCACCTTTTCGCCACTTAGGCTAACGCCTTTTATAGCTCCAGCAGTTCCTGGGAAATTTTCTAAATCTTGCTCAAAAATTTTAGTTTGAGGGAAAATTTCTTTTATTTTTTGACTAATTAACTCTTTTTCGTAGTGAAGCACGACACTAACGTCATTTGTGATCGCATAGGCTTGTTTTAAGATGTGAATTATCATCGGCTCACCACAAAGTTCAAATAATACTTTTGGGCGGGTTGATTTCATTCTGGTGCCAAGACCAGCAGCTAAGATTATGATTGAAGTATTGTTCATTTTTAAGCCTTTTAACGTTAAAAATTTCGCAGATTGTATCAAAAAATGGCAAACAATTTTTTTAATTTAACGATTTTTTCAACAAAAAGCTAATAGAATAGGCAATCTTAAGAATTTATAAATAAAGCGAGTTTAAATGGATTTAGGAACCGTCGTCGGCTGGGTTTTGACCCTAGTGCTTTTGTTTGGATCAATGGCAATTGGCGTTGGTATAGGACCATATATCGACGTACCTTCGATAATGATCGTTTTTGGTGGTACTATCGGCGTTATGATGGTTGGCTTCAAGATGGAGACGCTTAAAGGTATTGGTAAATTTTATGGTGTTGCCGTTAAGCCACCTGTTGTTGTAAATTTGCCTGAGACTATAAAAAAGATAGTTGATTACTCTACAAAAGCTAGACGCGATGGAATACTAGCACTTGAGAGCGAAGTAAATAACGAAACAAATCAGTTTTTAAAAAAAGGTCTTTCAATGGCTGTCGATGGTAACGAGCCAGATGCTATAAGAGCACTTTTAGAGATTGATATAGACCAAACTAGTGCTAGACATACAAATAACATTAAAATTTTTGAACAAATTGGCGGTTTTGCTGGTGCGATGGGTATGATCGGTACTCTAATAGGTCTTGTTGCGATGCTTCTTAACATGTCAGATCCTAGTGCGATCGGTCCGTCAATGGCGGTTGCTTTGCTTACGACACTTTATGGTGCGATGATAGGTAACATCATCGGTGCACCTGTGGCAAATATCCTCTCAATACGTGACTCTGACGAGGCACTTGAAAAACAAGTCATTTTAGAGGGTATCATGGCGATACAAGCAGGGGATAATCCAAGAACTCTTGAAGCTAAGCTCTTGGCGTTTTTACCACCAAAAGATAGAAAAAGTCAGTTTGAATAATGGGTAAATTAATAGATCCTAAAGAGTGCCCAAAGTGTATGCCTGAGTGGCTTGCTACTTTTGGTGACCTCATGTCGCTTTTACTTTGTTTTTTCGTTTTGCTTCTTTCGATGGCAACAATGGATGCTAAAAAGATGGAGGCTGCTGTTGGCTCGCTAGCTGGCGCTCTAAGCGTACTTGAAGGCGGTGCTAGGCCTGAAAATCAGATAGAAAAAGAGACAGACCCAGAAAGCACTCGTGCAAAAAAATCAAGCAGGCAAAAAGGCTCACAAAGCGAGCTAAGTGCGACAGTTAAAAAAATAAATGAGTTACTAACTGCTAGTGGCGCACCTGAGATTACGATGGAAGAGAGCGAAGATGGCTTTATCGTAAGGCTTCCAGCAGCCATGCTTTTTGATAAGGATAGTGCTGAAATTTCTGGTGAAGATGCAAAGTTATTTTTAAAACGTATAGGTATGATTGTGGCAAAAATGCCAAATGAAGTAAAGGTCGACATCATCGGACATACTGATAACATAGAGCCAAATAAAGACTCAGCTTATAAAAACAACTGGCAACTTTCAACTGCAAGAGCTTTAAGCGTAGTAGAGCAGCTTAGTAGTGACGGCGTACCACAAAATAGGCTGATAGCTTCAGGAAAGGCTTCATTTGATCCTATTGCTACTAATAACACAGAAGAGGGTAGGGCAAAAAACAATAGAGTAGAAATTCACTTCGTCTCTCTTGAGCCAAAAAACAAAGAGGCTACTAAGAAAAGTATCCTTGATATGAGGAATTAGTCTTGAAAGCACTGCTTAGCTTAGCGGTTTTATTTTGTGTGGTTTTTGGGGCTGATCCGGCCTTGCCAACTATAAATTTAAGTCTAAATTCTCCTGCAAATGCTGAGCAGCTTGTAAATTCTCTAAACGTTTTACTAATCCTCACCGCACTTGCACTTGCTCCTTCGCTCATTTTTATGATGACAAGTTTTTTAAGGCTTGTTATCGTATTTTCATTTTTGCGCCAAGCCATGGGCACGCAACAAGTTCCACCTTCAACAGTACTCATCTCGCTTGCGATGGTGCTTACATTTTTCATCATGGAGCCAGTTGGGCAAAAGAGCTATAATGATGGCATAAAGCCTTATATAGCTGAGCAAATAGGCTATGAAGAGATGCTTGATAAAAGCTTAAAGCCATTTAAAGAATTTATGGTAAAAAACACAAGAGAAAAAGACCTTGCACTTTTCTTTAGGATTAGAAATTTACAAAATCCAGCAAATATCGAAGAGATACCGCTAAGTATTGCAATGTCAGCTTTCATGATAAGTGAGCTAAAGACATCTTTTGAGATAGCGTTTTTGCTCTATTTGCCATTTCTTGTCATCGACATGGTCGTAAGCTCAGTGCTAATGGCCATGGGTATGATGATGCTTCCTCCTGTAATGATCTCACTACCATTTAAACTGCTCATATTCGTGCTTGTTGATGGTTGGAATTTACTAATAGGAAATCTTGTAAAAAGCTTTCACTAATGAAAAAAATTTTATTCATTTTTTTGCCGATATTTTTGCTTGGTTCAAATTTAAGCGTGATCGCAAACAAGGCAACGCAAAATGAAATTTCAAAGATCAAAGAGCTTGAGTTAAAAAGAGCAAATTTAAACGATGAAGCCACATTGAGCTCATATATGCCAAGCCTTAGCCTAGAGGGCTCATATGGCAAAAATGCAAGCACTTTTCCAAGTGTAGTCGCTAAAGAGTCAGCCGGTGTGCTAGCTAGGATAGATTTTTTGCTATATGACGGCGGGGCTAGAGAGGCTAGGCTAAAGATGAGCCAGCTTTTAAAAAACAAAGCCATGATCGCTAGTGATGAAGCTAAAAACTACCTTGCATTTAAGGCTGTAAATTTATACTTTAACGCAGCTGCACTTGAAAATATAATCACAGCCAAACAGGCTCAAGCAAATTTTTTAAAAGGCGTTCTAGACAAGCTTGAAAAGGCAAACAAAGCAGGCCTTGCCGCAAAAGATGAGCTTGAGAATGTAAGGGCTAAATATTACTTAGCTAATAGCACGCAGCTTGAATACAAAAACAAAATGGAGCAAATTTTAAATGAGATAAATTTGCTAACTGGTGAGAAAATTTTACCAGTAGCCGGAGCAAAGATGGCTGATATTAGCTCAAATTTAGTTTCAAAGAATGCTGAGCTTGATAGACTAAGCCAAGATATATTTTTAAGTGAAGCTAAGCTTAGCGAGGCAAAGGCTGGCTTTTTGCCTCAAATTTTGCTTTATGACACATATGGATTTTATAAAAATAATTACGATATCGATCTAGGCAGGCTTAGTTCTTACCGCTCATACGTGGATAAATACCTAAAAGAAGATACTCATGGTAATAAATTTGGTATCACTTTTAAATGGAAAATTTTTGATTTTTTTGCTACTAGCAAGATGAGTCAGGCTCAAAAGATCGCGCTTGATGAGGCAAGGCTAAATTTGGAGTATAAAAAGCGTGAAAACGAGACAAGGCTTAAAAATTTGCAAAGTGAAATCGTGGTGCTTACTTCAAAAATTGCTTCACTAAACGAATATGTAAGAGCAAGCGATTTGGCATTAAAAGCTAGCTATGAGAAGTATAACTCTGGGCTTTTAGGATATAGCGACCTGCTTGAGGCACTCTCTCAAAAATTTGATGCCATTAGTCTTTTTGAGAGTGCAAAAGATGAGCTTGAGATCAAAAAAGCGGAGTTCTTTTTTGAAAAAGGTGAGCCGATTTTAGAGAGGATTAGGGATTGAAAAAGCTGATAATTTTAATGATATTTGGCATTTTTTCATTTGCTAGTGAGGAAATTTTTGCTGATTTTGAAGTCTATGCCAAACAAAACTCAAAGCTTGCTTTTGAGAGTAGTGGCAAGGTGGATAAAATTTTTGTAGATGTTTCAAGCCACGTTAGAAAGGGCGACGCTTTAGCCATTCTTGATCAAAGCAGCTTAGAAATCGCTCTTAAAAAGGCAAAAAATGATCTTGAGCTGGCAAAAAATGCTAGTGAATTTGCAAAAAATACTTTAAGTAAATTTACTCAAGTAAGAGATGTCACTTCAAAGCAAGAATTTGACGAGGTAAAGTATAAATTTGACGAAGCGATACTTCGGGTTCAAAGTGCACAAATCGCTATTTTAAATGCGCAAGATCGCCTTAAAAAAGCTGTTTTAAAAGCTCCATTTGATGGCGTCATCGCAAGCAAAAACATTGAGCTTGGAGAGGGCGTTTCGCCACTTAGTCCAGCTTTTGTTTTAAATTCAAATGAGGCAAAAATTTTAATAGCGATCGATGAAAAATATGTAGATTTGGTAAAGATTGGCGATACATTTAAATTTAAACTTGACGCAACAAGCAATGAAAAAGAGGTTAAAATCGCTCTCATCTATCCAGAGATTAAGCGAGAGACTAGAAAATTTTACGCCCAGGCTTATGACAGCGGCCTAAAACCTGGCATGTTTGGTCAAGGAAAAGTGATAATCGGCAAAAATAAATGATAAAAACAGCCATCAACCGCCCTATAACTACATTAATGGTTTTTTTAAGCCTCGTTGTCTTTGGAATTTATTCTCTAAAGACGATGAATATAAATTTATATCCGCAAGTAAATATCCCAATCGTCAAGATTACGACTTACGCAAACGGCGATATGAACTATATAAAAACTAAGATCACGCAAAAGATCGAAGATGAAATTTCAAGCATTGAAGGTATCAAGAAAATTTACTCAACAAGCTTTGATAACCTAAGTGTGGTTAGCATCGAATTTGAGCTAAACAAAGACCTAGAGAGCGCTACAAACGACGTCCGCGACAAGATGCAAAAAGCAAGGTTAAACGCAAACTACGAGATAGAAAAGCTAAACGGCCTCTCTTCAGCCGTCT
This sequence comes from Campylobacter concisus, assembly GCF_002913045.1. Taxonomy (NCBI): domain Bacteria; kingdom Pseudomonadati; phylum Campylobacterota; class Epsilonproteobacteria; order Campylobacterales; family Campylobacteraceae; genus Campylobacter; species Campylobacter concisus. The sequence goes on along the minus strand of NZ_PPAF01000035.1, from coordinate 519,116 downwards.
TTAGCCTCTTTATCACGAGGCTTGATGGCAACGAAACTAAGCTTATGCAAGAGATAGATGATGTGGCAAAGCCATTTTTGGAGCGCATTAGCGGCGTTTCAAAGGTCAAGACTAATGGCTTTTTAGAGCCAGCGGTGAAAATTTTACTAGATAGATTTAAGCTTGATAAAAACGCTCTTAGCGCAAACGAAGTGGCAAATTTGATAAAGGTTGAAAATTTAAAAGCGCCACTTGGCAAGATAGAAAATGAGCAAATTCAAATGGCTATCAAGTCAGATTTCAGCGCCAAAAGCATAGATGAGATAAGAAATTTAACGATCAAGCAAGGGGTCTTTTTAAAAGATATCGCAAGTGTTGAGCTTTCTTACAAAGACGCAAACGAAGCAGCGATAATGGATAAAAAAAGTGGCGTCTTGTTGGGTCTTGAGCTAGCCCCAGACGCAAACGCTCTAACCGTGATCGCTCTAGCTGAGTCAAAGCTAGATCAGTTTAAAAGCCTGCTTGGCAATGAATACGACGTAAAAATAGCTTATGATAAGAGCGAAGTGATACAAAAACACATCGATCAAACCGCCTTTGATATGATCCTTGGTGTCTTGCTAACCATAGTGATCGTATATCTGTTTTTAAGAAATTTCTCGATCACCATCATCTCAGTCGTAGCTATACCAACTAGCATCGTGGCGACATTTTTCATCATAAATGCCCTAGGCTACGACATAAACCGCCTAAGCCTCATAGCGCTAACGCTTGGCATTGGAATTTTCATCGATGATGCGATAGTTGTCACTGAAAATATCGCTAGTAAGCTAAAAGATGAGCCAAACGCCCTAAAAGCAAGCTTTGCAGGCATAAAAGAGATAGCGTTTAGCGTCTTTGCGATCTCGCTCGTGCTGCTTTGCGTCTTCGTGCCAATAGCCTTTATGAGCGGTATCGTTGGCAAATACTTTAACTCATTTGCGATGAGCGTGGCAGCTGGCATCGTCATTTCATTTTTTGTGAGTATATTTCTTGTACCAACGCTTAGTGCTAGGTTTGTAAATGCCAAACAAAGTGGCTTTTTTCTAAAAAGCGAGCCATTTTTTGAGGCACTTGAAAATTTCTATGAGAAAATTTTAGCTTTGGCGCTTAAATTTAAGCTCGTATTTTTAGCCATAACGTTTGTGGTCGTTGTTTGCTCGTTTGGACTGGCTAAATTTGTAGGCGGTGACTTCATGCCAAGCGAGGATAACTCGGAGTTTAACATCTACTTTAAGCTTGATCCTTCACTTAGCCTGCAAGCTAGCAAAGATAAACTAAAAGATAAAATTTCACTCATAAATGCCGATCCTCAGGTAGCTTACGCCTACTTCATCCTTGGCTACACAGATGCCAAGCAGCCTTATCTTGTAAAAGCTTACGTTAGGCTAAAAGAGCTAAAAGATAGAGCCAATCACGAGCGGCAAAACGCTATCATGCAGAGGTTTCGCGACAAGCTAAAAAGTGATGATATGAGCGTCATTGTAGCTGATTTGCCAGTGGTTGAAGGTGGCGATGTGCAGCCAGTTAAGCTTACTATCACCTCTGAAAACGGCAAAGATCTAGAGAAATTTGTGCCAAAGATCAGCAAAATGCTAAAAGAGATAAATGACGCAACGGACGTAAATTCGCCCGAAGAAGATCTGCTAAAACGCGTGCAAATTTCTATCGATGAAGATAAGGCTAAGAGGCTAAATTTAGACAAAGCCAGCGTTGCAAGCGCCGTTTATAGCGCATTTAGCCAGAACGAGGTCTCTGTTTTTGAAAACGAAAATGGCAAAGAGTATGAGCTTTATATGCGCCTTGATGATAAATTTAGAAGCGATACAAATGATATCTTAAAGACCAAGATAAGAAGCAAAGAGGGCTTTTTTGTCACACTTGGCGATGTGGCGACGATTAGTTTTGAGCAAAAGCCAGCTAGTATTTCTAGATTTAATAGAGCTGATGAGATAAAATTTTTAGCAAATACCAAAAATAACGCTCCGCTAAATAGCGTGGCAAATGAAATTTCAAAGAAGCTTGATGAAATTTTGCCAGCAAATTTCAAGTATAAATTTCTTGGATTTGTCGAGCTGATGGATGATACAAACGCTTCTTTTATCTTTACGGTAAGTGCGAGTGCGGTGCTTATTTACATGGTGCTAGCTGCACTTTATGAGAGCTTTTTGCTGCCATTTCTCATCATGCTAGCCATGCCGCTTGCCTTTTGTGGCGTGGTGATCGGACTTTTTATAAGCGGCAATCCATTTAGCCTATTTGTCATGGTTGGCGTCATCTTGCTCTTTGGTATGGTCGGTAAAAACGCCATCTTAGTCGTTGATTTTGCAAATCACTTTGCAAATAGCGGTATGGAGGCAAACGAAGCTGTGAAAATGGCTGCTAAAAAGCGCCTAAGAGCTGTTTTGATGACCACTTTTGCGATGATATTTGCTATGCTGCCACTTGCCCTTAGTAGAGGAGCTGGCTTTGAGGCAAACTCACCTATGGCTATAAGCATCATCTTTGGGCTCATTAGCTCGACCTTGCTAAGCTTGCTTGTCGTGCCAGTGCTCTTTGCATGGGTTTATAATCTTGATAAATTTATAAGAAAATTTTATGAAAGGGAGAGAATTTGAAGAAAATTTTGGCAGTTTTGCTCTTTGCCTTGCCTCTTTGGGCTGGAAATTTACTAGAGATCATCGCTCTAGCGCAAAGTGCAAGGCTTGAGAGTTTGAAAGAATTTAATAAAAATGAATATATAAATAAAAATAAGAGTAACAAGCTAAATTTATCCCTTGATGGCAGATATACCTTTGTGCCTGATGAGATAAAGGGCGGATATATGACAAAGGCGGGATCGATCACGGCAAAGGTTGAATATCTTATCTTTGACGGCGGTGCGAGCGAGGCTGCTGATAAAATTTTAGATCACAAAGGTGTGGAGAAAATCTACAAAGATGAAGAGCTGATGAATCTCACCGCTTTTCAGGTCGCAAAGGTCTATTTTAATGCCGTTGCCCTAAATTCGCTTATAAATTTAGAGACAAAATTTGTAGATAGCTTTGCCAAGGCTGCGGCTGAAAATGAGTTTTGGTTTGAGTATGGCGAGATCGATAAGAGTGAATTTGATGCGATAAATTTTACTCTTAATAAAAAAAGAGCTGAGCTTGACGAGCTTGGGCTTAAGCTAGCCGAGCTAAACTCAAGGATAAATTTGCTCTCAAACGGCGAGATCGGCTTTAATGCTGGCTCAAAGATAATGATGCCAGATTTTAGTAAAGATGATATAAGCGCAAAACTTGGGGCAATGGAGCAAGAAAAATTTATAAAAGAGCAAGAAAATGAGAGGCAAAAGAGTAAATTTGCTCCAAAAATTTACTTAAAAGATACGCAAAGTGTGAATAATAACAGCTTTAAAAAAGGTGAGAGGACGACTTCGCAGATGATAGGTGCTTACGCTGATACGAACAAGCCTAGAGTGGAGTTTGAGTGGAAGCTGCCTGATAGCTTAAGTCTTAGCAAACAAAGTCAAGTTAAACGCATTGAAGAGCAAAAGGCGGCACTTGATCTAAGCGATGAAGAAAATAGAATAATCACTCGCCTAAAAGAGCTAGAAAGCACGATCAAAGGCTTAAATGCGAAGTTAAATTTGCAAGATTTTAAGCAAGGTAAGCTTGATAGTGATTTTATTGATTTATTAAATGGCTATCTTGATGGCGAGATAAAATATGAAGAATTTTTGTTTGTGAGTGAGAAAAATTTTAGTGATAGGGCAAATTTCATACTTGATGGCGATTTACTTGAGCTAAACAAGCTTGAGTATTTTTTTGAATGTGCAAGAAAAATAAATGAGGTGATAATTGAATAAACTGATCTTTGTAACCATTTTGTGGGCTTTTAGCTTTAGTTTGATAGGTGAGTTTTTAGCTGGCAAGGTTGATAGCTATTTGGCTGTTTTTATTCGGGTTGCGCTTGCGAGCTTAGTCTTTTTGCCATTTACAAAATTTCGTGGCATCAGCCCAAAGCTAGCATTTGGCATCATGGCGATCGGAGCGGTACAAATAGGACTTATGTATCTATTTTATTACAATTCATTTTTGTATCTAAGCGTGCCAGAAGTAGCACTTTTTACCATTTTTACGCCGTTTTATGTGACACTTATCTATGACGCATTTAGCTTTAAATTTAGGCCACTTTATCTATTTAGCGTTGGCGTTGCGGTTTTTGGAGCTTTGGTTATAAAATATGGTGCTATAAACGATGGTGTATTAAAGGGCTTTTTGCTAGTGCAAGCGGCAAATATCTGCTTTGGAGCAGGGCAGAGTGCATATAAAGCACTTTTAGAAAAATTTGACGTGGATCAAAAAAATGTCTTTGGCTACTTTCACTTTGGAGCATTTTTTGTAGCTGTCGTTGCGCTTCTTACTCTTGGCAATCCAGCCAAATTTTCACTTACTTCAACGCAAATTTTAGTACTTCTCTGGCTTGGAGTGGTCGCTAGTGGGCTAGGGTATTTTATGTGGAATAAAGGTGCTTGCGAGGTCGATAGCGGTGTGCTTGCCATCATGAATAACGCTCTCATTCCAGCTGCTATCATCGTAAATTTAGTCTTTTGGCAAAAGGATACAGACTTAACTAGGCTAATTTTAGGCGCTGTTATAATGTATATATCTTTGATAATTCACAACAAGATAATGAAATTTTATGGTATGAAGATCGCTTAGGCGTAAATTTTATAGCCAGTAACGAAAAAGCACAAAAGCCCAAGTAGTGGCAAGATGTAGAATATGGATCTAAATTTTATAGCTAGAAGTGAAGCGATATTATAAAAGATAAAAATAATAGCTGGCACAAAAATTTTAGTCGAGCTTAGTCTAAAATTTAAAACATTATTTAGCAAGCTATCAAAAATGTCGCCATACGAAGCGATGTGAAGTGCAGCACTTAATGGATAAAAAACGCTAAAGATGTAGTTGATAGCAAGGACGCTAAGCTGCTGTAAGCTAATGAGTGGAAAGAAATAAAGTACGCAAATTTCCATTGCAAAGCAAACATATAAATTTAAAAGTATAAGATGAATGAAAGGCGAAAATTTATCTTTTAGGTGTTTAAAATATAAAAATATGTAAAAAACGCCCATGAGTGAAAAGTAAAAACCTACGCTAAAAAGTAGCTGCGGAAAGAGCGATATGCTAACAAGTGTCACTATAAAAAGTGTTTTGAAGTTTAAAATTTTAACGCCTTTTAACGTGCAATAAAATCCTAAAATGCTCATTAAGAACGCTCGCAAAAAGCTTGGTATAAAGCCTATTATAAAAAAGTAAAATGACAAGACTATAAAAACGATAATGGCTAGATCAAAGTTGTAGTTTCTAAAAGGTAAAAATCTCGCATATAAAAATTTTAAAAGTGGCCTAAATACAAAAAATATAACCGCACTTATAAAACCTAAATGATAGCCACTTATGGCTATAAGATGCGCTATGCCAAGGTGCGAGACGTCATCTCTTAACTCTGCATCGATACTTGTGCCTAAAAATAGAGCCGAGTAGAGCTGTGAAATTTTACTATTTTCATGCTGGGCGTAGATGAGTGATTGTAATTTTTGGTTGATATTTAGCGTGGCTTTTTGTGGTAGTTTTTCGCGTGAAAAGCTAGGCATATAAAAGGAGGAAGCAAGATAGTCTTTAAAACTAACGTCTAAATTTATGATGCTTAGAAATATATTATCTCCAGCTTTAAAGTCATCTGCTTTAGCTCCAAGCGTATAAAATGAAAACTCATCAGTTTTAAGCTTTAAAATTTGCCTTTTCTTGCCGTCATCTCCAAGCTTTTCGTAGCTAGAAATCACGGTTGCTGTTAGCTCTTGTTCGCCTTTGTCCATAAAAATTTGATATTTATGATAGCTAATAGCCAAATTTATAGAAAAAATGCAAAGGCAAATCAGACAAAATATAGTAAAAAATTCTTTATTCTTTAAAGCTTTAAAACGCATCAGCCTTCAAATGAAACATCAGATACTGGCATTGCAGACATATCTTCAAATCTTGAGTGTTGCTTTTGAAAGAGCACATCAACTGAGCCAGTTTCGCCATTTCTATTTTTGCCAACTATGATCTCAGCCTTTTCTTGAAGCTTATTAAAGACGTGATTGCTTTTGTACTCTTTACCCTCGGCACTTGCGCGTTTTTCTTTCTCTTTTTCTTCTTGTTCTAGATAAAACTCATCTCTATAAACAAAAAGAATGATGTCAGCATCTTGCTCGATCGCGCCTGACTCTCTTAGATCACTTAGCATAGGGCGTTTGTTTGCGCGAGATTCTAGGCTTCTGTTTAGCTGAGAAAGAGCGATGATTGGCATATCTAGCTCACGTGCCAAAAGCTTTAACCCACGAGAAATTTCAGCTATTTGGACGTGACGATCAGCGTAGTTATTTGTACTCATCATAAGACCGATGTAATCAATCACGCAAAGTGAAATTTCAGGATGCATAGCCTTTAGTTTTCGCATTTGTGTTCTTACTTGATGGATATTTACATAGCCACTATCATGCACAAAAAGCTTGCTAGCCGCGAACTCCTCGCAAGCATCGCTAAATCTAGCCAACGCTTCATCATCCATCTTTGCAGTCATTATGTCTTGAAGCGGGATAGAGGTCTTGCTTGCTAGCATTCTCATCATTATTTGCTCAGCTGGCATCTCGAGCGAGAAAAAAACAACTCCAGCATTATTTTTTAAAACCTGACTCATAAAATTTAAACAAAGTGTCGTTTTCCCCATGCCTGGACGAGCTGCGACGATGATGAGGTCACCATTTTTAAAGCCCTTTATCATCTCATTTAGCTTCTTAAATCCAGTATCAAGTCCAACAATATCTTTTTCGCCAAGCAAGGCTTGAGCATTAATATGATCCATCATTTTCATGATGATCTCTTTGCCTTCTTTTATAACTCCGGTGCTTCCACCTTCTATCAAAGAGTAAAATTCCTGGCTAAGATCATCGACCATATCGCGGCTTGGCTTGTCTTCATTTACTTTGCTTGGTATATTGTGAGCGATCTTTACAAGACTTCGTTTTATAGATTTTTCTCTTAGTTCATTTGCATATTTTTGAATGTCTATTAGGGAGTTTGTGCCCAAAATATCTAGTATTAGCTCTTCGTCGTATTTTTCGCCAAGTCTATTTTTTAAAAATGGCATAGTTATAGGATCATCGCTATTTAGGCATGCTACCATTGCATCATATATTTGCGAATGCCCTTTTAGATAAAAATCCTTTGCCTTAACAATGTCAAAAATTTCACCTAAAATATCGTTGTTTTGCAAAATGGAACTTAGTATAGCTCGCTCCATATCAATGTCGTAAAGGTTGGTAAATTCTATCTCGTTAATTCTTTGCTTTGCCACAACTTTTCCTTTAGTCTCTACTTTTTATCTCGTCATCGATCTCTTGTAAAAATCTATCCACAAGCTCGCTCTCAGGTAGTCTTGCGACCACTTCGCCGTGACGCATTATCATGCCATTTCCTTTGCCAAATGCTATGGCAACATCTGCGCCTTTTGCCTCGCCGATAGCATTTACCACGCAGCCCATAACTGAGACGTTTAGCGGCTCTTTTATACCTTTTGTTTTTTCTTCTACGAGCTTTACTGCTGCCATGAGATCAGCTTGCAAACGACCACAAGTTGGGCATGAGATGATATTTAGACCCTCTTTTTGGCGGCCACTATCTTTTAAGATCGCCTTTGCGACTTTTATCTCCTCTTCTAGCTCGCCTGTGATGCTAACTCTCATCGTATCGCCAATGCCTTCAAGCAAAAGCCCACCAAGCGCGATCGCGGACTTGATAGTGGCGTGAAATGTTGTACCAGCCTCAGTAACACCAAGATGAAACGGATAGTTTGTCTTTGGGCGAAGCGCCCTATAAGCTTGCATAGTGCGCTCGACGTCGCTTGATTTGAGCGAAATTTTAATGTCTGTAAAGTCAAAATCCTCAAGAAGCTTGATGTTATACATCGCACTCTCCACCATCGCCTCCACAGTGCGGCCGTAGCGATCCTCAAACTGCTTTTCAAGCGAGCCAGAATTTACGCCTATGCGGATAGGTAAATTTCTTTGTTTGCAGGCATCAACGACTGCTTTTATATTTTTGGCTGAGCCTATGTTGCCTGGATTTATGCGGATAGCATCGACAAATTCGCTAACGATGAGCGCGTAGGTGTGGTTAAAATGTATGTCTGCAACGACTGGAATAGGTGAGCCTGCAACGATCTGCTTTAGCGCGCTAGCGTCCTCTTTATCAAAAACTGCGCAACGCACGATATCACAGCCTGCAAAATAAAGCCTCTGTATCTGCTCAAGCGTGCCTTTTACGTCTTTTGTCTTTGAAAAAGTCATTGATTGCACGGATATTGGCGCGTCGCCACCTATTAAAACATTACGAATTTTTATCTGTTTTGTTGGGTATCGTTGCAAAATTTTGCCTTTAAATTTTTATTGGGGATTATATAAAATCTTGGCTTTTAAATAAATTTGTTTAACCCTAATCCCCAAAAACTTCTTGCCTATATTCTTGAGTGTTTATAAATTTGCTTCGAAGGCTCTTTTGTTTTTCTATGTGAGCATCAATATTTTTACTAGTTATTTCTACGCCAAAATCTTTGTAGCTACTTTTATTCATAAGTCTATCTAATACTATATTTCCAAGTTTTGGTGTATAGTGACTACTTTCAAAATAAAATTTCATTTTGGCACCATCAGTAGGTATTTTTTCATTAGTTATCTCGTGATAAACGGCAAAATCAACTACTCTAAATGGCTTTTTATTGTATTTTTTAGCCACTTTTTCTACTGTTAATACGATATCCTTTTTCCATTTATACCAAGTATCAAGTCCAATAAAATAATCAAGAGATTCCCAAAGTCGTATGTGGGATGGATTAAAGATTATATCCGTATCCACATCGTTTTTATAAGCTATTTCTAAAAGCTCTTCAAAATCAAGAAAACTATTTTTACCAGTGTTGGTATAGGTATAATTTTTTGAATTATTCTTGTAATAATCTTTTTCTACTGATTTGAATTCATCTGCATAATTATTATGCTTAAGAAAAAGTATTGTGTTGCCGTTATGTAAAACAGCGGCATTTCCATTTTCAAACATTGTCTTAAAACTATCCATTAAGGCATCAAGACTAAAGATATATTTTATTTTACTAGAATTACTTATTATTCCATCATTCTCTTTATCTTTTTGGCTGAACATCCTGTAATCAAGGCATAGCAAAACATGTTTTAAATTTTTTTGTTGTATTGAAAGTTCAAATAGCTGTTTGTTTTCATATATGCTTCCACCACTAATTGCAAGATTATATGAGACAGGTTTAAAATATTCATGACTAACATCTATGCCATATTTTGGTCTTGATGTTCCTAGTGCAATTGAAAATGGCTTTATTTGTTTTATTATTACAGGTTCTATTTCTCTTGATTTATCGTAAATTGTTACCTTTCTAAAATTAAATAAGTTTACTTCATATATGTAATAAGGATTAATTGTAAAAATTATCAAGAAGGTTAAAATAAATAAAATTATTGTCGTTATAATCCAAATTCTTATCCATTTTATAGGTTTCATTTTATATCCTTTAGAAATTAAAATATAGGAATTCTGAGATCTTATTTAGTGAAAGAATGGCTAATGTAAAAATAACAGTAGATAATAGAATATTTCTAAAATTAAATTTTAATTGTTCTAGTTTTTTTATACTATTTTTAAACACCAAAACTAAAATAAAGCCAAGTAACATGAATAAAAAAGTATTTTTATTTCCAACTCTTTCTATAAAGTTATTAAAACCAACTCCATATTTAGATAAAAACTCAAGCTTTGCTGCTAGAAAATTTGGTAAAACTATTCCACTAAGCCCAAACATCCCTTTTAGTACTTTTAAAGCGTCACCCCACTCCTTAGCTCTAAAAAATATCCAAGCGATATTTATGAAGTTAAAGGTCATAAACCAAGCCACGAATTTATTTAGCCTAAAGCCCAGCTCGCTCCAAATCCTTTGTATAACCAGTGCCACGCCGTGCAAAAATCCCCAAAACACAAATGTCCAGCCGGCCCCATGCCAAATACCGCCTATTATAAAAGTCGCCATTAAATTTATATAAGTTCGAAATTTGCCTCTACGATTACCTCCTAGCGGGATATAAATATAGTCTCTTAAGAATCTACTTAATGTTATATGCCATCTGCGCCAAAAGTCTTGAATGCTTAAGGCTTTATAAGGTGAGTTAAAGTTTATTGGAAGCTTAATATTAAAAAGAAGTGCCGCGCCGATAGCCATATCGCAGTATCCGCTAAAGTCAAAGTAGAGCTGAAATGTATAGCTTAGGCTAGTTGCCCAAGCTTCAAAGAAATTTAAAACGATAGCGTTATCAAATCCGTTTGTTGCCCAAATAGCAAAATTATCAGCAATAACTACCTTTTTAAAAAGACCTACCGAAAAGATAAATAAGCCAAGTGCTATATTTTTGTAGTTGATTATTTTATTTCTAGTATTTGCAAACTGCGGCATCATCTCTTTGTGATGCACGATCGGACCAGCGATTAGCTGCGGGAAAAAGGTAACAAATAAGCAGTAGTTTAAAAAGTCATACTGCCTCGTACCCCCCCCATAGCACTATCAACCAAATAGGCTATCTGCTGAAAAGTAAAAAACGAGATAGCAAGAGGCAAAAGTAAATTTAAATGAGATATGTGTGTGCTAAAGATAAAATTTACATTACTTATAAAGAAGTCTGAATATTTAAAATATCCAAGGAGTATTAAATTTGCCGTAATCCCTAGTATAAGAATAAATTTTTTAGAAATTTTACTATCTTCTTTGTTTAGCTCCACTCCAAAGCGGTAGTTAAATATCATGGAGCCTAAGATTAGTGGCAGATAAATGACATTCCACCAGCTGTAAAAAAAGAGAGATGACAGAACCAAAAAGCCTTTTGCTACTTCTGTAAGGCGCTTTTTATTTAGATAAAAGTATATAAAAAATGTAAATGGCAAGAATAAAAATATAAATTCGTAAGAGTTAAAAAGCATTGATGTATCCGTTAAATTTTTGGCGAGATTATAGTAAACATTAGCTAATCCCTAACTAAAGTTGACTGGGTCTATATCAATATCGCTAAGCTCGCTTTTGCAGAGGTTTGCAGCTTTTAAAAGAGGTATATGTGAGTTTGAGCGGAGTAAAATTTCATATCTAAATTTACTTCCAAGATACTCTATCTGGCACTTTCCGTATCCTATGACCTCAAGCTCATCGCTTCTTAGAGGTTCTATTCTTTGCACAAATTCATTCAATGTATTTTTTACTATGCGTTCATCTTTATGTGAGATGATAATGCGAAGAAGCCTAGTAAATGGCGGATATAGTCCCTCGCGGTAGCCAATCTCATCTTTTAAAAATGCGTCATAATCACTGATGTAGCTCTCAAAAAATTCTCTTTGTTTGCTTTGAATGATAACTCTACCAACCCCGTTTCTACCAGCTCTTCCAGCTACTTGCATGGCAAGAGCGAGCGTTCGCTCTCTGGCCTTATAATCAGGAAAATTTAAAAGCTCGTCAAATCCCATGATGACAGCAAGCTCTACGTTGTGATAATCATGCCCTTTGCTTAACATCTGTGTGCCAAGCAAGATATCTATCTTGCCGTCGTTAAATTCTTTTAAGGCCTTTACGAGCTTGTTTTGCGTCGTTATCTCATCCCTGTCAAATTTAGCGATTCTGGCGTTTGCAAACTCATTTTGCAGCCTCTCAAGTAGTTCGCTCGTGCCAATTTTTTTAGCCTCTATCATCTCGCTACCGCACTGGTGACAAAATTTTGGCACGGCCATTTTATGCTCGCAGTATTGACACTTTAGCACGTTTTGTTTTTTGTAATAGCTCATACCGATGCTGCAAAATGGGCACTTTAACGTTTCACCGCAGTTTTTGCAAACTAGATATTTAAAATTTGCCCTTGTTGGCAGGCAGATGACAGCTTGCTTTTTATTCACGAGTGTCTTTGAAATTTCATCTTTTAAAATTTCACTAATTCCAGTCTCGCTCTCATCGAAAATGTAATTTTTTTGCGAATCAAAATATGTCCCTTTTAAGCGAAAATGCTCCTGCTTGTAAAAGCTAGTAAGGCTTGGTGTGGCACTTCCAAGCACCACTTGTAGATCAAATTTGCTAGTTAAAAAGAGTGCAAGATCTCTTGCGTTGTAGTTGGGTTTTGAGCCTGTGTTTTTGTAGCTATCGTCATGTTCTTCGTCTATGATGATAAGTTTTAGCCTCTCAAGTGGTAAAAATAAAGCCGATCTTGCACCTGCAACGAGCCTAACTTTTTCACTTTTTATATCTTTTAAAATTTGCTCTTTTTTCTTTGATGTTATCTTTGAGTGCCAAACAGCTACCGCCTCGCCAAAGAAGCCCTCAAGGCGTTTTTGCATTTGTGGCGTGAGTGAAATTTCAGGCATTAAAAATAGCGCTTGGCTGCCTACGTTTAAAATTTCTCTGATCTTTGCTATGTAAATCTCGCTTTTTCCGCTTCCAGTGTCGCCAAAGATGAGTGAAATTTTACGTTTATTTATAAAATCCAAAGCCTCTTGCTGTTTTTCGTTTAGTTTGGGTGCCACATTAAAATTTTGATTTTCATAAATTTGATCTACTGCAATATTGTCATTTGGTTCAAATAAATTTAGGCTGACGCCAAGCTCGCATGTGTAATATTTTGAGATAAATATTGCCAATTCGCTTTGCATTGAAGTTAGATTAATCGGTAAAATTTCTAAAATTTTACTTGTTTTAAACTCTGGTTTGTCAGTCTCTTTTATGATAAAAGCAGTAAGAATTTTGCCTCTTAAAGAAGCCTTTACGCCTTGAAATTTTTCTAGTTTTTGATCGCTTTCATAAGTGAGTGGGGCTAAATTTAGCCCATAAAATGCGAGTATGTAGTAATGCATTACTGAAGTGATTTGCAAATTTCATTTTGGTCATTACAGCTAAAATCGCCAGTTGTTTTATCGTATTTGAAATTTGCTACTTTGCCATCTAGTCTAAATGTATATTTGTCATCGCTTATTCTGTGCCAGCCATTTTTGTTGCCGCTATCTTTTATCGGTATATTTATAACATTTTTGAAAAGTTTGCTTGGATCGCCATCGTCTAGTTTTTGTGGAAATTCTGGCTTTGCTTGCAAGATATTGTCATTGTATTTTAGTGAAATTCCGCTTCTTATAGCAGCAAGTTGAGTTTTTGCATTTGAGATAGTAGCGTCACTTCTAGAAAAAAATAGCCTAGGTATAGCGACTGTGCTTAAAATACCTAGTATAACTACTATAAATATCAGCTCAAGCAAGGTGTAAGCTCGTCTTTTCATCTCTCTTCTCGCTTTAATGTCTCATCAACGTTGCCAGTTAAATTTTTTACCGCCTTTATCACAGCATAATTTTCATAACATTTTTCTATAAAGGCATTTAAAAGCTCTTTTGGCTCGATAAATTGGCGCCCGCCCATTAAATTTTGCCAGTCATCTTCAAAGAATTTAGCAAAATCATCATCAAGCGTGATTGTGTAGTCGCGAGATGATATAGTGAGCGTAATTTTTTTCATATTTTAGCCAAGCTTATCTGCCAAGGACAGCTTCGATTTTTCTCATTACGTCATCAGCTTCGGTATTTTTCTTGTCAAGATCTTCTTCTAAACGCATGATTTGATTGCTTTTTGCCTCATTTTGTGCTTTTAAAGTTACGATCTCATTACGCAATTCTTCGTTTGTTTTGCAAAGCTCATCATATTTTGTGATTAGGTCATTTACTTTATCGCTTAGTGTGGTTAAGATAGCGTTGTCTTCAAACATCAAGATTCCTTTAAAATAATAATTAGGCTCGTATTCTAACACGCAGAGGCTAAATTCTTATTAAAATTCTCATTTGACAAAGCACTATCTTTGCTATAAAATTCGCCCAAATTTAAAGGCAATCAATGAGTAAATTTGAAATTTCATCTAAATTTAGCCCAAGTAGCGACCAAGCAAGAGCGATAAAAGAGATAGTAAAAAGTATAAAATCAGGCAATAAATACCAAACTCTTCTAGGTGTGACAGGATCTGGCAAGACCTTTACCATGGCAAACGTAATACGTGAGCTAAACATGCCAACTCTTATAATGACGCATAACAAATCTCTTGCCGCTCAGCTTTATAGCGAATTTAAGGGCTTTTTTCCAAAAAACCATGTCGAGTACTTCATAAGCTACTACGACTACTACCAACCAGAGGCATACATCCCAAGAAGCGACCTATATATAGAAAAAGATAGCTCAGTAAATGAGGAGCTTGAGCGCCTGAGATTAAGTGCGACGGCTAGCTTGCTAAGCTTTGATGATGTGATCTGCGTGGCCTCAGTCTCTGCAAACTATGGCCTTGGTAATCCAAGCGAGTATAAAGGGATGGTGGCATATCTTAGCGTGGGTGAGAAGATAAGCCAAAGAAAGCTTTTAGAACAGCTTGTGGATATGGGCTATAAGCGCAATGACAACTACTTTGACAGGGGCGACTTTCGTGTAAATGGCGACGTGGTTGATATTTATCCAGCTTACTATAACGACGAAGCCCTAAGGGTTGAGTTTTTTGGCGATGAGATCGATACGATGTATCATTTTGATGTGCTTGATAACAAAAGGCTAAAGGATATCTCTAAATTTACGCTTTATGCGACAAGCCAGTTCATAGTGGGTGCTGATAGGCTAAAGATCGCGATGAAAGAGATCGAAGAGGAGCTAGATTTTCGTTTGAAAGAGTTTAACGAGCAGGGCAAGCTAGTAGAGGCGCAGAGGCTAAAGCAAAGGGTGGAGTTTGACCTCGAAATGATGGCAAGTACGGGCATGTGCAAAGGCATCGAAAACTACGCGCGCCACCTAACTGGTCAAAAACCCGGAGAGACGCCGTACTCGATGTTTGACTACTTTGAGATAAGTGGCAAAGACTATCTAGTTATCGTCGATGAGAGCCACGTGAGTTTGCCGCAGTTTAGGGGTATGTATGCGGGAGATAGGAGCCGTAAAGAGGTGCTTGTGGAGTATGGATTTCGCTTGCCATCAGCACTTGATAACAGGCCGCTTAAATTTGATGAGTTCATAAGCAAAAAGGCGAAATTTCTCTTTGTCTCAGCCACGCCAAACGAATATGAGCTTGGTATCAGCCAGGGGCACGTATATGAGCAAATTTTGCGTCCTACGGGACTGCTTGATCCGCTTATCGAGATAAAAGATAGCGATAACCAAGTCGAGGCGCTATTTGACGAGGCAAAGGCAGTCATCGCAAGAGGTGAGCGTGTGCTAGTTACGGTGCTAACTAAAAAGATGGCCGAGGAGCTAAGCCGCTACTACATTGAGCTTGGCGTAAAGGTCAAGTATATGCACTCAGACATCGACGCGATCGAGCGAAATGAGATCATTAGAGGGCTTAGAAGTGGCGAATTTGACATGCTAATAGGCATAAATTTGCTCCGTGAAGGGCTGGACCTGCCTGAAGTGAGCCTGATAGCGATCATGGACGCCGATAAAGAGGGCTTTTTGCGCTCGACAACGAGCCTTATACAGACGATGGGGCGCGCAGCTAGAAATGTAAACGGCAAGGTGTTAATGTTTGCCAAAAAGATCACGCACTCGATGAAAGAGGCAATCGATACGACAACGGCTAGGCGTAAATTTCAAGATGAGTACAACAAAGCTCATGGCATCACGCCACACTCTGCAAGTAGGAATATCGAAGAGAGCCTGCATGTCGAAGATGATGGTGAAATTTATAAACGTGGCAAGAATTTAGAAAAGATGCCAGCAAGCGAGCGAGCCGCGATAGTAAAAGAGCTAAGAAAGCAGATGCTTGAAGCGGCGGCGCAGCTTGAGTTTGAGAAGGCAGCGGCGTTGCGTGACGAAATAGCGAAGATGAGAAAGCTATAGGCGTTGTCTTTTGTGTATCTTTAAATGAGCTTGCTAAAATTTTGCTCGACAGACTATATGTCTAGTCTGCGCAAATTTTAACCTCACAACATTTAGATATACAATAAAATATTGCCGTCAAGTGCCATGGATCAGCTCTTTTACGTCGTAAAATTTTTACCTAGGTTTAGCAAAAAATACTGCATCTTGGGGTTTAAAAATTACTAAACAAAATAAAAATTTTCTTGTCCTGGCGGCTTAATTTGTTCTATCTTTAGTCAAAAATTTCTTCATTTCTGCTTGCAGTTGCAAGCTCGCGAAGCAAAACATTTAAAATCATCACAAGATGCTTTGCCTTGATGATTATTCAGTAGCTAAAATTTAAATTTTTATGTGTCTAGTTTGTGCAAATTTTAACTGCGCAACATTTAAATTTATCACAAAATATTACCGCTTTTGAGCCCATTCGTATCGTAAATTTTGCCTAGTCTCCTCATAGCGAAGCTAAAGACAAAAATCATCTTGTCTTTAGCTGTTTAAATTATAAATTTATAGCCAAATGCCGTTTTATGATCTATCCTGCTCTCTTGTGTCTTTTTTCA
Source organism: Campylobacter concisus (assembly GCF_002913045.1). Classification (NCBI taxonomy): domain Bacteria; kingdom Pseudomonadati; phylum Campylobacterota; class Epsilonproteobacteria; order Campylobacterales; family Campylobacteraceae; genus Campylobacter; species Campylobacter concisus. Next base: position 502,530 of record NZ_PPAF01000035.1, on the reverse strand, counting down.
CGCTATACCAAGCAATTAGTAAAAAGAAAAACTCTGCTATATTAAAAAGGTCTATGTTTTTGGTTAAAAGGCCTATAAAGTCTGGCTTACCCGGAAATAGTAGTGTTAAAAGTATGACTGAACTTACCACAAACAATATAAAATTTATCCAAAATAGCCTACTTTTAGTTGCACTTGCTAATCTTGTTGTAAATAAAAATAAAAATACTGTAGCTAACAAATGAGCAAATACTCCAATGTATAAGATTGTGTTGGCACTATAAACTAAAGATTTAATTGAGGCATTGTGCGTACCAAAGATATTTAAAAAATTATAATCGTAAGCATATATATACATGCAGTCAGTTGTTGCTTTTGCTATTGTAAATATCACAAAAAGGATAGAGAAAAATAAGAAATTTGTATGTAGTCTTATCTCATTTAACGTATGTGCTATCTGCTTAACGGCAGAGTAAATAACCGCTAATACTACCGCATAAACAAGAGGCTTTATAAATATTATTGGTCGAAGTGACATTCTTTCTTGATGTGCTAACAAATATTCAAAAAATATATAGTAAAAAAATGTTGCGATAAGGCCAACTAAGCAGGCTTTCGCGGCTAATTGGCTTGAAGATTTGATAGTAGTCACGTTTAAAATCCCATCTTCGCTAGTTACTTGAATTTCGTCACTACTTGCTTGTGTCTTTAGTCGCCACCATGCGATTAAAGCAAGAAAGAAAGCTCCAATATCAATATAATCATAAATTTTATGATCAATTTTAATAAAGTAGCTTGCTATGTGAGATGCGCCAAATAATGCATAAGCCCAAAACATTTTTTCTTTTGTTGTTTTTATTAATTTTGCGATAGATATAAATAAAAATAGTGATGCTATTACGAATAATACTCTCAATAAATAGCTACGAAAAATGAATAGCTGTTTAAATAGGTCATGATTATACATAATCTCTTCGTTGCTATAAAAATAATTCAATATCGTAAAGATAAAATCATCATAGTTAAAATTTCTTTCTCCCAGATACATGACAATTTTAAAAGTTAAAAAAGTTAAAATGACATATATCAAAATGAAAATAGTAAAAATTTTAAAATATGTTCTTAGTTTTGAGGAATTATAAACAGAGCATATCAATGAAATGGCAAAAAATAAAAGTAGCCAACTGATAGAGTCGCAGCATGCTTTGAGGATAAGACTGAAATCACGATTAAGGGTTTTGTAAAGTCCTGAAACGAAAACTAGATACTTAAATATCACCACGATACAAGATATAAGCCCCAACTCTCTGGCGCTTTTTAGCATATATTTTTTTTCTTGTTGAAATGGTTCCAAATTTACTCCTTAAATTAAATCAGTTATTTTATTGTAATTAGTTTAAAAATATTCAAATATTTTAAATCAGGTTAATTTATTTTAATTTTGTATTTATCTCGTAACCGGCTTTAAAAAGTAGCTAGAAGCTGCGCATATAAGCGAAACTGCGGCGATAAAGTAAAATGGGTGCGTTAGGCTAAAGATGTCAGCGATCTTGCCAATGACCGTTGCGAATATGCCGCCAATCGTGATACTAAGGCTAAGCGTTATGCTTGACTAAGCCTATAAACTGATCTGATTTGGCAAATAAAGCTGTGCAAAGGGGTTGAGGGGGTAAAAGATAGGCTGATGTAGCCACTCACGCACATGGAGGCCGCGGGAAATAGCGCGTAGCTGTCGATAAAGAGCATTAGCACGACTAACGGCGCGGCGATGCTTAGGCTTATTTTGATGAGTCTAACTAGGCCGTATCTATCCGCTAGTGCTCCGCCAAATAGCGTAGAGATCGCACCTGCAGCGAAAAAGAGGCTTAAATTTATATTTGCAGCTTCTTTACTAAGGCCAAAAATTTTGATGAGGTAGATGCTAAAAAATGCCGAAAAGCCAAATGCGACGATCGAGCGTGAAAATATACATACGCAAAGTCTTAAAAATGCGCTCAAATCGTCTTTTAAGAGGGTAGTTTTTTGTAAAATTTGCTTTTTGTGATTGCCTTCTAGTGCTTTTATAAATTTGCCCTTTTTAAGGTATAAAAGCGTTAGAAAAATTTGAGGGATTATAAAGACTAGCGCCCCTTTTAGACCAAAATTTCCCACAAAAACAGCGACTAAAATGGGTCCAACTGCAAAGCCGACATTGCCACCAAAAGAAAATATACTTATGCTTTTGGCTCTATTTTTGGCGTTTGAGGCGTAGTTTATGATTCTTGCGGCGCTTGGGTGAAAGAGCGCGGCGCCGATACCGCTTATCATCACGCAAACTAGGATGATGTAGTAGTTTGTCACAAAGCCAGTGAGGCTCATGCCCCCGCCAGCAAGCAGTAGCCCAAGCGGGATGACGTATGGCAGCTCTTTTTTGTCGCTTAGGTGACCGATGAGCGGTTGGATGAGCGAGCTTGCTAAATTCGTGGCGGTCACGAGCGAGGCGGCTGTTGCGTAGTCGTAGTGGTAGCTCGCGATGAAAAGGACAGCATCGCACCAAGCGCGCTTTGGTTTATGTCGCTACAAAAGTGCCCAAGCCCCATTAAATACTTTAAATTTTCCGCCTTTTTCATCTAAAATAGCCCTTTTAAAAGCCCCTTTAGATTTTGCTTTTCGCCGTTTGCACCTTCATCATCTTTGCCGCTTAGTTTTTTGTCTAAAAATCTACCTATCTCTTTTTTGACCTTATTTTCGAGATATTGCGATCTGACGTCGTATTTTAGCTTGCCTGTAATGCCTGAGATTTGCACGTTTAGGTCAGTCTTTTCGAGCCTGCAAACAAGCGGTGCGTTAAGCATTTTTGTAGCTGTGTTATAAGTGCCGTTTGTAACCTTTATATCGCTCTTTGGCGAGCTTAAATTTACATTGAAAACGACATTATCGCCCTTTATATTGCCGTAAATTTTGCCGTCTTTGTAAATCTCTTTTGTGATGTCCTTGCCGGTGAAGGTTTTTATATTGTTTGTAAGATTTGTGTTGGCTAGGTGACCCTCTTTTAGCAAGATGTCAAATTTGCCAGCCCTTTGCTTTGTTTCGTAGTCAAATTTAGCATCGCCGTTGCCATCATAGAGATGCTCTAGCCCCAAAGTCTGCGTTAGCCCTTTGACCTCAAAGTTTTTTAGCACCGCATCAAGCGCGCCACCTTTGTAGGTTGCCTCTAGTTTGCCCTTAAATAGATCATCAGAGGTGGCTTTTACGCTTAGATTATCCACTTTGCCGTTTGCCGTTACGAGGGTTACAAATTTACCGTGAAGCTCGCGGCCAGCTAAAAATGCAAGCTTATTTAGCTCCGAAACTACCGCTTGAAGCTTTAAACTTAGCGTGCTTTTACCGATGTCAAAGCTGCCGTCTATACCCTTTATATCAGCTAGTGAGCTAAGAAAGTCGCCATTAAATTTTGCCATGTCACCTTTGTAATTTAGGCTCAAATTTGAGCTAAATTTCTCGTTTTCTGGGAATTTTTTATCAAGCATTTTGCTAAGCGCTGTGGCGTTAAATTTGCCATCATTTAAAGCGATCGTTGCGGCAATACTTGAGCTTTTACTAAAGATATTTTGCCCCTTTGCTTGGACATTTGTCTTAGCATTTGCTAGTCTGCCGTTGCCACTAAGTGCCAAGATCTCTCCTAGCTGCGCCTCTTTTAGGTTAAGATCAAGATTTTCATTTTTTATGGTGGCGTTTAGCTTGCCAGCAAAGGCATCGCCGCCCAAATTTAGCTCATCTATCTTGCTCTCTTTGAGCTTTACATCGCCCGCAAGTGCCATCTTTGAGCCCACTTCAAAGCCACTAACCGATTTAAATTTCTCAGGGTCGCTAATGAGCAGGGCAAATTTGCTAAAAATTTGGCTATTTTTTAGATCATAAATGCCCTTTACATCCTTTAGCTCGCCAAGATCGCTAAGCACGTTTGCGTCAAAATTTACAAGCTCACCTTTTGCTGTGGCACTGCCTTTTAGCTCAAATTTCGCCGCATTTTTAAGCTTTGCTAGTTCTTTATCTATAAGGCCGTTTTTTATCTCAAATTTAGCCTCGCCTGTAAGCTTTTTTAACTCGTCAAAGCCGCTAAAATTTGCGTTTAAATTTATCTCTCCGTCTGCGTAGCTAGGCTGAAGAGCAAGTGCTAGAAGCTCTTTTAGCTTAATATTAGCTGCATTTAAGGCTAAGTTTTTGCTATCAAAATTTGCATTTATTTTGCCGCCAAGCCCGTTTATATCAGCTTTTAGGTTTTTAAGGGCATTTCCTTGCATTGTAATTTCGCCGTTTGCATCCACAGCGCCACTTAGCTGTTGCCCCAAGAGCTTGCCAAAAAGGGCAAGATCAGGTACGTTTAGAGAAAAGTCGCTCTTTAAATTTTTGCTAACTAGATCATAAGTCGTTTCATTTGCTTTTAAAGTGGCTTCAGGCGCGATGATAAGGGTTTTTGCCACTACTTTTTCATTTGCAAATTTAGCATTTACGCCGCCTTTAAAGTTTATATTTTTTGCTAAAATTAGCCCAAATTCATTTTTTAGAATTTCTTTGTTTATCGCTGCATCGCTTGCTAAAATTTGAGCGTTAATGATCGGCTCATTTTTCTCATCAATCTCTTGCATATTGCTCGTTAGATCAAGTTTGCCGCTAGCCAAATTTGGCTTTTGTGCTAGAGCTGAGATCTCAGAAAGGTCGATGTTTTTAGCGTCAAGATTTAGGGCTTTTGGCAGGTAGTCTTTTAAGTTTGCATTTAAATTTATGTTTGAGCCAAGCGCCGTGCCAGTTGCCGCTAATTTAAAGTCGCTAAAATTACCAGCCATGTTTGCTTTAAGCGCGACGTCTTTTTTTAACCCAAGCTCGCTAGCCTTTGCCTTTTCGGCGTCTATATCTATGTTTAAATTCATGCTTTGAGCAAGCAGTGAAAGCTCACCATTTGCCTTTAAATTTATGGCATTCATCACGGTTGCTTCTAAATTTAGCGTGCTAAGCCCAAGATTAAAATCTTTAAATTTTACATCGATACCGCGAGCAAGTGCTTCTTTTTCTATTTTGCTAGCTATAAATTTATTACCAAAAGAGCTAAAGATAAAGCCAAAAATGCAAAGGATTATCAGGGCCAAAGCCGCTACTAAATAGGCTATTTTTTTCATAAAATTCCTTTATATTAGTTTTACATATCATAAAACTTTAGTGTAAGTGACTAAAGTTTTAATAAAATTTAACTATAAATTATTGACTTTTTTAGAAAAAAGTGCTAGGATCTCATCACTCAAAAATAAAGAGTGCTAAAAAAGACAATTAAACCAAAAGGATGAACAATGAACTTTCAACCATTAGGCAAGCGTGTTCTAGTCGAACGCGTAGAGGAGACAAAGACCACAGCTTCGGGCATTATTATACCTGATAACGCAAAAGAAAAACCTTTAAGCGGCGAGGTAAAAGCAGTCGGGGCTGAAGTAGAGGGCATAAAAGTTGGTGATAAAGTTGTATTTGCAAAATACGGTGGCACTGAGATAAATTTAGATGATAAAACATATCTTGTTTTAAACATTGATGATGTTTTGGGCGTGATTAAATAATTAAAAAAGGAAAAACAATGGCAAAAGAAATTTTTTACTCTGATGATGCAAGAAACCGCCTATACGAGGGCGTAAAAAAACTAAATGACGCTGTAAAAGTGACAATGGGACCAAGAGGCAGAAATGTCCTTATCCAAAAGAGCTTTGGCGCGCCAAACATCACAAAAGACGGCGTTAGTGTGGCTAAAGAAGTTGAGCTAAAAGATACTATCGAAAACATGGGTGCAAGTTTAGTTAGAGAAGTGGCAAGTAAGACAAATGACCAAGCAGGTGACGGCACGACAACAGCTACTGTACTAGCTCACGCGATATTTAAAGAGGGCCTTAGAAACGTAACTGCTGGCGCAAATCCTATCGAAGTAAAACGCGGCATGGATAAAGAAGTAGCAGCTCTTATAGACGCACTAAAAAATATCTCTAAAAAAGTATCTGGCTCAAAAGAGATCGCTCAGATCGCTACTATCTCTGCTAACTCAGACGAGAGTATTGGCAAACTTATCGCTGATGCGATGGAAAAAGTCGGCAAAGATGGCGTCATAACAGTAGAAGAGGCAAAATCTATCCAAGATGAGCTAAGCGTTGTTGAGGGTATGCAATTTGACCGCGGATATCTAAGCCCGTACTTCATCACAAATCCTGAAAAGATGCAAGTTGAGCTAAGCAATCCATTTATATTGCTATTTGACAAGAAGATCACAAATTTAAAAGACTTGCTTCCAGTGCTTGAGCAAGTACAAAAAAGTGGCAAACCACTTTTAATAATCGCTGAAGATATCGAGGGCGAGGCACTTGCAACGCTTGTTGTAAACAAACTTCGCGGTGTGCTAAATATCTCGGCTGTTAAAGCTCCTGGCTTTGGCGATAGAAGAAAAGCAATGCTTGAAGATATCGCTATTTTAACAGGTGGCGAAGTTATCAGCGAAGAGCTAGGCAGAACACTTGAAAGCGCTACCATAAACGACCTTGGACAAGCTTCAAGCGTAGTTATCGACAAAGATAACACAACTATCGTAAATGGTGCAGGCGAGAAGTCAGCAATAGACGCTAGAATAACTCAGATCAAAGCTCAAATCGCAGAAACAACAAGCGACTACGACAAAGAAAAACTTCAAGAGCGCCTTGCAAAACTAAGCGGCGGCGTGGCAGTTATCAAAGTAGGTGCTGCGACTGAAACTGAGATGAAAGAGAAAAAAGACCGCGTTGATGATGCTCTAAGCGCTACTCGTGCAGCTGTTGAAGAGGGCATCGTAGTAGGTGGTGGTTCAGCTCTTATCCTTGCTTCAAAGAGTGTAAATTTAAATTTACAAGGTGATGAGGCAATCGGCGCTGAGATCGTTAGAAGAGCGCTTCGTGCTCCACTTCGTCAAATCGCTGAAAACGCTGGCTTTGACGCAGGCGTTGTGGCAAATGCAGTTGAGACAAGCAAAGATGCAAATTTTGGCTTTAATGCTGCAACTGGCGAATATGTAAATATGTTTGAAGCCGGTATCATCGATCCAGTGAAAGTTGAGAGAGTTGCGCTTCAAAATGCTGTTAGTGTGGCTAGCTTGCTACTAACAACTGAGGCAACTATTAGCGAGATAAAAGAAGAAAAAGCAATGCCTGCAATGCCTGACATGGGCGGAATGGGCGGCATGGGCGGCATGATGTAGCAGCCCTTTTCGAGCTAGAGCCTTTTCTAGCTCGAATTTATATTTAAACTTTAACCTCACTAAATTTATAAAATTATTTACTCCTTTTTAAATTTATTCTTGTATCATTTTGCTTTCTTTTATGGAGAATTTACAATGAAATATGATGAAATTTTTAGAGAATACGACATCCGTGGCATTTTTGAAAAAGACTTGACAGAGGACAGCGTCAAGGCTATAGGGCTTGCTTTGGGTAAGAAATTTAACGAATTTGGCGTGAAAACTTTAAGCGTTGGTTTTGACGCAAGACTAAGTGCTAGCACACTTTTTAGGTATCTGCTAAGCGGTCTAAACAAGGCTGGTGGCTTTAAAATTTATAGTATCGGTTTGTTACCAACTCCTGTTGGCTACTTTAGCGTTTATGCTGATTACTTTGACGCAAACATCATGATCACGGGCTCTCACAATCCAAAAGACTATAACGGCTTTAAGATTACCATTAAAAAAGATAGTTTCTTTGGCAAAGATCTGCAAATTTTAAAAGATAAGGTGAACGAAATAATCGCCTCTGGTGAGCAAATAGCAGACGATGAGAGCTGTGAGAAATTTAACATCTTAGAAAAATATGTCGAGTTTTTTGTAAAAGAATTTAGCGAGCTTAAAAATTTCAAAAAGCCTTTTATCATCGACTGTGCAAATGGCGCTGTTGGCGTGAGCTTGGTGCCGATCGTTAAAGCGCTTGGGCTAAATGCAAAAATTTTATATGAAGATCCAGACGGAAATTTCCCAAATCACCATCCAGACCCAAGTGAAAAAGAGAATTTAAAAGAGATATTTTCGCTCATCGAAAAGAAGGAGTTTGACCTTGGATTTGGCTTTGACGGAGATGGCGATAGGATTGCGGTTATAACGCCAAAAAGAGATATAAAAGGCGATGAGCTAGCCTATCTTTATGCTCTAAATATGAAACATCCAAAGGTGCTTGGTGAGGTTAAATGCTCACAAAATATGTATGATGAGATCGCAAAAATAGGCGAAGTTTTTATGGGCAAGACTGGGCATAGCAACATCAAAAAAATGATGAAAGAGCTAAACGTAGATCTAGCGGCAGAAGTTAGCGGACATATCTTCTTTAAAGAGCGATATTTTGGCTTTGATGATGCGCTTTATGCGATGATGAGGGTGCTTGAGCTGGTTCACAAAGGCTTTGACCTTGACGGTGAGCTTGATAAGATGCCACTTGTCTTTAGCACCGATGAGATCAAGATAAAGACAACTGACGAGGCTAAATTTAATATAGTTACCAAGTTAAAAGAGTGCGTGAAAAACGAGAGTTGCGACCTGCCAAAGATAAAAAATATCATCGACATTGATGGTATAAGGATTCAGTTTGAAAATGGCTGGGCACTGGTGCGCGCGTCAAATACAACGCCAGTTATCGTCACTAGATTTGAAGCAAAGAGCAAGGAATTTCTAGAAGAGATCGAGCAAAAAGTGACAAATCTACTAAAGAGCTTAATGTAGCTTACAATGAGCATTTTGGGCTAAATTTACTCCAAAATGCTTTTAAAATTTTATTTAGACGTTCAAAAACTAAGTTTTATCTTTCTCGTCTAGCTTTTGCGGTTTTTCCTCTGCATACATACTATCTGTAATTTAAATTTATAAAATACATGCGCCTTAGCCTTTTTGAATGTTCATGCGGATAATGCAATTTAAATCCACAAGTAGCCTATCTATTGTTGGCATTCTTTTTTAAAAATAGCTCATTATTACAAGGAGCTCGCCTACTAGCTTGCTGCTTAGATACATAATACTGTCTATCATGCATTTTATGCAGTGTAACCTACAGGTAAAAAACTTCACAAGTGTATTCGTTAAATTTAAAAGATAGAGAGATGGCGTAAAAATTTACGCCATTAAATTTTTAGAGTTTGCCGCCTTCGACGACAAGTGATTCTGGATTGACACTATCACCATAGATCGGTTTTAGTGTAGCATCATAGTCTTTATGGAAGAAATTTTCTTTTCCAAGCTCAATGATCTCATTGTTTAGCCAGTCAAGTAAAACTTTGTTACCTTTTTTAACAGCTGGTGCTATCACATCCACATCACCAAGTGCTTCAACGCCTACAACAAAGCCAGGAGTCTCTTTCGCCCAGGCAAAAAGTAGGGCGTTATCATGCGCTAGTGCGGCACCTCTTTTATCAACCAAAGCTGCAAATGTTTCAGTATTTTGGTCGTATTTTGCAAGCTTAATGTCAGGATAATTTTTTGTAAAAAACGCGTCAGCGGTTGTGCCCTTATTTACGATTAGGGTTTTGTCTTTTAGCTCATCGATGCTTTTTATCACTGCACCTTCAGGGCTTACGATGCCAAGTGAAACCTTCATGTATGGAAGCGCAAAATCAACAACTTGTGCACGCTCAGGTGTTTTTGTAAAATTTGCAAGCGTGATATCTACTTTATCAGCTACTAAAACTTCAACTCTACCAGCAGCCTCGACTAGCTCAAATTTTACCTTGCTCTCATCGCCTAGTAGGTCTTTTGCGATACGTTTTGCAAAGTAAATATCATAGCCTTGATTTTTGCCGTCTTTATCGACATAGCCAAATGGTGGTTTGTCGCTGAAAACACCAATTCTTACATATCCGCGCTCTTTGATCTTTGCGATCGCATCAGCTTCGTTTGAAGCAGCTTTTGCCGTGTCGGCACCTTTGTCATTACCACAACCCGTTAGAAAGACGGTAGCGATTAATGCTAATAAGAAAAATTTAAATTTTCTCACTCTTTCTCCTTGTAAAAAAGTTAAATAAATAAGAGCGTTAAAATTTCGCTCTAAACGCATTTTGAAAAAACGGCAAATTATCTCTTATTTTTTCTAAAACGAGAATAAATTTAGAAATTTCTTCGCGCGATCGCTCTTTGGGTTGGTAAAAAATTCCTCTGGCTCGCTGATCTCCACGATCGCCCCAGCGTCCATAAATACGATCTTGTTTGCAACCGCCCTTGCAAAGCTCATCTCGTGGGTGACTATTAGCATCGTCATGCCATCTTTGGCTAAATTTAGTATCACGTCAAGCACCTCTCTAACGATCTCTGGATCAAGCGCAGCCGTAACCTCGTCAAATAGCATGATCTCAGGGTTTAAACAAAGGCTTCTTACTATTGCTATGCGTTGCTTTTGACCGCCACTTAGCTCCTTTGGATAGGCAAATTTCTTATCAAGCAGTCCAACCTTGCTTAACCACATATCAGCGGTCTTTTCAGCCTCGGCCCTATCTCTTTTTTGCACCTTTAAAGGCCCAAGAAGGACGTTGTCTATGACGTTCATATGATCAAAGAGCTCGTAGCTTTGAAAGACCATGCCGACTTTTTGGCGGATCCTTTGCCAATCATTAAATTTAGCATCAATCACTTCACCATCGATTATTATCTCACCGCTTGCGATACTCTCAAGGCCGTTTATGCACCTAAGAGTTGTGCTTTTGCCACAGCCTGATGGGCCAAGAAGCACGACTACTTCACCGCTTTTTACCTCTAAATTTATATCCTTTAAGGCGTGAAGCTCTCCATAAAATTTGTTTATTTTTTTAAGTTCTAATATATTTTCGCTCATTTTAGCTCCATTTTTCTTCTAGTTTTTTTGATAATTTTGAGACTGGATAGCAGATCGCAAAATATAAAAAGAATATGAGCGTGTATATCCAAAATGGCGCCATAGGATTTGTAAATACATTTCGCTCGATGATCTGCTGGCCGACTTTGACCACCTCTACAACGCCGATTAGAACGACGATAGAGGTTGTTTTTATCATACGACTTAGTAAATTTACTGCTCCAGGCACTAGCCTTCTTGTGGCAAGCGGGATGATGACGTGAGAGTAAATTTGAAATTTACTAAGCCCAAGTGATGCCGCTGATTCAAATTGATGTTTTGGTATTGATGTTATTGCGCCACGCACGATGTCCATCATTTCAAAAATTCCCCACAAGCTAAAGACGATGAGTGAGGCTGTAAATGCTGAAATGTGGATATCAAACGCCTTGCTGACACCAAAATAAAATAAAAATAGCCAAACGATCTGAGGCATTATGCGAACGATTTCTAGGCAAATTTTTAAAATAAAATAGATAAATTTGTTTTTCATGCTCATAAGCACGCCAAGCACTAAGCCACCGATTATAGAGATAAAAATAGAGATAAATGAAATTTCTGTGCTAACGACTAGACCTTCAAAGAGTCTTAGTAAATTTTGCGTGTCAAATAAAATACTAACTCCTTGCATTTCTCACCCTTTTTTCGACGTAGCTAAGCGCCAGCGAGACTGGCAAGATGATGACAAGATAGCTAATAACCAGCATAAAAAGTGCCTCATCTGTCTTGTAGTAAAGTCCGATGAGATCCTTTGCGACATAGACTAGATCAGCAAGAGCTACTATGCTAACGATGCTTGTCTCTTTTAGTAAAAATATGACGTTTGCGCTGATACTTGGCAATGCCACGCTAAAGGCTTGTGGCAAGATGACATATCTTAGGAGCTGATTTTTGCTAAGTGCGATACTAAGACCTGCTTCTATCTGCGACTTTCTAACCGCCTCAAAGCCAAGCCTAAAACTCTCGCTCATGTAGCTGCCGCCAAGAAAGCTAAGTCCCGCGACCGCACAGGTAAAGCCACTCATCGACACTCCAAGCTTTGGCAAGCCGTAGTATAAAAAGAAGAGCTGGATAAGAAGCGGCGTGTTTCTTGAAAGCTCAACGTAGCAATCAATCACTTTTGATAGAAATTTTAGCTTGTAAAATTTTACAGCCATACAAAAAATACCGATCAAAATAGAAAAAATGATCCCTAAAAAGGCGATCTCAATCGTAAGCAACCCGGCCTTTACAAAAAGTGGGTAAAATTTCTCAATAAACTCAAAATCCATAAATATTAATCCAATCTGAAAAATGGATGTATTTTATCCTAATAATCATAAATTTAAAACTAATTAGGTATTATCGCAACTTAATTTTAAGCTTGCAAAAAGGATAAATTTTGATCGATCTTTTTCAGATCATTGGCTTTTTAGGGATGATTTGCATCGTGATGGGCTACTTTTTACTTCAGATCGGCCGCCTAAATAGCCGCGATCTAGCCTATCAGATAATAAATTTAGTAGGCACTATACTACTCATCATCTCGCTTTTTGTGCACTTTAACCTCGGTTCATTTTTGATAGAGGTCTTTTGGATATTCATTACGATTTATGGAATTTATAAAATTTATAAGGAGAGAGCGTGAGAGCTTACGCAGAGTGGGAAGAGCAGGAGCTTTTGTTTTTATCATTGCCACACAGTAAGAGCGACTGGGAGCCCTATTTAGAGGAGATTTTGGCGAGCTATGAGGAGCTTGTGGCTGCTATTACGCCCTATGAGAAGGTGGTGCTCATCTGCCCTGATGAGGCAAATTTTTCTAGGTTTAAGAAATTTAAAAATGTTGAGTTTGTTAAACTTGAGACTGACGATACTTGGATCAGAGACTACGGTATGATCGACGTTTGTGCTGAAAATGGCGTAAAGAGCTACGACTTTAAATTTAACGCTTGGGGCGGTAAATTTAAAAGCTCAAAAGATGATGCGATAAATTTAGAGCTAGCTAAAATTTATAAAACTAAGCTTGAATCAGTTGATATGATACTAGAGGGTGGCAGTATCGAGTTTAACGGAGATGGCGTGCTTTTAACCACCTCAAAATGCCTGCTAAATGAAAATAGAAACAAAGCACTTAGTAAAGAGCAGATAGAAGAAAAGCTTAAAAATTTATTTGGTCTAAAGCGTATAATATGGCTTGAAAGTGGCTTTATAAGAGGCGATGACACAGATAGTCACATCGACACTTTAGCGCGTTTTATCACGCCTGATACGATAGCTTACGCAGCTTGCGATGACGAGAGCGATGAGCACTTTGATGAGCTTAAAAAGATGGAAGATGAGCTTAAAAAAACTGGCTTTAAGCTACTTGCTCTACCACTTCCTAAGCCTAAATTTTATGAGGGCAAAAGGCTTGGCTGCACCTATGCAAACTTCATCTTTATAAATGGCGCGCTAATCGTGCCAACATATAACGACGAAAACGATGAAAAGGTGCTAAATTTACTAGCTCAGGCACTGCCAGACAGAAAGATCATCGGTGTAAATTCACTAGTTTTTGTCCGTCAAAATGGCTCGCTTCACTGCTCAAGCCAAAATAGATACAAAAGGTCTTAGTCTTGTCAAGTCCGTTTGATTATGAGTTTAACCGTATAAATAAGCAGGAGTGCACGCAGGGTGAAAATAAGGCTGTTATCGCAGCTGGAGCTTGCGCCTTTTTGCTCGCACTTGTGAAATTTACAGCTGGGCTTTTTAGTGGCTCGGTCGCTGTGCTTGGCTCGGCGATAGACTCGATGCTTGATTTTATAGTTTCGCTTTTAAATTTATTTGCGCTTAGAAAGTCAAGAAAGCAAGCCGATGAGAGATTTAACTTTGGCTACACAAAGCTAGAGGCCTTGGCAGCGCTATTTGAGTGCATCATAATCGTGCTAGCGGCGGGCTTTATCTTTTATGAGAGCATTAAGAAATTTAGCAAGCCAAATTTAGAGATAGACCTTGGCTTAAGCCTTGGTGTGATGATATTTTCAGTCGTAGTGACGCTATCTTTGGTGCTATTTTTAAGCCAAATTTCTAAAAAAAGCGGAAACCTTATCATAAAAGCAGACGCACTACACTATAAGATCGACCTTTTTAGTAACCTAGCAGTCATCATCTCGCTACTTATCATTAAATTTAGCGGATTTGTGATGATAGATGCGATCTTTGGTATCGTGATAAGCGGCTACATCGCTCAAAGCGCTATAAATTTAGGTAAAGACGCCTTTGGCATCTTGCTAGATCACGCAGCAAGCCCTGAAGTCACAGATGAGATCATCAAAATGATAAAGGCAAAGCAGAGAATTTCAGACTTTCACTACTTAAACACAAGACAGAGCGCAAATACCATATTTTTAACGCTGCATTTAGTTTTTGACAAAGATATCTCGCTTTACGATGCGCACGAGGTGGCCGACTCGCTTGAAGCTGAGATAAGAGAGAAATTTAGGGATTATTCTTGGCAGATAACCACGCATTTAGATCCATATAACGACAAAGAAGGGAAATGAGATGAAAGTAGCACTACTTCAACAAGAATTTAAAGGGACAAAAGAGGCGACTATCGCAAAGACACTTGAGCTAATAGCTGAGGCAAAAAAAGGTGGCGTTGATCTAGTCGTCTGCCAAGAGCTGCACCAGACGCAGTACTTTTGCCAAAGCGAGGATACAAATTTCTTTGATCATGCAAACGACTGGCAAGAGGATGTCGCTTTTTGGGGCAGGGTGGCAAAAGAAAATGGCGTGGTTTTGGTCACTTCGCTCTTTGAAAAGAGGGCTGACGGACTTTATCACAACACCGCCTTTGTCTTCGAGCGTGACGGCAGTGTGGCTGGCAAATACCGAAAAATGCATATCCCTGATGACCCTGGATTTTATGAGAAATTTTACTTTACGCCTGGCGACATTGGCTTTGAGCCAATTGAAACCAGCCTTGGTAAGCTTGGCGTTTTGGTGTGTTGGGATCAGTGGTATCCAGAAGCAGCTAGGCTGATGGCGCTAAAAGGAGCAAAAATTCTCATCTACCCAACGGCTATTGGCTGGTTTGAGATCGATAGTGATGATGAAAAGTCAAGACAGCTTGAAGCGTGGGTGGCGGTGCAAAGAGGCCACAGCGTGGCAAATGGCCTGCCGGTTGTTGCGGTAAATCGTGTGGGCTTTGAAAAAGATGATAGCGGCGTGATGGATGGGATAAAATTTTGGGGAAATAGCTTTGTTTTTGGGCCACAAGGCGAGCAGCTTTTCCGTGCAAATAGCACAGATGAGCTTTGCAAGATCGTTGAAATAGACATGAAAAGAAGCGAAGAAGTGCGCAGAATCTGGCCATTTTTAAGAGATCGCAGGATCGATGCCTACGCAAATATCACAAAAAGATTTATAGACTAAATTTAGAGCTAGAAATTCTAGCTCTTTTAAAATGTAAATTTCTTATCTACTATGCGGACTATCCTGCCGTCAAGCCTTTTTGCCTGCTCTTCATTGTGCGTGGTGATGATGATGGTGTATCTTTGCGACAAGCTTTTTAAAAGATCTTCTACGATCAAGACATTTTTCATATCAAGCGATGAGCAAGGCTCATCAAGCATGAGCACTTCAGGTTTTGTAGTTAGCATCCTTGCGATGCAAAGTCTTTGCTTTTGACCGCCAGAGAGCTTGCTAGCTGGCATATCTAAGTCACTTATCTCATCTAGCAAATTTACACTTTTAAGTAGCTCTTCTACCCTTTTTTGCTTATCTTTTATGCTGCCTTCATAAAATTCCATCGCATAGGTCAAATTTCTTTCTACACTAAAAGGAAAGAGCGTGGCGTCTTGAAAGAGTATGGCTAGTTTTCGTCTTAGCCAAATTTCGCCCTTGTTTTTGATATTTTCACCTTTAAATAGTATCTCTCCGCTATATCTGCCGCCTTTTTGCTCTAAAAAGCCATTTAGTGCCGAAATAAATGTTGATTTACCACATCCTGAGCTGCCCATTAGGCAGATGATCTCGTTTTCGGCGACGTTTAAATTTAGATCTTTTAAAATTTCATTATCTTGATAAAAAATACTAAGATCTTTTATGTTTAAAATATCTGGCAATTTTCTCTCCTATATCAAATAAAACTACGGCTGAAAGCAGGTGCAAAATGATCAATATAAAAATGAGCACGAGTGCCGTGGCGTAGGCATTTTGCGTTGCGACTGACTGGCTTAGGAGCATGTGCAGGTGAAAAGGCAGTGCCATAACTGGTGAGAGCAGGCCCTCGGCCTTTGCCATGAAGACGACCCCTGTTAAAAGTAGTGGCGCAGTTGCCCCTACGGCGTAGCTGCCAGCTAGTATCAAGATCGATATAATATTTTTTCTAATAGTTGGCAAAACAAGCTTTCTGGCCATGAAATTTTTATCAACGCCAAGCGCGAAGCTATCTCTTAACATCTTTTCATCGATCTGCGAGATTACCTTTTCAACGCTTACTTCAACAAACGGAAAGACCATCAAAGCAAGCGTAATGCTAGCTGTTAGTAGGCTTTTAGGGATATCAAGACTAACGATAAAAAGCCCATAAACAAACATCCCAAGCAAGATAGAGGGTATGGAGGCCATCGTTTGGATGATAAATTTAAGCCCAAGCTTTATCGTACTAGAAGTGCAGTAAATTTGCCTATAAATGGCGCAGCTAACGCCAAGGAGCGCAGAAAATATCATAGATAGTATCATCAGTAAAAATGAGCCTATGATAGCGTCTCTTATGCCGCCACTCTCACCTAAATTTAAACCTTGTGGATTTTTAGCTAGAAAGTCTAAATTTATCTGAGAGATGCCATTTGCAAAGATGAAATAAAATATCCAAAATATCACCGCAACCACTATAAATACGCAAAGATAGGCGTAAAATTTGACTATAAAATCTTTAAAAGCATTCATTGTTTTTCTCAAATTTAAAGATAAAAATATTTAGCAAAAATATAAAAACAAGCAGGATAAATCCGCTTGCAATAAGGGCGTGATAGTGCAAGCTGCCAGCCTCGCTCATACCCATTTCAAGGGCTATTAGAGATGGTATGGTCTGAGCTTTTGAGAGTAGGTGCGGAAAAAGCGGGGTGTTGCCTATGACCATCATCACAGCCATCGTCTCGCCAGCTGCTCTTGAAAATGCTAGTATAAAGCCTGAAATGCTAGCTTTTATGGATTTTCTAAAAATGACTTTTCTTATAAAATATCCCGTGCTTACGCCAAGTGCGTCTGAGTTTGTTTTGAAATTTTGCTTTAGCAGATCAACACTTTGGAGCAAGTGCGAGGTAAAAAAGGGCAGTATCATGACGCTAAGGATGAGGCTAGCTGCCAAAACTGACTCGCCAGCAGACATTTTTAGCCCTGACTCTATAATTTTTACAACCGTGTAAAGCGCGAAAAATCCATAGATGATAGAGGGTATGCCAGCTAGTATCCGTATCATCCAGTCTAGCACGTGTTTAAGCCAGGCGCTCGTAAAAAAGCATATAAATATAGTAACGCCAAGTGAGATAAAAAATGAAAATATGCAAGCTAAAAACGCAACTACGAAATTTGCGACCAGGATATTAAAGAGTCCAAAGCTAAAAGGCTCTGTGCTAACGTCCCAGTCGCCATTTAGCAAGAAGTCAAAGAGGCTTACTTCTGTAAAAAAACTCGTGGAATTTAGCAGTAAAAACCCCACGAGTAAAAGCAAAAGCATGGCGGATAAAAGTGTAAAAAGATATATCGCGCCTTTAAAAATTTGCCCTGTCATTAGACTATTTTACTGGTATAAATCCCATTTTTTCGATAGTCTTTTGACCTTCGGCTGAATTTAGCACGTCAACAAAAATTTGCTCACTCTTGCTTAGATCGCCACTTTTTACGATGATGAGCGGACGAGAGATGTAGTATTTACCATCAACTATATTTTTAACAGTTGGCTCGACGCCGTCAACGTTTAGCGGTATTAGCTTGCCTTTGTTTTGATTTGTGATACCAAAAGATGCGTAGCCAATAGCATTTTTATTTTCGATGATTTTAGAGACCAATGCGCCCATTGAAGGTGATTGGATGACATTTTTACTAACTTTTACATCTTTCATTATCTTTTTTTGAAATACCTCGTGAGCGCCGCCACCTAGATCTCTTGTAACTACGACAATTTCGTCATTTGGTAGGGATTTGTCAAGGTCGCTCCACTTTTTGTACTCGCCTGAGAAAATTTTGATAATCTCATCTTTACTCAAATTTCCGCCCTTTAGCTTTATCACCTCATTTTCTGGGTTTACAGCCACGCAAAGTGCATCTATGCCAAGCGTATAGGCTTTCATATCTTTGATCTTTGCTTTTTCACTATCTTTTACGTCGCGAGCTAGCATGCCAAAGTCAGCGACATGATCAAGCACGGCTTTCACGCCAGCACCAGAGCCACCAGCTGAGACAAAGATGGTGATATTTTTGTTTGGCAATGCGCTATCTACTTTATCCCAAGTCTCGTACTTTTCGATAAAGTCGGTTGAAATTTTAGCGATGACTGGAGCTAGAGTAGATGAGCCACTAAAGCTAACTTGTGTTTTTTCGTCCGCACCAGAAGCGAAATTTAGAGATAAAAGCAGCATTGAAGCGGCCAACATAAGTGATTTTTTCATAAATTCCTCCATAAATAAATTTTTGATTGTTATTAACATTTATAAAAGCTATTGATTAGTTGTAAATTTGCAACAGTTTTTCTAAAACTTAGAACTGCGGTGGATTATACAATAAAAAATGATATTTAAATAGCTGGTTTATCAAATTTATTTTGACTAATAAATAAATATAAATTTAGTCTTAAGAAAATATTTTTTTAAGTCTTGATTGTGTAGAATGGTTGCAACTTTACTAAAACGGCATGAAAATATCATATCAAATAAGGTAAAAAGCTAAATTTATAGAATAAAATAGCCTTAAATTTCTTGAAAGGATCTTAGATGAAAACTACTTCTTTGGCACTTGCTGGCTTGCTTTTAGCAACAACTCTTTCAGCAAAAGAATTTATCAGTATTGGTACTGGCGGCATGACAGGCACTTATTATCCGATAGGTGGAGCGATTTGCCGTTTAGCAAACAAAAATACTAATGTAAAATGCTCAGTTCAATCAACTGGCGGCTCAGTCTATAACGTGAATAACGTCCTCAAAAAAGAGCTTACATTTGGCTTTGTTCAAAGTGATGTCGTTTATGATAAATATAACGGCACTGGCAAATTTGACGGAGCAAAAGATGAAAATTTACGATCAGTAGTTGCCATCTATCCAGAACTTCTTGCATTTGTTGTGGCAAAAGATAGCGGTCTAACAAGCGATCTTGCTTCATTTGCAGGCAAAAAGTATAACGTTGGAAACCCAGGCAGCGGTAACGAAGTAAGCACGCTTGAAGTCTTCAAAGCAAAGGGCTTTGACGTTTCAAAACTAGGATATCGCGGTGTTTTAACAGTTGGTGAATGCCCACACGCACTAAAAGATAAAAAGATAGACGGATATAGCTTTGTTGTCGGCCACCCAACCGCAAACATCACTGACGCTGCGACATCTTTGCCTATTGATATCTTAAATATCGAAGGTAGCGAGATTGACAAGCTTCTTGCGGACAAGCCATACTTTGCAAAAGGCGTGATCCCAAAAGGCTCATATGATGGCGTAGATCACGATGTAAATACTATCGGCGTAAAAGCTGTTTTGGTAACTAATAAAGATACAAAAGATGAGGCTGTAAAAGCTGTGATAAAAGCTATTTTAGACAACTTTGATGAGTATAAAACTCTTCACCCAGCGCTAAAATCAGTAAACAAAGAAGATCTTGTTCAAGGTCTTTCAGCTCCGCTTCACCCAGCTGCAGAGGCTGCATTTAAAGAGGCTGGTATTTTAAAATAATCTATTTCCAGAGGCTTTTGCCTCTGGATAAAATTTAAATATACAAATTCTTTTAAATTTATATATTTAAATTTTAAAGGAGAGAGATGAACGAAGTCAAAGACAACGAAGAACAATTTGTCGAAGTAAAAACAAGGGAGATAAATAGCAATTTTTATAACTATTTTATTGCGATTGTATGCTTTTCTTGGTCAGTTTTTCAGCTTTATATAGCTTATTTTCCGCTTAATACAAATATTTCGCGCTCAATACACTTAGCCTTTGCGGTTGGGCTTGTATTTTTGCTTTATCCAGTCACTTTTCATAAAAAGGCACATTCTAGTTTGCCATTTTACGATCTGGTCTTTTGTGTGGTAGGCGTTGTTGCCGTACTTTATCCAGCGGTTTATTTTTATGAACTAGCTGATAGGACAGGGGACTACATCACGCAAGATATCGTCATATCATTTTTGGCGATCATTGTCTTGCTTGAGGCTGGCAGGCGTGTCATGGGGCCAGCACTTCCAATTATTTGTATATTATTTTTGATATATGATCACTTTGGTCCTTATATGCCAGACATTATCGCTCATCAGGGTGCCAGCTTTGAAAAGATCGCAGGCCATATGTTTTTGACGACTGAGGGTATATTTGGTGTACCTATCGGAGTTAGCGTTAGTTTTATCTATCTTTTTGTTCTCTTTGGCTCATTGCTTGAGAGGGCAGGTGCTGGGCAATATTTCATAAATTTAGCTTTCTCTCTTCTTGGCAAATATAGAGGTGGCCCGGCTAAGGCTTCAGTCATCGCAAGTGGTCTAACAGGCATGGTTTCAGGAAGCTCCACAGCAAATGTTGTAACCGTTGGCACATTTACCATACCGCTTATGAAAAAAGCTGGTCTTTCTCGCACAAAAGCTGGAGCTATCGAGGTTGCAGCTGGTGTAAATGGACAGCTCATGCCTCCTATCATGGGTGCGGCTGCTTTTATCATCGCTGAGTTTTTGGGCATGACATATACAAATGTCATGATGGCAGCGATTATCCCAGCGTTTGCTTGCTATTTGTCGCTATTTTTTATCGTTCATTTAGAGAGCGTCAAGCTTGGCTTAAAAGGTATAAATCAAAGCGAGTTTCACTCAAGATTTAAAATTTTTGTAAGTGGCCTTCACTATATAACTCCGATTTTGATTTTACTTTATACACTATTAATCGCAAAAGAATCAGCCATCGCTGCGGCGTTTAATGCGATTGGATTTTTATTTTTAATAATGATCTTTCAAGAGCCAGTTAAAAAACTAGCAAGTGGCGAAAAAGTTGGAATAAATGATGTGTTAATAGGCTTTGAAGATATATTTTGGGCGATGGTTGCAGCCGCAAAAAGTATGACAACGATCGCTATAGCAACCGCACTTGCAGGTATCATCGTGGGCTCTATCTCTTTAACTGGCCTTGGCCAAGTACTTTCAGATTTAGTTGAGTTACTTGCTGGTGATAATATAGTTATGATATTGCTTCTTACTGCGATGATGTCACTTATACTAGGAATGGGTCTTCCAACGACAGCAAACTACATCGTAGTTTCAAGCCTTGTGGCACCTGTTATTTTATTTTTAGCGCACAAAAATGGCTTTTTAATCCCAGCCATTGCTGTGCATCTTTTTGTCTTTTACTTTGGAATTTTAGCTGATGATACGCCACCAGTTGGTATCGCAGCTTATGCAGCAGCTGGCATTGCTAAAGCAAATCCTATAACCGTTGGCGTTCAAGGATTCTTTTATGATCTAAGAACGGCGATCTTGCCATTTGCCTTTTTCTTTAACAACAAACTTATGCTGATAGAAAGCGTAAATGAGGGCGATCCGCTTGATTCAAAAGGAATAGTTTGGATGAGTAATCCGCTTGAAATTTTACTTGTCTTTGGTATGGCGATCGTGGGAATGTTTGCATTTTCAAGCTTACTTCAAGGCTACTATGTCACAAAGCTTAGAATTTGGGAGCGTATTCTTTTGATCCCTGTTGTGCCACTAGCTCTTGTACCAAATATATGTGTGAAATTTAATCTTATACCAAACGAATACACTGCTTATATCGTAGCTGCTGTACTTTATGGATTTGTTTTTATGACTCAATGGGGTATTAAAGATAAACCACTTGATCAAATAAAAATAATTTAATCTTAGGCAAGAGCACTCTTGCCTAAATTTCTAATATAAATTTTTAGACTACCTTTATACTTTGAGTAATTTCTATTTAAAATAAGTGTGTTTTTTTTGGATTTTTTGTTTTAAGAAATTTTTAGGCTCGTAAGCCTAAAAATTATAGTTGTTTTGAGCGTCTTAGATCGCCTGCAAATTCGCAAGACATCTTATCGCCTAATTCGCAGCCTTTTACTAAAAATTCATAAGCTTTTTTAAATTCTTTAGCCTCTATCAAGATAGAACCTACCATCTCGCAAGAATATCCATCATTCTTATCACAAGCTTTATTGAAAAGTTCTCTTGCTTTTTGTGGCTCAGTATTTAGATAAAGTCCACCAGCTGCCGAGCAACCTTTAACCTCACCAGCTTCGCAAGCTTTATTATAGTACTCTAAGGCCTTGTTTGGATTAGGTAGAGCTGTTTTTCCTAGTTGGTAAATCGCTCCAACTTTTACGCAAGATTTTACATCATTTGCCAAACATCCTGCTTCAAATTTAGCCAAAGCTTCTTTGAAATTCGAGCTCCCATATGCCTTTAGGCCATCTTCAAAGTTACCTGCAAAAGCACAAGCAGCTAATATTGAGATAAAAATCATTTTTTTCATTGAAATTCCCTTTTTTGTGAATTAACATGCAATTTTAGCATATTAATTTTTACACTTACTTGATGAAAAATAATTACGCTTTTAAAATTTGCTCTTGTTTTTTATAATCAGGCATGATTTTTTCTATAAAATCGTAAAAACTTTTTTGATGATGCGGATAGAGTAGGTGTGTTAGCTCGTGAAGAACGACGTAGTGCACGGCTGAGAGCGGCTTTTCTATGAGTCTTAGGCTTAGGTTTATATAGCCTTTTTTGTGGTTGCAACTACCCCAGCGAGTTTTGCTGTTTCGTATGACGATGCGCTTGATTGGCTTATTTATAAAAGGCTGAAAATGGCTTACAAGCTCTAAAAATAGCTCTTTTGCCCTTACTTTTTTAAAACGCTCAAGACCTTTTAAATTTGGAGTAAAGACAATCTCGCCATCAAAAAATGGCTCTTTAAAATTTTCATCAAATTTTATCTTATAAATTTGTCCAAGAAATTTCATCTCATCATCTTTTGGTAAATTTGCAATGGCTTTTTTGTAAGTATTTTCGAGCCAAATTTTATGCATCTCAAGAAAGCTAAGAGCCATCTTTTGCGTGCTGTAAAATGGCATAGAAAGCGTGATCTTAGCGTCCTTGCCAACTCTTAGACGCATGGATTTTACATTTGTTTTAAAATTTATTAAAACGCTTAGCCCATAAAAGTCTAAAATTATGCTCTTTTGCTTTAAACTAGGCGTTTTTCTTGCCATTTTTTACTTCTCCAACGCCACGTATTTGCAAGGCCTCTTAGCCATTCATCAGCACAAAACCCTATCCAAACGCCGATAATCCCCCAACCAAGATAGATGCCTAAAAAATATCCAAGTGGCAGTGAAAGCCCCCACATAAAGATAAGCCCAGTTGCTAGTGGAAATTTTGCATCACCGCTTGCACGAAGGGCATTTACGATGACAATGTTAAAGGTTCTGCCCGCTTCAAGAAATATCGAAAGTGTAAAAAGTGGCAACATGATCGCACGTAAATTTTCGTTTAAATTTAGTGCGTTCATGATTTGATGCTTTAGCGCATAAGCTATAAGCACGACTACAAGCGTTATAAAAACTCCAAGTCTTAGCGCTCTAAATGTCCTTGTGTAGGCCTCGTTAAACTCGCTTGCTCCAACTAAATGTCCTACAATGACCTCGTTTGCCACGCTAATGCTCGCTCCACAAAGCAAGATAAGAAGCGTGATCTGAAAGTAAATGGTCTGCACGCTAAGGCTAGCCTCGCCCATGCTTGCCACAAAGCCAAAAGCGACCATGTATTGCGCCATCCAGAGTAAATTTTCGCCTGCGCTTGGAAGGCCGATTGAGAGGATTTTCTTTAAAATTTCAAATGGCACGACAAGTAGCTTTTTAAAGTAAATTTTAACTTTTGCCTTTTGACTTAGCATATAAGCTAGCACAAAAATGCCTACTAGTCTGCCAACAAGTGTCGAGATAGCGACTCCTTGTAGGCCTAAATTTGGCAGATTAAACCAGCCAAAAAGGGAGATAGCATTGCCTAAAATCGTAATTACGTTCATTAAAACCGAAGTTAGCATAACAGCAGTTGCTAGATTATATACGCGAAGCACCGCAGCTAGCACCATGCCGATACCATCAAAAAGTAGGGCAAAGCCAAGGATGTGAAGATATGAGAAGCTATCATTTATAAGCTCTTTTGGCACGTTTAGTAAATTTAAGATGTTGTAGCCAAAGACGTAGATGACGATAGCCGAGAAGATACCAAAGAGCGTATTTGACGTGATACTTGCGTGTATGACGTTTGAAGCAAGATCGTTCTTTTTAGCTCCCAGCGCTTGGGCGACGACGACTGAACAGCCAATGCTTAGGAAGTTAAAAATGGTCATAAAAAGATCCATCACTTGATTGCCAGCACCCATGGCACCAACTAGATGCACACTCACTTTTGTCACCATGTAGGTGTTGATGATGAGCGTAATGAAGTGTAAAAACATATCCAAAAATATCGGAACTACGAGTTTTCTCATAGATAAGTTCATTAAATTTTCCTTAATTATTTTAAAATTTTGGCGATTATAGCCAAAATTAGGTTTTAGCTCCCTTTTGATATAATCGCAAGAAATTTAAAAAATGAGAGAAAAATGGCATTAATCGACCTGATAGACGTAAGTAAAAAATTTGGCGCAAATGAGATTTTAAACGCTGTAAATTTTAGTGTAAATGAAAATGAAAAGATAGCGATCATTGGCAAAAATGGCAGCGGTAAAAGCACGCTTATGAAGATCATCTCTGGCGAGGTGGCAGCTGATAGTGGCAGACGCATAGTGCAAAGCCTAATAAGCGTCGAGATGCTAGCTCAAACTCCAAATTTTAACGCAACTTTTACCGTAAGGCAGGCGCTAAATAACGAGCTAAAAGAGATATTTGATGCGATAAGCGAATATGAAAAGAGCGGTGTTTTACTAGCAAATGACCCAGAGAACAAAGAAATTTTAAAAGAGCAAGAGAGACTTTTAAAATTTATAGAGGCAAAGGATGGCTGGAATATCGAGCATAAGATCGAGCGAATTTTGCAAGAATTTAAGCTAAAAGAGTATGAAAATAGGCCCATTTGCTCGCTTAGTGGCGGCGAGATCAGACGCGTGGCACTGGGTGCGCTCATCCTTAAAAAGCCAGATGTGCTGCTACTTGACGAGCCGACAAACCACCTTGATGTTTACATGGTCAAATTTCTTGAAGATATGCTAAAGGGCTCAAATCAAAGCATAGTTTTTATAAGCCACGATAGGTATTTTATCGATGCACTGGCAACCAGGTGTGTTGAGGTTGAGGATGCAAGCTTAAAAAATTTCGAGGGTGGATATGCAAACTATCTAACCAAAAAAGAGGAAATTTTAGCAAGCCTTGCAAAGTCGCATGAGACGCTACTAAAACAGCTAAAGGCTGAAGAGGAGTGGCTAAGAAGAGGCGTGAAAGCTAGGCTAAAGCGAAACGAGGGTAGAAAAGAGCGGGTGCTCGCTATGCGCGAGGAGGCTAAGAAAAATCCAGGTGTGATAAGGCGCGTGAGGCTAGAACTTGAGCGTGCGAGTAAAAATTTCAACCAAACGCAGAGCCAAAACCGCAAAAAAATGCTCTTTGAGTTTAAAAATTTAAGCAAAAGCATAGATGGTAAGGTGCTTTTTGAAAAATTTGACGCAAGAGTTTTGCAAGGCGAGAGGATCGCCATAGTCGGGCGAAATGGTAGCGGCAAAAGCACGCTACTTAAAATTTTGCTAGGACTTGAAAAACCAAGTAGCGGCGAGATAAAAAGAGGCGAGGTGAGTATCGGCTATTTTGATCAGGCTAGAAATGTCCTTGATGACGATAAGAGCCTGATCGAGACATTTTGCCCAAACGGTGGCGACCACGTGCTAGTTCGTGGGCGAAATATGCACGTTTATGGCTATCTTAAAAATTTCCTTTTCCCAAAAGAATTTTTAGATAAAAAGATAGGTGTTTTAAGTGGCGGTGAAAAAAACCGCGTGGCACTTGCACTTCTTTTTATAAAAACCTACGACGTGCTGGTGCTCGACGAGCCAACAAACGACCTTGATATCGCAACTATTAACATTTTAGAGGATTATTTGCAAAGCTTTGAGGGGGCGATCTTACTTGTTAGCCACGATAGGTACTTCGTCGATAAGATGGCAAATAAGCTTTGGGCGTTTGAGGGCACAAAGATAAATGTCTTGTATGAAGAGTATAGCGTCTATTTGGAGCTTGAAGATGAGCTAAAAGAGCTTGATAAATTTGAAAAAGAGCTTGCAAATAACCAAAATGAAGCCAAGCAAAAGAGCAAAACCGGCATAAAGCTAAGCTACAAACAAACGCAAATTTTAAATACATATCCAGATAAAATTTCGGCCCTTGAAGCAAAAATTTCTGAGCTAAATGAAGGTTTAAGCGATCCAAAAATTTATCAAGAAGTGGGGCTAACTAAGCTTTATGAAGAACTTGAAAAGGCAAAAACTGAGCTTGAGTGCCTAGAAAATGAGTACTTTGAAGTGCTTGAGATCGCCGAGGCACTGGAGTAGGGAAGATAAAGTATCACAAGATGAAGTCATTTGCAGGTTTAAAATGATAAAAAAATACCCAATAATTGTCATAGTGCTACTTTTTGCTTTTATCTTGCTTGGTATTTATATATTTATGTTTATTTCCACTGGCTATATAGATGAAGATAGAGAAAAATTTAAAGATATAAGAGGCAGTGTGTTTTATACCACCGAATATGACAAGGTCTATGCCATGGTACCAAGCGGCGGTAAATTTGAGCTAATAGGCGTGAGGGCCAGTAAATTTAGATACATTGACACCGGCAAATACGACAACAGAAACGTTGGCGCTAGCGATGAGGCTGTATATTGCGGTAACCTCGTGATGAGTGGGCTTGATCCAAATGGCGTTAGAGCGCTTGGCAATGGCTATTTTGGTGACGGCAAGATTACATATTTTTGCGATAGCGTAAGCGAGACAAACCTCGAAATTTCCGCACTTAAAGAGTTTTGGGACATCTTCTCGCACAAAATGTTTAACACCCCAAAAGCGCAAACTCATATCTATAAATTTAGGCAGGTTGATAACGCAAATTTAGCAGCGATCTTGGGCTTTGGCTATGCAAGCGATGGAGTAAAGGTCTATCATGAGGGCAAAGAGCTAGAGGGCGCAAATGCCAGTAAGATGCGTTATATAGAGCAGATATCTGGCAGAAAGAGCGTGCATTTTACGACTGATGGGGAAAATGTCTATTATGACAGCACAAAGCTAGGGATCAAATTTAGCCCGCAAATACGTGATATCGGCGAGATATGGCGCATTCACTATCTTTATGAGCCAAATTCTGGCATGGTCTATGCAAATGATCATGAATTTGACCCCAAATTTGCCCCATACGAGCCACTTTTTAACCTAAAAGATGAGCACTCCTATCACGCTCTTTTTCGCGGCAAAGGCGGGATCTATCACTGGGAGCGAAAGTGGCAGTGGTATAACAGTATAGATGAGGGCGAGTTTGTAAGGGACGGCGATGATCCATTTAAAGGCGAGATAACGCCGCTATATGGCGACGTGGTGATAAGTGATGGCAAGACATATTTTTTAAAAACCTATGAAATTTGGCACAACACAAAAAATAACCACAGCCTAAGCTCACGCCACACGTCTATCGTAAGGCTCGATACAAAAGAGCAGTGGCGAAAGATCGGCTTTGTAAGAAACGATGGCTACGGAGCGGTCTATGCAAACGGCGATAAGACTTATTATTTTGATAACGTCGGCTACGGCTGGCATTTTAACAGCAGTGTTTATGATATAAATGACCTTGGCGTGGTTGAAATTCTCACTCGTCCTTATGGCCCAAATGTTGAGAATTTAAAACTTGATGAGATAGTAAAAATGGTAGATCAAGGCGCTATGGTGCCAGCTGAGGGCGAGGTGGTGATAGATGCAGTAAGCGACTTTGATGATTACTCGCAAAAATATGCCTACTGGATATTTTTAGCCATCGCATTTATAGTCTCGGTGGTTGGCGCTATTTTTAAAAACAAAAAGCAAAAAAGCGAGCTTAAAAAAAGGATAGATGACTATAGATCATGAGAAAAATTACTATTAGATTTATTTATTTTTTAGTTATCTTGACGCTATTTTTTGTTTTGGCGATGCTTTATCTATGGCATGAGGGCGAGTATCAAAGAAGCTTTGCAAACATTGACAATAGCGAGTTTTACCGCTCGCCAGATGGTAAAATTTACGTTCAAATTTCAGGCAGCGGCAAGTATGAGCTAAAAGGCGTCGATGAGGCTAGTTTTAGGGTTTTAAAGCTAGAACATGCATACGACTACTCAAATGTGGCGGCTGATAAAAATTATGTCTATTGCGCTAGAGAAATTTTGCCTGGTCTTGATCCAAAAAGTGCCAAAGTGCTTGGCAATGGCTATATAAGTGATGGCAAGATAAGCTATTATTGCGCCACTAGAAGCGAGAAAGAGGCGGGATTTAGCGAATTTGGCGTTATTATGAAAAACCTTGTTCACGTTTTTATAAAAAGCTACGATGATAGCCCTTATTTTTACAGGACAAAAAGGGTTGAAAGCACAAATTTAGAGCCTATCTTTGACGCTGGCTTTGCAAGAGACGGCGACACGCTTTACTACAAGGGCGAAAAGCTTGACGCGCAGCCTAGCGAGCTAAGATACATCACGACAGAAAATGGCGCTCCTAGCGGATATTACACAGATGGTAAAAGCCTATTTTTAGGCTTTTATAGGCTTGATGCAAGCTACTCAGATGAGACGCGCCGGATTTGCTATGACCCAAAGCATGATATAGAATATCTTTTTGAGCCAAAAAGTGGGGCGGCGTTTGCAAATGAGCATAAATTTAACGCTCAAAATATGCCTTATAGCGCTATTTATAGCGTGGATAATGTGCACTCGTTTTGGCCTCTTTTTGCCAGCAAAGATGGAATTTACTTTTGGGATGGCAGTAAAAACGAACAGGCTAAAATTTCAGACTACCAGCTAAAAGGCGAGCTAAAAAGGCTCTATGCTGACGTTTTTGTAGATGAGAGCTCAGCGTATTTCTTACAGCAAGGCGAAGAGTGGCGGCGCTCAAAGCATGGCAGACACTTAGAGGCGCAAACAGTCTCTTTATATAAATTTGCCCCAAGCTCATCTTGGCGTGAGGTGGGGTTGGTAAAAGATGGCGAATATGGCGCAGTTTATGCAAATGGAGATAAGCACTATTTTTTTAGCAAGATAAAGCCATTTTATGGCATAAAGCATAGCGTTTATGAGGTGGCGAGTCCTAGCGTCATAGAAAATTTAACAAGAGCGTCTAAAGAGCTTAGCGCAAAAGATATCAGCGAGATGATAAAGCGCGGCGAGCTAGTGGAGGCAAGCGGCGAAGAGGTCGCGAGATCTAGGATAGAGTATGACACGCCAAAGATCATTTTGTATATCACATTTGGCATCGCTTTTGTCGTCATAGTGCTAATAACTCTTACAAAACCAAAGAGAGATAAAAGCGACTTGAGATAAATTTCAAAGTGGCTATTTTTGATGGTTAAAGCTTAAAATTTCATAAAAAATTTAAAGAAAAAATTTGACCCATTTACTCTTTTTTGTTATTTTGAAATGAAGCTGAAATTTATAAAAAAGGAGAAAAATGATCAAATTTCAAAAGTCGAAATTTAACAACTCGGTATTTATCCCATCGCTTGTTGTCATATTTTTAATAACGGCATTTGCAGCGATATTTCCAAATTTCTCAAATGAGTTTTTTAAAGGTATGCAAAACTACATCGCGGCCAAATTCGGCTGGTTTTACATCCTGGCCGTCGCCGTCATACTGCTAAGCGTCATCATCCTTGGCTTTAGTAAGCTTGGCGAGATCAAGCTCGGAGCCGATCACGTAAAGCCGGAGCACAAAAACGTCTCATGGTTTTCTATGCTTTTTGCCGCCGGCATGGGCATCGGGCTTGTGTTTTTTGGCGTGGCCGAGCCGCTCATGCACTATCTAAATCCGCCGCTCGGCGACGCGCAAACTATCGCAGCGCAAAAGCTTGCGATGAATATCACCTTCTTTCACTGGGGTATGGGCGCATGGTCGGTCTATGCTATCGTGGCGCTAATCCTTGCCTTTTTCTCGTATAGACACGGCTTGCCGCTTACGCTTAGATCGGCGTTTTATCCGATAATCGGCGATAAAATTTACGGCAAGATAGGTAGCGCCATCGACACATTTGCCGTCGTAGCGACGCTTTTTGGCGTGGCGACATCGCTAGGATACGGCGTACTTCAGGTAAATGCCGGCCTTACGCACGTTTTTGGCCTGCCGACCATGCATATTACGCTTCTAATAGTGCTTTGTCTGGCTGCAACCGTCTCAGCGGCAAGCGGCGTGGATAAGGGGATAAAAATTTTATCAAACGCAAACATCGCGCTAGCTATATGTTTTATGTTTTTGATACTATTTTTGGGCGATACGACGCAGCTTTTAAAGTCGTTTGTACAAAATAGCGGCAACTACGTCTCGACGCTTATTTCAAACACCTTTAATCTCTACGCCTACGAGAGGCAAAACGAGAGCTGGCTTGGCGGTTGGACGCTGCTATACTGGGCTTGGTGGCTATCTTGGTCGCCGTTTGTGGGGCTGTTTATCGCCAAAATTTCAAAGGGCAGGACGATAAGAGAATTTGTGATCGGCGTGCTTTTCGTGCCAACCGGCTTTACATTTGCTTGGATGAGCTTTTTTGGCAACTCGGCGATCGCGCTTGTGCAAAGTGGCTTTAGCGAGCTTGCAACGACCGTAAATTCCGACTCGGCTTCGGCGCTTTTTATGTTTTTGGAGAAATTTAGCTTCTCAGGCGTGCTAAGCACCATCGCAGTCTTTATGATCGTTATATTTTTCGTCACTTCCGCCGACTCTGCGGCGATCGTGATGAATATGCTTTGTTCAAACGGTAGGGATGATACACCAGTTTGGCAAAAGGTCTTTTGGGGCGTTACAGTGGGTGTCGTGGCGGCATTTTTGATGCTAGCAGGCGGTCTTGGCTCACTTCAAGCACTTACGATCACGACCGCGCTGCCATTTGCTATAGTGCTACTTGGTGCCATTTATGGGCTATTTAAGGCCTTGCGCGTGGATCTAACCAAAAAAGAGACAAATAACTTTAGCAACATGCCTCTTAGCGATCTTTCAAAGCCATGGCAAGAGCGCCTAAGTGCGATCATCACGCTTCCAGGCAAGAAAGATGGCAAGAAATTTTTAAACGAAGTCGTGCTAAAAGCCTTTAATGAGCTAAAAGAGGAATTTGCTAAAAATGGGCTTGAAGCAAAGGTTACAAATGGCGAAAATTTTGTAAATTTAAACGTAGGACTTGGCGATGAGATGGACTTTAGATATGGCGTCTATCTCACCAAAAGCCAGAGCCCAGACTACACCAGAGAGCTTGACGGCGATGATCTTTACTATAGAGCTGAAGTCTATCTAAAAGAGGGCGGTCAGGACTACGACGTGCTTGGCTGGAGCGAAGCCACGCTGATAAACGACGTCATCGAGCAATACCGCAAACACATGCAGTTTTTACATGTTGTTAGAGAGTAAATTTGAGTGAAATTTGCCTGGAATTTGAAAATTTCTAGGCAAATTCTAAATTTTACTCACTCGTTATCGTTTGTTACTGAATTTAAAAGCGTGATATACTTGTTTGTAAATTTTAAAATTTAATTGAATTTATGTACGTGGTGTAAAGCAAGATATGAGTGTCCTTATTTTTTAGAGAAAACAAATTAGAAAATTTAACTTTATTAGTTTGTATTTTTGCTTGTAGCTATGAAATAAATTTGAAATAAAAAATGTTAATTTTTTGTTGCGTATCGTTCAAATTCCAGAGCCAAAATGCATTTTCTGTAAATTTTTAACTTTGATAGATGTTTTGCTGTATCGGTCATTGTAAAAATTTATAAAATCTCAAGTCTGGTGCTGATATCAGCAACGCCTTTTGAATACATCGCTGATGTTACTATCGCATCGGCATTTGCGTAATCTTTTGCATTTGATAAATTTATACCACCGGCTGCTAGGATAATGGTATTTGGCGAAATCTCATCTCTTAAAGAGAGTACATTTTCGATGAGCTCTGGACTAAATTTATCGCACTGCACGACGTCGCAATTTGCTTTTAAAAGCTTGCTTACTTCGTCTAAATTTTCAGCTTCAATGCATACTTTTCGCTCAGCCATTTTTGCTTTAAACTCTGGCAAATGCGATAAAAATTTATCAAAGCTACCGTAGGCTTTCATGTGGTTTTTAAAAAATAAAATACTATCGCTAAGCCCAAGCCTATGGATGCCACCACCGCCTTCAAGTACGGCTTTTACGCAAAATTTCTTAGCAAACGGAAAACTCTTTCTGGTTGACAACACTTCACATTTTTCATTGACGCACTTTGCGGCATTTACCATTTTATTTGTATAGGTTGCAATGCCACTAGCGTATTCTAAAGCTACTTGAGCTAGTTTCCAGACCTTGTGTGCGCATTCATAATCACCATAAATTTTTATGATTACATCGCCAGCTTTGCAAATTTGACCATTTTGGACAAAACTTTGACTTTCACATGAAAGTAGCCTCGCGATACTTGCAGCTACATCAACGCAGCTAACACAAATTTCATCACGTGAATAAATCTCAAGTGAGGCTTTTTTATCGATATTTTGAAGCGACGTAGTAAGATCAAAGTAAGGTATATCTTCATTTATATAGCTTAGAATTTCTGCGTCGCTAAGTATCATTTTATGCCTTTTTTACCTCATTTTTTGCTTTTATTATCATTTTTTTAAAGATTCCATTGTCATAAAGCCCAGCATGATAAAGAGCAAAACAAGTAAATGCAATGCCTGAAGCAACGTGAAATTTCTTAATGCTTTTATTTCTTTTCATAAAAAGGGCGCTTAAGCAAACTGAGGCTAAAGTGATGCCCATACCGACTTTTGATACTTGTCTGTGAGTGTGTATATCAAGTAGTTTGCCACTTATTTTTGTATCGTTTTTCAAATTCTTCTCCATTTAGTTTTTATTCCAGCAACTTGTATTTTTGATGCCAAGACTTTCTGGGTCAAATTCTGGATTTAGCCCAGCCTTTCTTTGAGCTTCGTAGTCTTTGACCGCTATTATCACTACTTTTGAAAGTAAGAATATAGCGATGATGTTAATAGTTGCCATTGCAGCCATTGTGATATCCGCGATATTCCAAGCGAGCTTTAAATTCATCTGAGCGCCAATAAATATCATAACGACAGCCGTTATCTTAAATAGCAACGTAAGCTTGTGGTTTTTTGTTAAAAATTTCATATTTGCCTGAGCGTAGTAGTAGTTGCCAATAAGCGAAGTGATGGCAAAAAGTACAACTGCAAGAGTAGTAAAATGAACTCCAAATTCACCAAAATACTCTTTCATTGCAGCTTGAACGAGAGGAAGGGCGGTTAGCACCTCACCACCTGAGCCAGTCTGCTTCGTAAGATAGGCCTGTGAAAATAGCACGATCATACCAGATGCGATACATATAGTCATGTCTATAAAGACTGCCATTGCTTGAACTAGGCCTTGTTTTACTGGATGGCTAGTATGTGCTGCGGCTGCTGCGTTTGGAGCTGAACCCATACCAGCTTCGTTTGAGAAAAGGCCTCTTTTGATGCCTATTACGATCACGCTGCCGGCAAATCCACCAAATATCGCTTTAAAATCAAAGGCATTTTCTAAAATCATCTTAACAACATCAGGAATTTCTTTGAAATTTAAAATAATAGCGATAAGCGCTAGCGAGATGTAGGCAAGTGCCATGAACGGCACGATGTATGAGCTTACCTTACCGATGATGTGGCTTTTGCTAAAAAACATTACCGCCGCAAATGCTGTAAGGATAAGGCCGATGCCAACAGGTAGTCCACTTTGTGCAAAGCTAACGTTGCTACCAGCTTTGTCATAGTAAATTTCAAAAGCTGATGTCATGGTATAGCTTTGAAGTCCGTTAAAGCCGTATGCGTAGGTGATGATGAGAATCACCGCAAAAAGCGAAGCCAACCACTTTATGCCAAGGCCATTTTTGATGTAATAAGCTGGACCACCTTTAAATCCAAAAACATCTTTTGTCTTATAAATTTGCGCTAGCGTGCTCTCTATAAAAGCTGAAGCTGATCCTAAAAATGCCATCAAGCACATCCAAAAAAGAGCACCAGGACCGCCCGCGACGATGGCAGCTGAAATTCCAGCGATATTGCCTATGCCAACGCGCGAAGCAGTCGAGATCATAAGTGCTTGAAATGGCGTTAAATGGTGCTTATTGTACTTGTCTTTTTTTTCTACTAAGACCCTGCAAGCTTCAAAAAACATCCTAAACTGCACAAAACGAGTCAAATAACTAAAATAAATTCCCGTAGCCACAAGAATAATGACTAAAAAATATCCATATAAAAAGTCGTTGGCTACGTCCATTTTGCCGTTTAAAAAATTTAAGAAACTATCAAGCACCATCTACCCTTTTAAATTTATTTCGATTTGAATTTTACGCCCTTCATCGAATTTAATAAAAGCCAAATCGTTGTACCATTATGAAGCATGGCAGTTGCTATTGGATTTAACATACCAAGTGTCGCAGCACTTAGTATAGCTGTGTTTACGCCAACGGTTGAGCGGAAATTTGAGCTAATTAAATCCATTGTTTTATTTGCAAGCTCTTTTACGAGAGCTACGCTCATGATGTCGTCTTTTAAAAGACTTATGTCAGCCGTCGCTTTAGCTATATCAGCACCTTTGTGCATGCTTATGCCCACATTTGCCTTAGTTAGGCTTGGAGCATCATTTATGCCATCTCCCACAAAGGCTACTTTTTTGCCCTCACTCTTTAGCTCTTCGATGATAGCTGCTTTATCTGTTGGTAAGCACTCTGCATAGACCCTATCAAGTCCAAGCTCACGTGCTACTTCTTCAGCCTTGCTTTTGATGTCGCCGCTTAGCATGACGACCTCTTTTACGCCAAGGCTTCTTAGCTTTTTAACCATATCTTTTGCGTTTTCTCTCATATCATCTTTCATAGCGATGACGCCAACTAGCTCTTTATCATATCCTACATAGAGTAAGGTTAGTCCGCTATTTAATGCTTTGCTTATTAAAGCTTCATGAGCTTTAAAGCTTATCATCTCGTCATCTTCCAAAAAGTGCCTGCTGCCGATAACCACCTCTTTGCCGTGCATCGCAGTTTTTACGCCGTGAGCTACGATAAATTCAACTTCATCGTGATGAATATGGTGGAAACCACGCTTATTTGCAGCTTCAACTATTGCTTCGGCTACTGGATGAAAGTAGTGTTCCTCGGCACTTGCAGTTAAATTTAATATATCATTTTGAGAAAAGCCCTCTTTAAATGAGTAAATTTCAACTACACTTAGGCGTCCATGTGTAAGAGTGCCGGTCTTGTCAAATACAAAAGTATCAACTGAACTTAAAGCTTCGATCGCCTTTGCACCTTTTACAAGAATGCCGTTTCTACCTGCTTTTGAGATGCTTGATTTAAAAGCAACTGGTGTAGCAAGCTTTAATGCGCAAGAGTAGTCCGCTTGAAGTACGCTAGCAACGCTATTCATATTTTTATTTATAATGTATGAAAGTCCAGCAAGAGAGAGCGTAACAGGCACAAGTTTATCAGCTAGTTTTAACGCTTTTACACCAATGGCTGATTTTTCATTGAGTGAGGTTTGTATGTACTCTTTGATCCTAGCTGTCGCTGTATCACTACCTACATTTTCAGCCCAAATTTTTATCCTACCTTCATCAACCACGGTGCCACTTATAACACGGTCGCCTCTAGCTTTTGGTATAGGCTCAGCCTCTCCGGTCATTGAGACTTGATTTACATCGGCATTACCTTCAACGATATAACCATCAACACCTATCGTCTCACCAGCTCCAACTACTACGATGTCGCCCTTTTTTAAATTTTCGGTTTTTACTTTTTCAAGCGTCTTTTCACCATTTAAATTTCTCTCGACCCAGACTTCTTCGATATTTGGTTTTGCTAGCTCTTTGATGAGATCATCACTTCTGTGGCTAGCACTTTCTTCCATATATTCGCCGATATTTATCATCAAATTTGTGCTATTTGCTGCTAAATGATCGCCCATTGCTAGGCTAGTACC
Organism: Campylobacter concisus; assembly: GCF_002913045.1. Classification (NCBI taxonomy): domain Bacteria; kingdom Pseudomonadati; phylum Campylobacterota; class Epsilonproteobacteria; order Campylobacterales; family Campylobacteraceae; genus Campylobacter; species Campylobacter concisus. The sequence goes on along the minus strand of NZ_PPAF01000035.1, from coordinate 466,274 downwards.
AATGGCAGTTGCCTCAAGCACTTTTGAAGTGATACCCTCATGCCTTAGCTCTTTTGCACCTTCTATTAGATTTGGAGCTGTGGCGTAAAGAGTCACGGCTGATTTTAGAGTTTTGTTACTCATAAATGGCGTTATGCCAAGTGCAGCAGCAGCCTTATAGATATTTGCCTTGCTTGGCAAATTTGGATCTTTAGCCTTTGTTGGAAATTCATAGCTCTTGATAAAGTTTAAAATTTTATCGTAGTTTTTATCGTATTCAACGATAATGCTTTTTGCGTATTTATTTACACGAACACTTAGTGCATCAGTTCGCTCTGAGATCGCAGCCTCGATAGCGCTGACGTCGCTTCTAGCGTTTAAGCTCTCGCAAATAAACCTGGCTCTATTTTTACTCTTATGAGCTAGAGTGATCTTATTTTTGTGAGTCAAGTTCTGCTTTGACATCTTCAAAACGCTCTTTTAGTTCTTCTATGCCAGCATTTATAAGCTCGCCACCTTTGATAATCGCTTTAAATACGCACTCTTGTGCTTTTGGATTAGTCAGTACATAAGCTGCGATACCACCTAAAACTAGACCTTTTACAAAGCCAGCAGCATTAAAATTTTCAGGTACAAATGGTAAATTTTGAGCTGCATTGTTTATTGCATTATCGATTGCGCTTGGCTGAGTAGCTGCTGCATTGTTAGCTGCAGTCTCACTTGCTACGTTTTCTTCATTGATGTAAGGGTTATTCATTATTTACTCTCCAATTTTATTAGTTTTTCTGCTATCAAAAGACCGCCGATGCCAGCTGCTGTAAAAGCTGCTGCATTTAGATATTTTTTTTGTGCTATTAAATTTGAAGCATGAATACCAACAGCACCTACAAAACCACCTGTTACAGCGTATTTCGCTATCTTTTTAGCAACATCTTTTTTAGTTGCTCTATTATTTAGATAGTCGCTAAAGCCAAGTGCAGCTGCACCCATGCCAGCGATTAAAGCACCGCTGATGAAGTGATCAAATGGAAGCCTTGTGCTTGAAAGTGTAAAAAGACTATTTTCTTGCATTCTCTATCCTTATGCTATATCGTTTGGTGTGATAGCTTTTGGAGCGGCTGGCTTTTTAGCGCGTGGTTTTCTTGTTTTCTTTACCACTTTTTCAGCCTCTTTTTCTACTTTTTTAGCACCGCGTTTTGCTTTTTTCTCTTCTTTTACTATAAAGTCTTTTGCATCTTTTGCAACACTTTTACCTTTTTTGTAAAGATCTTTTGCAGCCTCTTTGCCTTTATCAAAGCCATCTTGGGCGTACTCTTTGATCTTATCTCTTTTATTCCAAGCAGCTATTGCTAAACCGCCTACTGCTAAACCTGCTAAAAATGGTAATGCCATTTTAAATCCTTTCTTTGTTTGATTTTGTAAATTATTCATTTTCTTCATCCTTATTAAAATTTTTACTAACTACTGAAATGCCTAATGCCCCAAGCGCAAGCCCGCTAAAAAACGAGAAATTTGGATTATTGGTTATCTTTGCTAACTCGCTTTTATCAGCCTTGCCACTTGCGATATTTTGCAAGCTTTTAGTTATCTCATTAAAGTCATTTTGATAGTTTTCTAAAATATTTGTTATGCCATTTTGCTCAAAATTTTGTGAAATTTCATTTAAATTTAGCTCATTTTTTATTTCACAGCCACTATAAATTTCTTTTAAGCGTTGTTTTAAAGAGGCGACGTATTCGTTATTTGAAGTAGCCCAAAGTCTAAAAAATAGATCTTTTAGCTCCTCGTCATCTAAGCTTTCGCAAAATTTTTCATACATTTTATTTAGCTCTAGCTCATAGTTTAAAGCTTGTATTAGCGCATCTTCTTTATTTTTTGCTGGCAAAAATATAGCTTCATTTTCGCAAGCAAGCTCATAATCATGTGTGCTCGCAAATTTTTCTATCAAGATGATTGCATTTTTTCTGATATTTGCGATCTCGTTAAAAATATCACCAAATGAAGCTAAATTTTCATATAAGCTAAGTGCGTTCTTTTCGCTGGTATACGATGCATTTAAAAGTTCATTAAGCATATTTCACTTCTTTTGCAACTTCATTTACTCTAGTTGAAATCTCTTCTAAATTTTGCCCTTTTAAGAGATCTTCCCAAAGGTTTTTTGGAAAAATTTCATGATCATATTCGATCGTTACAGAGCCGATTAGCTTGTTAAATTTTACATTTTTTATACCATTTATTTGAGCTATCACATCATCTAGGCTAGCTAAATTTACGCTGCTACTTAGCTCTTTTATCTTTGGACTAACTCTTACTCTTAGTCTGCCGTTTGTATGAGCTATCATTGAAAAATAGCTTGCAACTTGTGCTAAAGTTTGTGTCTTTATATCCATTTTCATCCTTTTTTTAATTGCGTATTATCTATTTCACAGCTTAAATAAATCTGAAATTTTTTTGTTTTTCATTATCAAAAAGTAAAATGAAATGATAAAATTTAATTTCCATTTTTTTCTTGGCAATCACTGCAAATACCATAAAGTATCATTGTATGCGACTGTTCACTAAAATTTTTTTCTTTGCAAATTTGCTCTTGCCTTTGCTCTATCATCTCATCTTCAAAATCAACTATCTTTTCACAAATTTCACATATCAAATGATCGTGCGAGGATTTTAAATTTAACTCAAATTTCTTTACTCCATTTTCTTCAAAACAGTTTGCAAGATGATGCATTTCGAGAAAATTTAAAAACGAGTAAATTGATGTCATTGAAATTTCATTCTTGTGGATTTTGTAAATTTCTGAAGAAATTTCTTGAGCACTTAGATGAGAGTTGCTAATGAAAAGTACATGCAAAATTTGTTCTTTTAACTCTGAGCTTTTCTGCCCAAAGGCTTCTAAAAACTCTTTAAAATGCTTATAAAATAGTTCAAAATTATCCACAAAAACCTAACTAAAATGATAATGAATATAAGGATTTTACAACTTTACTTATAAAAAAAGTATAAAATTTCTTACGAATTTCAAGTAAAGTATTTTATAAGATTGTTTTGGTATAGTGTCGCATTTTTTAAATCAAAATTAAGGAATAAAATGACTTACGACGAGCTTGAATTAGACGCCGTTTTGTTAGAGGTTTTAGAAAATAGAGGCAGTTTTGATTCTATGGACGATGAGGAGCTTTATGAGCTTATCGAACAAGTTGCACAATATACAGATGGCGATTACGAAGAAGCGTTTGAGTATATGACTCAATTTTCTCCAATCCCTAAAAAACGCTTTGTTTCACTATTTATGGTTTAGCAAAAAGCTAAGCCATAACTTCTATAAAATTAATCAAAAAAGTAAAAATAAAAAGAGCTCTTGACCCACTTAATGAGCCAAAAAATTTGAGCTATAAGAAGTATTTTGAGATTATTTCTTTAAATTTTAGTGTGTATTTACTAGCTTTTGGGCTATTGTTGTAGATATTTTCAAAATCATACATTCGCTCATAGTAATCATTTGTATCTTGTCTATTTATTTTTAGCCTTGCCACATCTAAGCTGACGCCTACAAAAGCACCACTTGTATTGCCGCGCTCCTCAGCAAATGCTGAAATTTCAGGCAAATCACTTGTGATCGCTACCTCATTACCAACGCCACCAGTTGCTTCTGCTTTTAGGCTGATCGTATCTTTTGCATTAAATAAATTTGCATAAGCTTCTGAATTTTTAAATAAAATGATCATATCAGCTGAGCTGTAACCAAGTTGTAAGCCTATGCTACCAGATGTGTAATTTACAAAAAATGGGCTTGACCATTCACCATCATCGTTTTTAGCGATAAATACGCCTTTGCCTGTTGAGCCAGTAACGATAGCGCCTGCTTTTGTCACATCAGGGATTATGGCGATCGCTTTTATGCCTTCAAATTTAGTGTTTGGCTTTAAATTTCTTGCACCAAAAGTGTTTAAAATATTTATTGCATTTTTTAGCTTTTGATTTTGGATCACATCAGCATTTAAGTATGGCGTGAAAAATAAACCAGCAAGAAATATGATTAATAGTCTTTTCATTAAAATTCCTTCCTTAAATTTTTCGTTATTATAGCCTAAAATAAACTAATGGTAAAAATATTATTAATGATTTTTTATGAGAGTTCATTATAAAATGCGACCTTTTAAGGGAAAAATATGAGTTTAATAATTTTTGTCGAATACGTCGGTATCGCATCAGCTGCACTTAGTGGGTTTTTATTTGCAGTAAAAAAGGAGTGCGACTGGCTTGGAGTCTTTTTATCTGCATTTTTGACCGCACTTGGTGGCGGTATCATGCGTGATATGCTCGTTGGTAGGGCGGTTTATTCATTTACGCACTATATGCCAGTAAGCGTTGTCATTTTTATGTTGATTGTTTCAAGAGTGGCAAATTTACACATAAAAAGAGAAGGATTGGAACGAAAATTTGTATTCATCTTTGCCGATGCGATCGATGTTATCTGTTTTTCTATTGTGGGAGCAATGGTTGCAATTGAGTATAACTACAACATCTTTGGCGTGATGATGATCGCCTTTTTTAACGGAGTTGGTGGCGGTATCTTAAGAGATATTTTGCTAAACGAAATTCCATGGTTTTTACGCACAGGGCTTTACGGCACGATAAGCCTTGGCGTGGGGCTTGCTTACTTTATCCTCTATCATCTAGGCCTAACCAATATATTTTTTACCATGCTCTTGCTTGCTGCTGGCATAACGATTAGGATGTTTGCATTTTACAGAGGTTGGAAGCTACCCGATCTATGAAATTTAGCGAGTTTTTTGATATCTGGGTCAATGAAAACTACTATAAATTTGGCGTAGATATCGGCAAAAAAGGCGATTTTTACACAAATGTAAGCGTTGGCTATCTCTTTGGCGCTTGCCTTGCAAACTATTTTATAAAGCTGCTTAAAAATGGCGAAATTTCTAGCTCTTGCAAGGTCGTGGAGATCGGTGCGAACTCTGGCGATATGCTAGCTGATTTTGCGCAAGGAATTTTTACGCTTAAGCTAGAAATTTTGCCAAATTTGGAGTTTATAATCATCGAACCTCATGAAATTTTACGTAAAAAACAGCTTGAAACTTTTGCAAAACGCTTTGGCGATGATGTCAAAATAAAACATTATGAAAATTTAGACGAGTGCTCGTTTGAAGAAATTTTCGTCATCTCAAATGAGCTACTTGACGCATTTAGCTGTGAGGTGATAGATGGGCAAAATATGCTTTTTGTGGAGGAAGACCTAAAATTTCACTGGCAAAAGGCAGATCAAAATTTGCTAGCTCTTGCAAAGAAATTTGGCATAAAAAAGGGCGAGATATCAACTAGCTACGCTAAATTTGCGCTTCAACTTGCAAGTACGGCAAAAAAGGTCAGATTTTTAAGCTTTGACTATGGCGAATTTGAGCCAAAAAATGAGTTTAGCCTAAGGATTTTTAAAGACCATCAAGTATTTTCTTTGTTTGAAATTTCAAGCCTTGCGCCATATTTTAAAAGATCGGATCTAACATATAGCCTTTGCTTTAAACAAGTAAAAGAGGCTTTTTGTGAGGCTGGCTTTGAGATGCTTAAATTTAAAAAACAAAATGAAGCTTTAGTTTGCGATCTTGGCGTGGATGAAATTTTATCTTTAGTACTTGAAAATGGTAGCAAGCAAGCCTATGAAAATGCAGCCAAACAGGCGAAATTTCTACTCTCACCAGAGTTTTTAGGCGAGAAGTTTAAATTTATAGAGGTTTTAAAGAGCTAGCCTAGCGATATTGGCAAAACTTGCCTCGCAAGCCTTTAAAAGATCGTTTGGAGCTATCTTTATCTGTTTGCCTCTTACTCCAGCACTTACTAACACGCACTCTTGCTCTTTTGCACGTTCATCGATAAATGTTGCAAAGTGTTTTTTCATAGCAAGCGGTGAGCAGCCACCCCTGATGTAGCCAGTGATCTTTTCTAGATCTTTTAAATTTATAAGTTCACAGCGTTTTGCGCCACACGCGTGAGCAAGTGCTTTTAGATCAAGCTCCAAATCGCCCTGCAAGCAAGCAACAACGAAATTTTTAGGCTCACACTCACAAACGATAGTTTTATAAATTTGCTTTATATCTTGCTTGGTGCTAGCTGCTACGTGGAGGGCTGAAAGATCGTTTAAATCAACTTCATACTCTAAAATTTCATAATTAATTTTTAGCTTGTCTAAAACTCTAGCAGCATTTGTCTTATGTATCATTTTTTCTCATTTTTGCGAATTTTTTGTATAATTATAGCCAAAACTTAAAGGAGGAAAGATGGCTGAAGAAGTTGAAGAGAAAAAAGCAAAAAAAGGTGGCAATGGTGCATTAATGATAATTATCATTGCGATATTTGTTTTGCTGCTAGTTATTGGAGGGCTAGTCGCGTTTTTAATGCTTAGTTCTGACGAGCCAAAAGAGGCAAACATGATGCAAACACCAGCTCAGACTCAAACGCAGCCCATGCCAGCTCAAAATAAGGCAAAGCATGGTAGCAACGACTATTCAAATATGGGACCGATATATCCGCTTGATCAGTTTATTGTAAATTTGCTTAGTGAAAATGGCTCAAGATTTCTTAAAACCAAGATCGATATGGAGCAAAGCGATGAGTTGCTAACTCCTGAGCTAGATAAGAAAAAGGCACTTTTAAGAGACATTATCATCAGAACACTCTCTTCTAAAACTTACGAAGAAGTGAGTACCGCAAAAGGCAAAGATAGGCTAAAAGACGAGATCGTCGGCAAGCTAAATGAAGTGCTAAATGATGGCTACATCAAAAACATATTTTTTACTGATTTTGTGGTTCAATGATAGGTATTGATATCGTTAAGATAGATAGAATTTCTAGACTCAAAGCTCGTTACGGCGAGCTTTTTTTAAAAAAATTTCTTAGTGATGACGAGATCACGCTAGCAAAAAATGATGCAACTTTGGCTGGATTTTGGGCAGCCAAAGAAGCAGCTAGCAAAGCCCTTGGTGTGGGTATAAGCAAAGAATGTGGCTTTTTAGACATAACTATAAGTAAAGATACAAAAAATGCACCAAAGATAAAATTTAGCCCAAAAATTTATACAAATTTTAATATCAAAGAAGCAAGCCTTAGCATAACTCACGACGGTGGTTTTGCTGTAGCTGCAGTGATGATTGTCTAAAATTTATACATTTTTACAAAGCTTTTTAATATCTTTTAACTACTTCTGATAAATTTAAAAAACGTATTTTTATAAAATTTTTTAAATAAAAGACGATATCTTTAATTAAGATTTAATGGAGCTAAAGAAACTAAGGATAGTAAAATGCGAATTTCTAATAACCTCCCAACTACTAACTATCTCTCAAGAGAAAACATAGCAAGAGAGATGGGATTTAAATTTAACGATATAAACGAGATACTTAGTAACGATATGGGTCATGGCATAACATTTCCTAAGTATATGAGCCTAGACGATAAAGCTAAAGCAAGGGAATACGACAGATATGATCACTCGCTTACTGGCTTTGTAAAAGGTGAAGGAGAGGCAAGAGTAAGCATACTTGGTAAGCTAATGGGCTATGACGACTCTTTTTCAAAAGATGAGATAGATGAGCTAAAGAAATTTATAGATGATAGTAGTGCTTTAGGGCTTGAGAGAGCTTTTGGTGACTCAGAGACTTTATCCGTTAATGAATTTATAAAAAGATATACCAGAAAGCATGGTTTCTCTGACTTTACCTTTGGTGGAACAAAAACAGCCGAGTTACTTGATAGTGATATGAGCGTTGATGAGTTTAAAGCTAATTGGACTAAATTTGCACTAAAAAAGCGCTTTGGTTTAGAGCTTGACGAGGAGTTAGCAAAAGAGACTATAAATTCTATCAATGATCTTGAAACACAAAACAAAGAAGATAAAAAAGAGAAGAAATTTACACCTATACAAGTTACTAAAAAATCTCACACCTATAAGCTTGAAGCCGATGAGAGATTTAAAGAGCTTTATAAATTTATAAAGAGTGAATTTGATAGTGGCAAGAGTATGTTTGAAATTTTAGAAAAAGTGGCAAAGCTTAAAGTGGATAAGAGGGCATAGGTATTTTATAAGCAAAGAACGGAATTTTTATAATTTAAATTTCAAAGAAAAAGCATAGATGCTCACAGACTTATGCAAAAGATAAATTTCAAAAAAACATGGCCTAGCCAGTAAAGTATTGATATTAAGTTGCTGGCAAGATAAATTTACATCCATTCAAGCACTTGCGTGATATCTTTGGCGTAAAAGCACTTTAGACCTTGTGTGTCAAGCGGTTTGTTTGGGATGATAGCATTTTTAAATTTCTGTGTTTTTGCCTCTTTTAATCGCTGATCTAGGTTAAAAATTTCTCTTATCTCGCCATTTAGGCTTAGCTCACCGATAAAAACACTATCCTTGCTGATAGGGCGGTTTTTAAAGCTACTTATTATCGCTGCGATGACGGCTAGATCTGCCGCAGTCTCGCTTATCTTAACACCACCTGAAACGTTTATAAAGACGTCGTAGTGCCCAAGTGGAATTTCAAGCTTTCGCTCAAGTAGGGCTAGCAGCATATCCAGGCGGTTTCTCTCAAAGCCAGTCGAGCTTCTTTTTGGGTAGGCGCTTTCGCAAACAAGTGCTTGTATCTCGATGCTAAGCGCTCTTGAGCCTTCCATTATGATAGTTATCGCACTGCCACTCATCGCCCCGCCACGTGTGAAAAATTTACTAGATACCTCGTTTGCGCTCACAAGTCCGTGCTGGCTCATCTCAAATATGCCAACCTCGCTCGTCGAGCCAAAGCGGTTTTTAAACCCACGCAAAATTCTCAGCTCTCTGCTCGCGTCACCCTCAAAATAAAGCACCACATCGACCATGTGCTCAAGCACTCTAGGCCCTGCGATCGAGCCCTCTTTAGTTATGTGTCCGATGATGAAAACGCAGATATTTTGACTCTTTGCAAGTCTCATCAGCTCAAATGTGATCTCGCGAACCTGCGTGATCGAGCCTGGCGCGGAGGTTATATTTTGGCTATAAAGCGTTTGTATGGAGTCGATTACTAGCACCTTGTAGTCGCTCTTTTGTACCTCTAGCAGGATATCTTCTAGGCAAATTTCAGTTAGCAGGTATAAATTTTTATCCACCGCATTTAGCCTATCAGCTCTCATTTTTATCTGGCTTTGGCTCTCTTCGCCGCTTACATAGAGTGTTTTTTTACCGTCTTTTGCTAAATTTGAGCCGATTTTTAGAAGCAGGGTTGATTTGCCAATTCCTGGACTGCCACCTATTAAAACGAGCGAGCCTTCGACAACGCCACCACCAAGAACGAGATCTAGCTCGCTATCTTTGGTGCTAAATCTCGTAAAATTTTGAATTTCTACCTCGTCGATGCTTACAGCCTTACTAGGCGCTCCAGTGCTTTTTGCTATCTCTTTACTTATCTTTATCTCTTGCTGACTAAGCTCGACAAAGCTATCCCAAGCCCCACATTGTGGGCATTTGCCCAGCCACTTTGCCTGTTGATTACCGCAGGCTTGACATTCAAAAACTGGCTTTGCTTTTGCCATAAATTATCCTTTTTAAAATTTTAGCTACTATCACTCCAAAAGCCGCTCCGATCATATCAGCCACGATGTCAAGCAGACTAAATTCCCTGTTTGGTAAAAATGCCTGAACGAGCTCTATTTGCACACCAAAGGCTAAAAGCAGGGCTAAATTTTTTAAAATTTTAAACTCATAGCCAAGATAAAGCAGTATATAAAGGACGAAAAAAGCTAAAAAATGGTTTGCTTTGTCCCACGAATTTTCGATGATAGCGGGACTTTTTGGAGTGAAAGCAAGAAAATCGATCACCAAAAGAGCGGCAAAAAAACAAAAACGGCTTAGAATTTTTACCCTACTCAAAAATAGCGTCCATTAGCTCGTCTAAAAACTCGTCTGGGTTAAATTTGATGATATCATCCATGCTTTCACCAACGCCTATATAAAATATAGGTAGCTCAAGCTCTCTTGCCACACCAAATAGTGCTCCGCCCTTTGCAGTGCCGTCAAGCTTTGTGATGATGACGCCATCAAGTGAGACGATATCGTTAAACGCCTTTGCTTGTGCAACTCCGGCGTTACCTTGCGTGCCATCAAGAATCAAAATTTTGCGGTGAGGCGCTTTTTCGTAAGCTTTTTTGCTAATACGAACGATCTTTTCTAGCTCGTTTGCTAAATTTGTCTGGTTTTGAAGTCTGCCGGCTGTGTCAAGGATGACTCGGTCGATACCTTTTGCAAGGGCTGAGCTGATCGTGTCGTAAGCAACAGCCGAAGGATCATGCCCTTGCTGTGTGGCGACTATTGGCACATTTAGTCTAATTGACCACTGGCGGAGCTGCTCGATCGCTCCAGCTCTAAATGTATCGCAAGCACCTAAAATAACGCTTTTGCCGTTGTTTTTATATAAATTTGTAAGCTTTGCGATCGTTGTCGTCTTGCCAGCGCCATTTACGCCAAGGATGAGATCGACAAATGGCTTATCAGGCTCGATCACACGTTCGTTTTCGTAGATAAAATAGCTGCTCATAACGCGCCTTAGATCGGCTCTACTTACTTCATCTTGTGGCGGTAAGTAGTATAAAATTTCTTCCACGATCTCATAGGATACGTCAGCTTCAAGTAAAATTTCTTCTAAGCTCTCTTTGTCTATCTTTTTTGACTTCTTCGCTGAGCTTATCGCTCCAAAAGTCTTCTCAAGGCCTTTTTTTAGAAAATCAAGCATTATTTTGTGGCCCTATTTATGTCATTTTCAAGCATCTCTTCAGGCACAAGACCGATGTAGCCTTGAACGTAGTCACCATTTGCTTTAAAAAGTGCTGACGCAGGCAAGCCTTTTATGCCACCCATTGCTTTTTCAAATAAAAAATTTCCCTCGCCGACCGCGACTTCGTATTTTATTTTATATTTTTGAGCAAAATCTTTTACTTCATCTTCACTTTTATCTTCAAGTAGCACACCAACGATATCTAGTTCGTTTTTAAATTTCTCGCTTAGGTTGTTTAAGTGTGGGATCTCAGCCTTGCACGGAGGGCACCAAGTGGCGAAAAATACGTAAAGAGTTGCTTTTTTGCCATCTTTTACATCAAAGCCATTGCTTCTTTTTGTAATCTGCATAGTTGCTCCACTTAGCAGCTTTAGATTTATCTCTTTTATCTCGCTATCTTGGGCATTTTCACTCATTTTTGGAGTGAGTGAGTCTTTGCTTAAATTTTCATCTTTGCTAGCATTTTTATCTAAAATTTTGCCTTGCGTTTGTTCGCTTGTATTTTGCTCTTTTTTTTGCTTGTTCTCGTCGCCGCATCCAAAAAATGCAAAAATGCAAAGTGATGTTATAATTGCTCGTTTTAATGTCATGAATTTCCTTTTGAATAAGATTTCAGGATTATACAAGAAAGAGCATAAAATGAGCGTTAATTTAGAAAAAAATGAATTTAGAAAAAATGCAAGAGTAAATTTGATGAAACTTACTAAATTTAAGGCCAAATGCTCTCACTATAAAGCTACGAAAACGCTTTTAAATTTGATAAATTTTACAAATTCTAAGAAAGTACTGTTTTATTTGCCACTTAACTACGAAGTCGATGTGCTTAAAGTAAGGCGAAATTTATCACGTAAATGTGAAATTTTTGCCCCTTTTATGGTAGGTCTTAGCTTAAAGATGGTAAGATTGCGACTGCCATTTATAACTTATAAATTTAATGTCAGACAGCCATCTGGCAAAAAAATGAATAATGTTAGACTTGATATGGCGGTAGTTCCAGCGATTGGGGTTGATGGAGCTATGGCAAGGATAGGGCATGGAAAAGGATTTTATGATAGATTTTTTGACTCTTTACCCATTAAGCCAAAACGGATAGTTTTTCTTGAGATAAAAGACTTTTACACCAAAGATATGCTTTCAAATGCACAAGACGCGGTAGCAGACTTTTATATAACCCCAAATAAAAATTATATAAAAAGAGGAATAAATGATAGAGGTTTTAATAGGCTTAGGAGCCGGTGTGGCGGGCGTTGGAGCAGGGTATCTATACGCTAAAAAGATAAATGATGCAAACTACAACATCTTCTTAGAACAAGCAAAAGCAAAAGCAAAAGCTATCGAGTATGAGGCTGAGCTAACGCTTAAAAATTCTAAAATTTCAGTACAAGAGGCTGAATTTGAGGCCAAAAAAAGATACGATGACAAGACGACAAAGCTTCAAAAAGAGTATGCAAGTAAATTTGATGAACTAGCCAAAAAAGAGAAAATTTTGCTAAATGAGCAAGAGCTTTTAAACGAGAGTAAAGAGCTTTTTGAAAAAGATAAGCAAGACGCAAAGATCACTTACGAAGAGGGTTTAAATTTAAAAGCAACTTACCAAAATAAGGTAGAAGAGGCGATAAGGGTACTTGAGCACGCTGCTGGCTTAACAGAAGAAGAGGCAAAAGAAGTCGTACTTAAAAAGGTTGAGGAGAAGTCTCGTGCGGATATCGCTCACATCGTTAGAAAATACGAAGAAGAGGCAAAAAGAGAGGCTAAAAAGAGGGTTAATTATATCTTGGCGCAGGCTACGTCGAGATTTGCTGGAGAATTTGCGGCTGAGCGTCTAATAAATGTCGTAAATATCAAAAACGATGAGTTAAAAGGTAGGATCATTGGCAAAGAGGGGCGTAACATCAAGACCCTTGAAATGGTGCTTGGCGTTGATATCATCATTGACGACACACCTCATGCGATCATACTAAGTAGCTTCAACCTTTACAGACGTGCAATCGCAACAAGAGTGATAGAGCTTTTGGTAGAGGATGGAAGAATCCAACCTGCGAGGATAGAAGACCTTCACAAAAAAGTGACTGAAGAATTTGAGCAAAGTATACAAGAAGAGGGTGAAAACATCGTCATGGATCTTGGTCTAAATAAAATTCATCCAGAGATAGTAAAACTAATAGGCAAGCTTAAATTTAGAGCAAGCTATGGTCAAAATGCTCTTGCGCACAGCCTTGAAGTGGCTCATCTTGCTGGTATCATCGCAGCTGAGTGTGGCGGAGATGAGAAACTTGCAAAAAGAGCTGGCATACTTCACGATATCGGTAAGGCACTAACTCACGAGTACGAGGGCAGTCACGTTGATCTTGGAGCAGAAATTTGTAAGCGCTACAAAGAGCATCCAGTAGTTATCAACGCTATCTATGCTCACCACGGTCACGAAGAGGCAACAAGTATAGAAAGTGCGGCTGTTTGCGCAGCTGACGCACTAAGTGCAGCTCGTCCAGGTGCAAGGCGCGAGGTACTTGAGAGCTTCTTAAAGCGTGTCGAAGAGATCGAAAACATCGCAAAAAGCAAAGATGGCATCAAGCAAGCTTATGCGATCAACGCTGGCCGTGAGATTCGCGTCATTGCAAATGCCAAGCTCATAAACGACGATGAGGCAGTGCTTGTAGCAAAAGAGATAGCTCAAGAGATCGAGAGCAAGGTACAGTATCCTGGTGAGATAAAAGTAAGTGTCATCAGAGAGACTCGTGCTGTTGATTTTGCAAAATAACGGCAAGATATGAAATTTCTTTTTTCAATTTTATTATTTTTCTCACTTGGCTTTGCTAGCGAGGAGCTCGTGCTAGACTCGGCAAACTCGTTTATAACAACTATGAGAGGTGCTAGAAATGCTCCTATAAAAGAGCTAATCGAGCAGTCAAAAGCAACGATCATCTTTCCAAGTGTTAAAAAGGTTGGTTTTGTCGTTGGTGGCATGGGCGGAGATGGCATCATGGTTATTGGTAACATTAACTCGCCAAGTGAAATTTTACCAGTTAGCATAAGTGGCGGCAGCATCGGTATACAGCTTGGTTATGAGGATAGCTCGCTTGTGCTTTTTATATTTAAAGATAGCATTATCCACGATATTAAAGATGCCAAGATCACGCTTGATACAAAGCTATCAGTAGCTTTTGGTGATATTGGACGCAATTACAGTAAAGTAAGCGATTTTAAATTTTCAAGTGATATCTATGCTTACGCTGCAAATGATGGTTTTTTTGCGGGAGCTAGCTTTGGTGGAGCTGTCATCAGTGCAAGAGAAGAAATTTTAAAGCAAAGTGGCTATGCCTATGAACAGCTAATAGCCTCCGCATCCAAACTTTTAGGAGATTAATGCAAGATATCATAAACTCAGTTTCAACATACGGCTATATTGTATTGTTTTTTTATAGCCTTGGTGGCGGCATGGTTGCATTAATCGCCGCTGGAATTTTAAGTTTTGCCGGTAAGATGGATATCACTCTTAGTATAATTGTCGCTGCTGTGGCAAATACAATCGGCGACACGTTAATTTTTTATGTTGCAAGATTTAATAAAAACTCACTTATGCCTTATATCAAAAATCATAAAAGAAAGCTTGCTTATGCAGGAATTTTGGCTAAAAAACATGGCGATAAGATAATATTTATCAAAAAATTTATCTACGGAGTTAAGACTTTGGTTCCTATCGCGCTTGGACTTACGAAATATTCATTTTATAAATTTAGCATTATAAATTTGATCTCGTCAGTGCTTTGGGCGGTCATTATCGGATTTGCCAGCTTTAAAGCGGGTGATTATTTTGTAGGTGCAAGCGACTATCTTGGCGAGCATGGATATATTATGCCTCTTGCTATGGTTTGTTTGTTGCTTGGAATTTGGTTTTTTTTACAACATATTACAAAAAGGAGAAAAGCATGAAAAAGGTGATATCTGCTTTAATCGTAGTTATCGTGGTAGCCATTGGAGCGGTTTATTTTGCTTCAAATGAGGTGGAGAAAAACTATCAAAGGATAGTGAATGATCTAAATAATATTAAGGGCTTTAAAATTTCTAATAACAATTACAAAAAAGGTTTTTTTGGCTCAAAAGGATCATTTGATTTTAGTGTTTCAAAAGATCTTTTGGAAAATATATTTGGTAAAAATGTAAATGAGGATTTGGTTTTTAAAGTAGAAAATGAAATTTCTCATACAGTGCTTGCTTTTATAGATGGCTTTGAAATAGACTCAAAAATTTCTATTCAAAACGATATGATTAAAAACATTATCGCAACATTCATGGGTTCAAATGTTATTGCAACAACTAAAACAAAAGTTAGCCTAACTGGAGATAAAGATGTGGATATTAAATTTAGCAATATTGAATTTAATGATAAGCAAAAAACCGCCGTTAATACAAAAGATATAAAGATTGGTATGACGCTTGATTCAAAAGATAGTATAAACAGCTTAAAGGTTGAAGCAGATAAGATTGTTTTGAAAGATTTTAGTGAGTACAACAAAGTTGATCTAAATATCGAAGGGTTTTATATTGACTCAAGCTATAAAGAGCCAGTTAAGATTTCAAAAATTTTAGAGAGTCAGCTTGTACCTTATCTAGCAAAAGTTAAATTTAAAAGGGTGTCTTTCGCATCTAACGATATAAGTAATATTTTGATAGATGACTTTAAGTATGATTCAAAATTTGAAATCTCAAATGATCTTGGAAGATCAGACGATGTTATAAAAATAGGTATAGTAGCAGTTGATAAAGTAAAATATACAGATTTTGTCTTTGATAGCAAAATCGCAAATATCAATGTGCCTGCATTAAATAGTGTATTAGACAAGCTTAATAATTTAAATAATGAAGAAAATTATAATGTTTTAGCTGGATTAAATTTTGATGAGATAATAGATCAAATCTTAGAAAAGAATCCAAGTATAAAAATAGATACATTAAGCTTTAAAAAAGGAGATAAGGCTTTAAAGCTAAATTTGGATGCAGCAGTAAATGGCTTTAAAAAGGGAACAAATCAGTCAGAAATTTTTGATAAATTATCTCTTGGTGGAAAAATAAGTGTCGATGAAAGTCTGACGAATTTTTTTGATACATTAGTACCAGAAGTAGCTTTTGTTGAGCCTACTTTGATATCTGCTGGATATTTTAAAGAAGAGGACAAAAAAGCAATAAGTGAATTTAAATATGATCCAAACAAAAAAGATATTATATTTAATGGAAAAGTTGGACTTCAAAATTTCTTTATGGGTTTTTAAAAAATTAGCCTGATTTTTATCTGCATTTAAGCATCACTTCTATATACTTCACTTTCTGTTTTGCAAAACGCAGAGCAGAAAGTTCTTTTAACTTACAATTGTTAAACTATTAGTCAATCTTTGAAATCTAAACAAGTGATCGATTGAGCCAGTCTATTATTTTATAATTATAATAGATTAGACAAACTAATAAATAAAACTAAAAGTTTTTTTGATTAAAAACTTCATAATAAAATCCTATCAAATAAATTTTGCTAGGTAATTAATATGGAGAGTTTGATCCTGGCTCAGAGTGAACGCTGGCGGCGTGCCTAATACATGCAAGTCGAACGGACAAGTAAGAGCTTGCTCTTATGAGTTAGTGGCGCACGGGTGAGTAATGTATAGCTAATCTGCCCTACACTAGAGGACAACAGTTGGAAACGGCTGCTAATACTCTATACTCCTGTCTTACATAAGTTAGATAGGGAAAGTTTTTCGGTGTAGGATGAGGCTATATTGTATCAGCTAGTTGGTGAGGTAATGGCTCACCAAGGCTATGACGCATAACTGGTCTGAGAGGATGATCAGTCACACTGGAACTGAGACACGGTCCAGACTCCTACGGGAGGCAGCAGTAGGGAATATTGCTCAATGGGGGAAACCCTGAAGCAGCAACGCCGCGTGGAGGATGACACTTTTCGGAGCGTAAACTCCTTTTGTTAGGGAAGAACAATGACGGTACCTAACGAATAAGCACCGGCTAACTCCGTGCCAGCAGCCGCGGTAATACGGAGGGTGCAAGCGTTACTCGGAATCACTGGGCGTAAAGGACGCGTAGGCGGATTATCAAGTCTCTTGTGAAATCCTATGGCTTAACCATAGAACTGCTTGGGAAACTGGTAATCTAGAGTGAGGGAGAGGCAGATGGAATTGGTGGTGTAGGGGTAAAATCCGTAGAGATCACCAGGAATACCCATTGCGAAGGCGATCTGCTGGAACTCAACTGACGCTAATGCGTGAAAGCGTGGGGAGCAAACAGGATTAGATACCCTGGTAGTCCACGCCCTAAACGATGTATACTAGTTGTTGCTAAGCTAGTCTTGGCAGTAATGCACCTAACGGATTAAGTATACCGCCTGGGGAGTACGGTCGCAAGATTAAAACTCAAAGGAATAGACGGGGACCCGCACAAGCGGTGGAGCATGTGGTTTAATTCGAAGATACGCGAAGAACCTTACCCGGACTTGATATCTAACAAATCATCTAGAGATAGAAGAGTGTCTGCTTGCAGAAATGTTAAGACAGGTGCTGCACGGCTGTCGTCAGCTCGTGTCGTGAGATGTTGGGTTAAGTCCCGCAACGAGCGCAACCCACGTCATTAGTTGCTAACAGTTCGGCTGAGCACTCTAATGAGACTGCCTTCGTAAGGAGGAGGAAGGTGTGGACGACGTCAAGTCATCATGGCCCTTATGTCCGGGGCGACACACGTGCTACAATGGCATATACAATGAGAAGCAATATCGCGAGATGGAGCAAATCTATAAAATATGTCCCAGTTCGGATTGGAGTCTGCAACTCGACTCCATGAAGCCGGAATCGCTAGTAATCGTAGATCAGCCATGCTACGGTGAATACGTTCCCGGGTCTTGTACTCACCGCCCGTCACACCATGGGAGTTGATTTCACTCGAAGCCGGAATACTAAATTAGTTACCGTCCACAGTGGAATCAGCGACTGGGGTGAAGTCGTAACAAGGTAACCGTAGGAGAACCTGCGGTTGGATCACCTCCTTTCTAGAGTACATATAGATATTCTCTCACAAGATATCTATAAGAAAGATATTCTCAATCATCCTTGTTTAGTTTTGAAAGATTGATAGACCTATAGGGGCCTATAGCTCAGCTGGTTAGAGTGCACCCCTGATAAGGGTGAGGTCACAAGTTCAAGTCTTGTTAGGCCCACCAGAGAATTTAATTGGGGAATTAGCTCAGCTGGGAGAGCGCCTGCTTTGCACGCAGGAGGTCAGCGGTTCGATCCCGCTATTCTCCACCATAAAATAGTTTAACTATATTAAGTCTAATTAGAGAGCTTAAAAATTAAACTTTCTAATTAGACTTTTGTCTAAATGTTCTTTTAATTAATATTGTTAATAGTCACAAGCAAGTTTTAAAAACAATTTTACAGGACTTGTTAAAGATTTAAATTTCTATTCTCTTTGCATTTAATGCAAAAGTTTGACATCACAATCTATTTAGGATTTAAAACTTATCTAAATAGTAGTCAATGCTTTCCGTCTTGAGAGCTGGGATTTAAATTTAGTAACATAAAGTTATCTTTAACAAGGAAGTGATGCGAATTAGAATAATCTAATATAGAAAAGGTAAGCTACAAAGAGCAAGTGGTGGATGCCTTGGCTAGTAGAGGCGATGAAAGACGTGCCAGGCTGCGATAAGTCTCGGGGAGCCGTCAAGGGGCTTTGATCCGGGAATTTCTGAATGGGGCAACCCAGTTAAGCGCGAGCTTAACTACCTAATATGGAGCGAACGAGGGGAATTGAAACATCTTAGTACCCTCAGGAAAAGAAATCAAAAGAGATTACGCTAGTAGCGGCGAGCGAACGCGTAAGAGGGCAAACCGTTAGTTTACTAACGGGGTTGTAGGACTGCAATATAGACTAAACTTAGCTAATAGAATAATTTGGAAAGATTAAGCATAGAGGGTGATACTCCCGTATATGAAAGCTTTGTTTTACTTAGCAGTATCCTGAGTAGGGCGGAACACGTGATATTCTGTCTGAAGCTGGGTAGACCACTATCCAACCCTAAATACTACTACTAGACCGATAGTGCACAAGTACCGTGAGGGAAAGGTGAAAAGAACTGAGGTGATCAGAGTGAAATAGAACCTGAAACCATTTGCTTACAATCATTCAGAGCCCTATGATTTATCAGGGTGATGGACTGCCTTTTGCATAATGAGCCTGCGAGTTGTGATGTCTGGCAAGGTTAAGGAAACCCGGAGCCGTAGCGAAAGCGAGTCTTAATAGGGCGTTTAGTCAGACGTTGCAGACCCGAAACGATGTGATCTATCCATGAGCAGGTTGAAACCGGTGTAAGAGCCGGTGGAGGACCGAACCCGCTAGCGTTGAAAAGCTATGGGATGACTTGTGGATAGGGGTGAAAGGCCAATCAAACATCGTGATAGCTGGTTCTCTCCGAAATATATTTAGGTATAGCGTCATGTAGTAACACTAGGGGGTAGAGCACTGAATGGGCTAGGGCATACACCAATGTACCAAACCCTATCAAACTCCGAATACCTAGTGTGTAATCATGGCAGTCAGGCGGCGAGTGATAAAATCCGTCGTCGAGAGGGGAACAACCCAGACTAACAGCTAAGGTCCCTAAATCTCATTTAAGTGGAAAACGATGTGGAGTTACTTAAACAACCAGGAGGTTGGCTTAGAAGCAGCCATCCTTTAAAGAAAGCGTAATAGCTCACTGGTCTAGTGATTCTGCGCGGAAAATATAACGGGGCTAAAATGAGTACCGAAGCTTTAGACTTAGTTTTACTAAGTGGTAGGAGAGCGTTGTATTTGCGTTGAAGGTATACCGGTAAGGAGTGCTGGAGCGAATACAAGTGAGCATGCAGGCATGAGTAGCGATAATTGGGGTGAGAATCCCCAACGCCGTAAACCCAAGGTTTCCTACGCGATGCTCGTCATCGTAGGGTTAGCCGGGTCCTAAGCAAAGTCCGAAAGGGGTATGCGATGGAAAATTGGTTAATATTCCAATGCCAACTATAATGTGCGATGGAAGGACGCTTAGAGTTAAGCAAGCTAGCGGATGGTAGTGCTAGTCGAAAGGTGTAGGTTAAGATTCAGGCAAATCCGGATCTTTTTAAGCCGAGACCCCACAGGCGTTTGAAGTTCTTCGGAATGGATAGCGAATTGCCGATACTGTCGAGCCAAGAAAAGTTTCTAAGTTTAGTTATAGTTGCCCGTACCGTAAACCGACACAGGTGGGTGGGATGAGTATTCTAAGGCGCGTGGAAGAACTCTCTTCAAGGAACTCTGCAAAATAGCACCGTATCTTCGGTATAAGGTGTGCCTAACTTTGTTAAGGATTTACTCCGTAAGCATTGAAGGTTACAACAAAGAGTCCCTCCCGACTGTTTACCAAAAACACAGCACTCTGCTAACTCGTAAGAGGATGTATAGGGTGTGACGCCTGCCCGGTGCTCGAAGGTTAATTGATGACGTTAGCTCTGCGAAGCGTTTGATCGAAGCCCGAGTAAACGGCGGCCGTAACTATAACGGTCCTAAGGTAGCGAAATTCCTTGTCGATTAAATATCGACCTGCATGAATGGCGTAACGAGATGGGAGCTGTCTCGAAGAGGGATCCAGTGAAATTGTAGTGGAGGTGAAAATTCCTCCTACCCGCGGCAAGACGGAAAGACCCCGTGGACCTTTACTACAGCTTGACACTGCTATTGGGATAAAAATGTGCAGGATAGGTGGGAGGCTTTGATCCATAGACGCCAGTTTATGGTGAGCCATTGTTGAGATACCACTCTTTTTTATTCTGATAGCTAACTAGCTTGAGTTATCCTCAAGTAGGACAATGTCTGGTGGGTAGTTTGACTGGGGCGGTCGCCTCCCAAAATGTAACGGAGGCTTACAAAGGTTGGCTCAGAACGGTTGGAAATCGTTCGTAGAGTATAAAGGCATAAGCCAGCTTAACTGCGAGACATACACGTCAAGCAGAGACGAAAGTCGGTCTTAGTGATCCGGTGGTTCTGTGTGGAAGGGCCATCGCTCAAAGGATAAAAGGTACCCCGGGGATAACAGGCTGATCTCCCCCAAGAGCTCACATCGACGGGGAGGTTTGGCACCTCGATGTCGGCTCATCGCATCCTGGGGCTGGAGCAGGTCCCAAGGGTATGGCTGTTCGCCATTTAAAGCGGTACGCGAGCTGGGTTCAGAACGTCGTGAGACAGTTCGGTCCCTATCTGCCGTGGGCGTAAGAAGATTGAGGAGAGTTGACCCTAGTACGAGAGGACCGGGTCGAACCAACCACTGGTGTACGAGTTGTTCTGCCAAGAGCACCGCTCGGTAGCTATGTTGGGATGTGATAACTGCTGAAAGCATCTAAGCAGGAAGCCAACTCCAAGATGAATCTTCTTTTAAGAGCTCATATAGACTATGTGTTTGATAGGCTGGGTGTGTAATGGATGAAAGTCCTTTAGCTGACCAGTACTAATAGCTCGTCTGCTTATCTTTTTATAAGCATCACTTCCTTGTTAAGGATAAAAACTTAATAAGATATGTTTTTGCAAAACTTTGTTTATGACTTTTAACTTTATCAAGTAGTGTTAAATAAGAGATTTATCTAATATATCTTTTATTTAACACTGCCCGTGACTATACAGACGAGGAAACGCCTTGCTCCATCTCGAACCAAGAAGCTAAGCTCGTCCTGGCTGATGATACTCTCCCTTACTGGGATGTTGGAAAAGTAGGTCGTTGCGGGCTTTGTTAATTTTTAATCTTCTTTGTCTAAACAATTATCTTTTAAAATATTATTTCTTAATTTATAACAAAATATCAAATCTTACATTTATTTATTTTTTAAATAATCAGACTTTTTATCTCTATGTTTATAAATATCTTTTAGCTTATGCTCTTTTATGCGAGTATTGACTAAAAACACCAAATATGATAGACTCCAAACCCAAATTTACCCAAAAAGGACAAAAATGAAAAAGATTATATTCTCACTATTAGCAGCAGCTTCTACATTACTAGCAGCCATAAATTTAAACACCGCCACAAAAGAAGAGTTAATGAGTTTAGATGGTATAGGATCTTCAAAGGCAGATGCAATAATAGAGTATAGAAAAGCGAATAAATTTAACTCAATAGAAGACATAAAAAATGTAAATGGTATAGGTGATAAGACATTTGAAAATTTAAAATCAGATATATCAGTATCAGGCACTACAAAGATAGATAACACAAAATCAAAAATAAAATCTAAAAAAGATGAGATAAAAGAAAAAGCAAGTAAAAAGAGTGATAAAGTAAAAGAGAAAAAAGATAGTGCTAAAGATGATAGTATAAAAGAGATAAAAGATAAGAAAGAAAAGCTAAAAGATAAAGCAGAGAAAAAGAGTAAAGCTAAAAAAGAGAAAAGCAAAGAGTAACAAAAGCTAGAAATTTATAAAAATTCTTACATAAAGTATATAAAAATAGTTAGGAGCACATGGTGCTCCTAATAAATAAAATAGATTGATTTTTTATATATCAGCCTACTTTTTAAATCTTATAACTTAATCTGCTTACTTTTTAAGTTTACAAATTAATAAGTTCATCTAATAGATCTTGTAAAGTAATACTTCTTAAACTATCTTCTAAAGCTTCTTGTGCTTTTAAAAAGTGACCGGTTAAGAGTCCCTCGATCTTGCCACCAAGCGGGCAGGCTTTAGGTGAGTCAGAGTGGATCTTGAAAAGTTTTTCTTTATCATTTACTGCGTTAAAAATTTGAAGGAGGGTTATATCTTTTGGCTCTTTTGCAAGACTCACACCACCAACTCCAGCTACGACATTCACGAGTCCTGCAGCCTTTAGAGTGCCAAGCAGACGCCTAACTATGACCGGATTTGTGTTTATACTACCTGCTATAAATTCGCTCGTGACTTTCTCGTCTTTGAAAAAACAAGCTGCTAAGACTACATGAATCGCGATTGAAAACTTAATCCCTATTTGCATGATCGTCCTTGAAATTTTCTCTGATTATACTTTAAATTTTTACTAAAAGCAGTTTATTTTTAGTTTAGATTTGACAAGCCGGCTTTTTTGCCAGCTATGTCAAATCTATAATTTTATGCTCGCTCACTAACTGCTGTGAAGCGTTTTTGTATAAATTTTTTGTTTTTTAGCTCGTCTATGATCGCAAGCGCAAGGTCTGGATAGCTTATATAGCTCTCATTTTTTGAGTTTAAGATGAGATTATCTCCACCAAGCACGTATTTACCAGTACGAGCACCATTTGCGTCGTAGTCACATGCTGGACTTACATATGTCCAAAGCAAATCGCTCCTACCTTTTAGCTCAAAATAAGACTCCGCAGTCGCCTTTGCCACACCCATATATGCAGCCGGGAAGTCTGGTGTATCCATTAGCATAGTGTCTTTGCTATCAACAAATAACGTACCAGCGCCGCCAACTACGATGAGCCTTGTACTAGTGCCTTCTAGTAAATTTATAAGGTGAGTGGCCACTTTTTTGTGAAACGCAAAGGTATCTGGCGTCCACGCTGCAAATGCGCTGATAACCGCGTCAAAGCCAGCTAGATCGGCCTTTGTAAGCTCGAAAATATCTTTGTAAATAACCTTTACGCTCGTATTTTTATACTCTTTATTTCTAGCGATCGCTGTGACGTCGTAACCTTGTTTTAGCGCCTCATTTACTAAATTTGCACCGCTTTTGCCGTTTGCACCTATGATTGCTATTTTTATTATTTCTCCTTTAAATTTTGCTTTTTAAATTTACAGCCAGCTTGGCTTTACGTCATTAACTATCACGCCGTCACTCATTGTGTATTGCTCTAGGCTACCGCGTTTTGTCTGGATGCAGATCATTTTGATGCCGTTTTTGCCAGCTTTAAAGCACCTCTTACCCTCTGGATCTATGCGCACCGCGTCGCCTTTGCTTACTTTTATCACTTCGCCGTCGATAAAGAGCTCACCATCGCCATCAGTGATGATGTAAAGCTCCTCGTTTTGCTTGTGTGCATGGACAAATGGCACGCTCACATTTGCCGCAAATTCGTTTATAGATACTTCACAGCCAGTTAAATTTAAAGCCTCTTTTAGCTCAACTCTTGGCTCGTTTGTGATCTTTGCAACCTGATAATTTTTCATTTTATTCTCCTTGTTTTTTGTGTTGTAATATTTTTATTTACAACCGATGAGCGAAGTATAGTGATTTTTTGTTGTAATGTCAAGAGTTACAACAAAAATTTTTCAAAATTTATAAATTTTGGCTAGAATTCGCGAAAATTTTAGGATTAAATTTGCAAAATAACGCCTTTAAAACGCTAAAGAGCATAGCGACCGAGCACAATAAAAATCTCATTTTGACCTTTGCTTTGGTGTTAGCAGAGAACGGACTTTTTCTTGCTTATCCGATATTTGCGGGCTTTGCGATAAACGCAATCATACAAGGAAATACGTTAAATGCCCTCATTTACGCACTTTTTGTGCTCATAGCGTGGCTTGTAGGAGCCATTAGGCGCCGTGTGGATACGCAAGTTTTTGCAAATATCTACGCAAAGCTTGCTGTAAATGTCATCATGAATGAAAAACAAAATGCCAAAGACGACTCCGCCATCATCGCCAGAGTAGCGCTCTCGCGAGAGTTTGTAAATTTCTTTGAGACGCATTTTCCTATGTTTTTTACATCGGTTATTTCGATCATCGGCTCAGCGTTTATGCTCATTTTTGTCGAGTCAAAGGTCGCTGTGGCGTGCTTTGTCGTGATGATCGTTTTTCTTATATTTTTACCAAGATATATCAAGAAAAATGACGACCTTTATCTTCGCTTAAATGACCGCCTAGAAAAAGAGGCAAAGGTGATAGGTGTTTTTAACAAAAGCACGCTAAATAGGCACTACGACGTCGTTTCTAAATTTCGTATAGCGATCTCAAACAGGGAGGCGATGAGCTATTTTATCATCGGTATTAGCGCTTCGCTGCTCTTTTTGGTGGCGATAATAGTGCTAAGCTCGCAGCAGACAAATGCCGGCCACATCTACTCTGTGATGACCTATATATGGAATTCCGTCATCAGTCTTGACGACTCGCCAAAGCTCATCGAGGAATTTTCAAATTTAAAAGATATAGGCAAGAGGATCGACGCCCAAAAGAAGGATAATGATGCACAACAAGAGCGTTCTTAGAAATTCATTTTTTCTAATTTTCACGTTTATGATAGTTGAGGCCGTTTTTGGCTTCGTTTCAAACTCGCTTACGCTTATTAGCGACGCATTTCACATGCTCTCAGACGCTGCCGCGCTATTTTTGTCACTCATGGCGTTTAAAATTTCAGAAAAAAGGGCAAATTTACAAAAGACCTTTGGCTACAAAAGGGTCGAGATCATCGCCGCTTTCATAAACGCCATCGCTCTTATCGCACTTGCAGTCTTTGTCGTAGTTGAAGCTATCATCAGGCTTTTTAACGAGCCAGAGATAGAGGCTAAAACGATGCTTTTTATTAGTATTTTGGGGCTTGTGGTAAATTTAGTCGTAGCTGTTTATATGCATAAAAGCGCTGATACAAAAGAAAACTTAAATATGAAAGGCGCTTATTTGCACGTGCTTGGTGATACGCTTGGCTCAGTTGGCGCCATCGTTGCAGCGCTTCTTGTGATGAAATTTAACTTCACGCAGGCCGATAGCATCGCAAGTATCTTTGTCTCACTACTCATTATAAAAAGTGGCGCTAGCTTGCTAAAAGATAGCTTTAATATCCTGATCGAAGCCGTGCCGCTTAAGCTTGATACGGATGAAATTTTAAGCGTTATAAGGGGCGTAGATGGCGTTAAAATCGTGCATGACCTGCATATCTGGGCGATAAATGCTGGCACAAATGCGCTCATAGCCCACGTGGTGGTAGATGATGCGCTAAGCGTGGCTGAAATTTCAAAGATGATAAAGCGCATCGAACACGAGCTTTCTCACGCAGGCATCGGCCATGTCACGCTTCAGTTTGAAAGTGAGAACCTTGGACATAAAGACGATCTCATCTGCGAGTTAAATGACGATGAAGGACATGAGCACTTTGGACATTGTCATTAAGATTTTTAAGAATAGAGCCAAGCTCTAGTGACGGGCTTATGATAAAAATATATTTATTGGCATTTAAATCAACTTTAGGCAAAATAAAGCCCAAAATTTAGTAAAAAGTAAAGCTTATATGAAAAACATCAGAAATTTTAGCATCATCGCTCATATCGACCACGGCAAAAGCACGCTTGCTGACCGCCTCATACAGGAGTGTGGCGCCGTCAGTGACCGTGAGATGAGCAGTCAGATCATGGATACAATGGATATCGAAAAAGAGCGTGGCATCACGATAAAAGCCCAGTCTGTGCGCCTAAACTACGCACTAAATGGCGAAAATTTTGTTCTAAATTTGATAGACACTCCGGGTCACGTCGACTTTAGCTACGAGGTGAGCCGCTCTTTGGCTAGTTGTGAGGGCGCACTGCTAGTCGTGGATGCTAGCCAGGGAGTGGAGGCACAAACCATCGCAAACGTCTATATCGCACTTGAAAACAACCTAGAGATCATCCCAGTTATCAACAAGATCGACCTACCTGCGGCTGACCCTGCCAGGGTAAAAGACGAGATCGAGCATATCATCGGACTTGACTGCTCGGGAGCGATCGAAGTGAGCGCAAAAACAGGCGTTGGCATAAAAGAGTTACTTGAGGCGATCATCACGAGGATCCCTGCGCCAAATGGTGATGCAAATAAGCCCACAAAGGCGCTAATTTATGATAGTTGGTTTGACAACTATCTTGGCGCGCTTGCACTTGTGCGTATTTATGATGGTGAAATTTCAAAAAATGATGAAATTTTGGTTATGGGCACAGGTAAAAAACACATCGTGCTTGACCTCATGTATCCAAATCCTATCGCACCTATCAAGACCAAAACACTTAGCGCTGGCGAAGTTGGTATCGTAGTTTTAGGACTTAAAAATGTTAGCGACGTGCAAGTTGGTGATACGATAACGCAGTCAAGAAATCCTCTAAAAGAGCCAGTTGGTGGCTTTGAGAGGGCTAAGCCGTTTGTCTTTGCGGGACTTTATCCGATAGAAACTGATAAATTTGAAGATCTGCGTGATGCGCTGGATAAGCTAAAGCTAAATGACAGCTCGATAAGCTATGAGCCAGAGACTTCGGTTGCACTTGGATTTGGCTTTAGGGTTGGCTTTTTAGGGCTGCTTCATATGGAAGTGGTAAAAGAGAGGCTGGAGCGCGAATTTGATCTTGATCTCATCGCCACAGCGCCAACCGTGACCTACGAAGTCATTCAAACAGATGGACTAAATTTAAAGATCCAAAACCCAAGCCAGCTGCCACCAGTCAATAAAATAGACTCAATCCTTGAGCCATACGTGAAAGCGACTATCATCACGCCAAGTGAGTTTTTGGGCAATATCATCACGCTCTTAAACAACCGTCGCGGCATACAAACGAAGATGGACTACATCACGACTGACCGCGTTTTGCTTGAGTATGACATACCGATGAACGAGATCGTGATGGACTTTTACGACAAACTAAAATCAAGCACAAAAGGTTATGCGAGTTTTGACTACGAGCCTAGCGACTACCGCGTGGGTGATCTAGTGAAGCTTGATGTTAAAGTGGCTGGTGAAACGGTCGATGCACTCTCTATCATTGTACCTGAGAGTAAAGCGCAGACAAAGGGCAGGGACTTTGTAAAGGCGATGAAAGAGATTGTGCCACGTCAGCTCTTTGAAGTGGCTATACAAGCGAGTATCGGTAATAAAATAATTGCTCGAGAAACCGTAAAATCAATGGGTAAAAACGTCACAGCCAAGTGCTATGGTGGCGATATTACGCGTAAGAGAAAGTTGCTTGAAAAGCAAAAAGAGGGTAAAAAGCGGATGAAGGCGATAGGAAAGGTGAATTTGCCGCAGGAGGCGTTCTTATCCGTCTTAAAAATAGACTAGAGGCTTATCTTTTGTGCCCTTTTGAAAGAGTTAGTGAAATTTTGGATTGATGAACTACGTGTTCTATCCGCACCAAAATTTCACGTCACAGATTTCAAAATCATCACAAAATATCTCGCCTTATTGTGAGGTGGCGATACTACCGCCTTCGGTTTTTGTTTTTGATTAAATTTTAAATACTAAATTTGCAAAAAGGAGCGCTATGCCATTTGTGAAAATTTGTGTGACAAAAGAGGGCGATAGCCCAAGTGTTGAGCAAAAAGAGAAGATGATAAGCGGAGTCACTAAACTAATAAGCGAAATTTTAGGAAGAAATGCTCAAAATACTGTTGTTATCATTGACGAGATAGACACTAATAATTACGGTATAGCAGGAGAGAGTGTGAGAAATCTTCGTAAAAAACAAAACGAGCAAAAGGAAGTGAAATGCTAAGAGCGACATTATTAGCAGTTTTTGCAGCTGTCTTTCTAACTGGCTGCATGGCTAAAGCCAGCCTTTGCCTCTCATGTGAGGGTATAGACGGCATGCAAAGTGCGAGCATAAACAGCGAAGATAAGATGTATTTTGAAGAGGTTATGAGGATACCGGCTGATTGCAGTGCTTGCAAAGGCAGGGGCGATGGTCTTTTTATAAATGGTATTAAATACAAAAGTGATGTAGCAATAAATTGCTGCTTGGAAAAAAATATGATCGATACTAATGTTGGATTAAAAAAGGTTTATTTCCACAGGATCGTCGATGCTAGAAGTAGCGCTAGATCGATATATTATACAGGTGTTGAAGGAAATACTGCAGTTTTTAACTCAAACCCACGCCTTGAAGTGCTTTTTTACATGTTTTTGCAGCGTGAGTTAAATTCTCGCGGAATCGTTGTTGTCGATACTCAAACATCGCCTTACACGTACAGGCTTGATTTTAGATTTGACGAACTTAGAGGAAGCTATTCGGGAAGTTCAGAAATTTTAAATGGACATCTAAATGGGCTTCTTATTCTTTCAAATATAAATTTCAAAAAAACGTTACCTATCTCGACTAGGCACCATGTGGAGAAGCTAGAGGCCTCAGAGTCTGGTCAGTTTGACTTTTTTATCGCACTTTTGGTTAAACAAGCCGCGATAAAAGTAGCCGATGAGATCACTAAACTTTAAAAGGAAAAACGATGAATAAATTTAAAATTTTAGCTATTTTTGGACTTTTTGTTTTGTTTTTAACTGGTTGTGCACCAAGTCAAAGTGTTGTCGCATTTGATCCATATAAGGCTGCTGCAAGCCAGCAAAATAGTGGCTTTGAGACCTATATAAGCGCGGTGCATGACAACCGTAAAAACAAAAGTACCATTGCTACGATCACTGATAGCAAAGGTACCGTAAAAGAATATGTCGTGCTTCAAAACGATCTTGCTACTTATTTTAGCGATTCGCTCAAAAAAGAGCTTATGGCGCGCGGTGCAAATGTAAATGGCATGGGTGGAGTCGTGGTTGAAATTTTTATCAACGAGTTTGAAGCAAATATGAGCGGATACGGCACTGATAATACAAAAGGCAATATTAAGATCACACTTAAGATCCAAAAAGGCGATCAAAGCATCGTTAAAAACATTTCAAATAATCAAACCAAATTTGAGTTAATTCCCACAGGTGGAGCATTTAAATCATTTTTAACTGAGATCATAAATGACGCTATCAAACGTACAGCAATTGCTATTTTAAATAGCTAATGTTTTGTGCGTTTTGCAAGAGCTTTACACCAAATACATTTTGTAAAATTTGCTCACAAATTTTAAGCGAGCCAAGCCCGATAGTAAGAGAACTAGAGGGCTTTAAAATTTATAGCTTTTACGGCTACTCTGAAATAAAAGAACTCATCCACTCCAAGCACCAAATGCACGGATATTTTATATATAAAAATTTAGCTAAATTTGCATTTAGTCAATTTTTTAAAAGCTTTAGCTTTCCAGAGCAAGTCTATGCTTTGCCTATAGATGATAGAGTGCATCATGGCTACTCGCACACGGCTATTTTGGCAAATGCGCTAAGGGCTAAAAATCTAAAGCCCATATTTCACGCACTGCATGCGACCAGTAAGATTAGCTATAGTGGCAAGGATTTGCAATTTAGGCAAAATAACCCAAGAAATTTTAAAATCCTAAAAAAGATCACTGCGCCAGTTATTTTAGTAGACGATATCGTAACCACTGGTACAACGATACTTGAGGCTAAAAATACTCTAGAAAAAGCTGGTGTAAAAGTACTTTTTGCTCTAGTTTTGGCTGACGCTAAATATTAAATTTTAATTTTTTCTCAAGTCTTTTTAGTAAAAATTTATTGAGCCCAGTAGTAGAGTCAAATCAGGCAAAAGCGATAAAATTATAAATAAAGCATTGTCCCAAGGCGAATCATATTTGAGCCGCATTTTATCGCTAGCTCGAAGTCGCTACTCATGCCCATCGAGCAGATAGTTGCACCTTTTGGCTTTAGGCTATCAAAAATTTTATAAGTTAGCTCAAAGCTCTTTTGAATCTCTTTTGGCTCATCCACATGCGCTCCGATACTCATCACACCTTTTAAATTTATATTTTTGCACTCGCTTTGGATACGCTCATAAATTTCTACCGCATTTGCTACGCTTACACCTTGCTTTGTATCTTCATCAGCCGAGTTTATTTGAAGCAAGGTATCAAGCTTGTAGTCGAGTCTTTTATCGACCTCTACGGCCCTTCCAAAGCTATCACAGCTTTGCCAAAGTGTTGGCTTTAGACTTATCATCTGATTTATTTTGTTATTTTGTAAGCGGCCGATCATATGCCATTTTATATCAGTAAAATTTTGCAGTTCTAGCTCTTTTTTGGCTAGCTCTTGGACTCTATTTTCGCCAAAATTTCTTTGCCCTTGCGCATAAAGCTCTCTTACTTCAGTGCATGTCACATTTTTGCTAACAGCGATGAGTGTCACGTCTTTGCTTAAATTTTCGATCTTTTCAAGTAGTTCTTTTAAAACTATCATCATAAACCTCCACTTAATCTCATAATGTCATTAAATGTCGCGAGCACCATGATGCCAAGCAGTAGCGCCCAGCCACAGTAGGTAAGAGCAACAAGCACTCGCTCATTTATTTCGCGTCTAAAAGTTAGTTCATAAATGTTAAATAAGATGTGCCCGCCATCAAGCGCTGGGATAGGAAATAAATTTAAAACACCTAAATTTACAGAGATTAACGCTACGATGGTTAAAAGCACGCTAAGGCTGATCTTAGCGGCCTTTGATGTGACATCGGCGATCTGCACGATGCCCCCGACCTCTTTTAGCGGCACAGCTCCGCTTACTAGTTTGGTAAAGCTTTTAAAGATTAGTTTTGATGCTTCGATTGTCTCACTAAAGGCAAAATTTATGCCTGCAAGACCAGTGTGGTAAATTTTTATCACTTCGCCATTTGGAGAGATCCCGATCAATGGGCGCTGTACCTTTTCATTAAATATATTTATCGTCTCGCCTATCTTTGGCGTTAAATTTATAGTCATTTGTGAGCCGTTACGATCTATCAAAATGGTGCTTGGCTCAAGCTTTACATTTTTACTGATCTCATCCCACTCGTTTATCTTTACGCCATTTATTGCTAAAATTTTATCATTTTTAGCTAGCCCAGCACTTGCAGCTGCCGAGCCTTCAGCTATGTGGCCTATACTTGGCGCAAGTCTTTCAACTCCGATAGATCCAAGCAAAATGTATATGAAAAACGCCAAGATAAAGTTGAAAAATGGCCCAGCAAAGAGGATGTAAATTCGCTTTATCGGACTTAGCACGTTGTAGCTATCACGGTCGTAGTTTTTTGCCTTTGGGTCGGTGTCGTCTTGCCCTTTTAGCTGCACGTATCCGCCAAGTGGGATCGCGCTTAGGCAGTAGTCGGTGCCGCCAACGTTTTTGGTGTAAATTTTCTCGCCAAAGCCAATACTAAAGGTATTTACCTTTACGCCAAGCGTTCTTGCTGCCAAAAAGTGGCCAAGCTCATGAAAAAATATGAGAAAACTAATGGCTAAAACAGTTACTAAAAAATAAAACGAATACGCATAAAGCCCAAGGCCAAGCAGGGCCAGTGTGAAGAGAATGCCTTTCAAAACTTACCTTTTTTTGAAAAAATTGATGAGATTTTAGCCAAAATTTATAAATTTACTCTCAAACGGCATTTAGCTAAAAATTTCTTTTAGCTAGGAGAAATTTTTAACTTGATTTTACTTATTTTGAAAATGAAGATTTGATTATTTATATAAAATTTTTGCAAGTAAAAACTTTGGGTCTTACGAGCGAAAGAAATTTTAGCTCTTTTTCATCGCTTTTACGTAGGCAAAGATATATTCAAACCCAGAATAAAGTGTGAGCACAACAGCAATCCAGAGCAAAAGCTCTCCGCCTGGCCAGCTCATCAGTAAAAATCCAACCGCAAACATCTGCGAGACTGTTTTTACTTTGCCAGCCATTGATGCAGCGACCTCGACACCATCACTTGCCATCACGACACGAAAGCCAGTTATAAAAAACTCCCTTACCAAGATGAGATAAACAGCCCAAGCGCTCGCTCTACCAAGCATCATAAGGCCTAAAAATGCAGCCAAGATCAGCATCTTATCAGCTAGCGGGTCAAGGATAGCGCCAAGCTTTGTCTTTTGATCCCAGCTTCTAGCGATGTAGCCGTCAAAAAAGTCAGTCACCGAGGCGATCACAAAAATAAGAGCTGCGAAGTAATTTATCCAGCTTATGTGAATTTGCGTAAAAATTCCTGGCGCATTTACGAGCATAAAAAACATAAGTGGAGCCAGTAGTATCCTAAAAAATGCCAATGCGTTTGGTAAATTTAAACTCACAAATATGCCTTTATGCTTAAAATTTCAATTTTCTCATTTAAAAGTCGTGCCGCCATCTATTATAAATGTATGTCCAGTCACCCAGCTAGCCTTAGATGAGCACAAAAATAGACATGCTCCGGCTAGGTCAGTCGGCTGTCCCATGCGGTTTAGCGGGCTAAGCTTTGCTGTCATATCGCGCACCTCTTCGTAGTTGGTAAAGGCTCTTAGCGCGTCTGTCTCGATAGGACCACCACTTACGACGTTTACGCGGATGTTTTTCTCGCCAAGCTCGGTTGCAGCGTATCTTGCCATAGCTTCAACAGCTGCTTTTGCTGTGCCGTGACCTGCGTAGTTTTCGATATAGACTAAATTTCCAGTCGATGATAGGCTGATAATACTGCCGCCACCAACTTTTTCCATGCGTTTTGCAGCTTCTTGAGTGCCTACAACAAAGGCATTTACGGTTGCTGTAAAGATATTGTTTATGCCTCTTGGTTTTAGCTTCATAAATTTAGTGTATCCGCCAGCTACTGCGCGACCTGAGATGATAGCATTTGAGATGAAAAAATCAATCCTATCAAAATCCTCGTCTATCTTTAAAAATAGCTCTTTATAAGTCTCTGGCTCGAGGATATTTAGTGCATATGCTCTTGCTTTTATCTTGTAAGTAGCCTCAAGTTCTTTTGCCTGCTCTTTTGCAAGCTCTTCGTTTGAGTTATAGGTAAATGCTATATTTACGCCAGCTTTTGCAAATTCTTCAACTATAGCTCTACCGATACCTCTAGTGCCGCCACTGATAACTAGCGTTTTACCTTTAAATTCGTTTAGTGTGTCCTTCATTAAAAACCCTTTATTTCGTAATTTTTTATTACTTCTTCTATCTTTTTAAAATTTTCTTTACTTGGTTTGCAAAGTGGCAAGCGGTACTCTAAAGAGTCGATGAGTCCAGCTAGATACATCGCTGCTTTGATTGGTATTGGATTGCTTTCGCAAAAGAGTGTTTTATTTATAGTGTATAGATTGTCGTTTATTAGTTTTGCTTTTTTATACTCTTCGTTCATTGCAAGGTGCGTAAGCTCTGAAATCTGATCTGGCAAGAGGTTTGCAGTAACTGAGATAACACCTTTGCCGCCATTTGATATGATAGGATAGTTGATCGCATCTTCGCCACTAATTACTACTAAATTTGGCTCGTGAGCTAGTAGATCTACGCATCTATCTATGCTGCCTGTAGCCTCCTTGATGCCGTAGATATTTTTGCACTCTTTAAAAAGTCTAAAAACGGTCGCTGGTAAGATATCCACTCCAACTCTACCTGGAACATTATAAAGAAGCACAGGGATTTCAATGCTATTTGCGATAGCTTTGTAGTGCTCATAAAGCCCTTCTTGTGTTGGTTTATTATAGTAGGGCGCAACTGATAGGATACCATCAGCGCCATGAGCTTGGGCAAATTTAGCGATACCAATAGCCTCGTGAGTTGCGTTACTACCAGCACCAGCTAGTACTTTTACATTTGTGCCTTTACATGCATCTACGGCTATTTCTATACAAATTCTATGCTCATCATGCGTCAGTGTTGCACTCTCGCCAGTGGTTCCAACTGGCACAACAACATCTATGCCGTGTTTTATCTGTCTTTTTATTAGCTTTTCAAAACTAACTTCATCTACTTTTTGATTTTTAAATGGCGTAATGAGTGCGGTCATCGCACCTTGAAGCGAATTTTCCACGTTTATTCCTTTTTTAATATTATTGTTGTGCTGGTTTTTTCATTGAAATATTTATTTGCTATCTCTTTTAAAAGCTTGGCATCTATCTTATCGATATTTTTTTCAAGCTCATAAAGTGGCTTTATATCGCCTCTAGCAAGGTATGAGCCATATAAATTTGCAACCTTGCTTGCACTCTCAAATGAGTAAATAAAATCAGTTTTTATCAAATTCTTAACTCTTAAAACATCATCTTTGTCGATTGGTTTATTTTTTAAATCATCTATGATCTTTAAAATTTCAGCCTCAACCACACTTGCTTCGACATCTGGGTTGCAAACTGCTAAAAATATAAATAAATTTTCATCAACGCAGCTCATATTATAAGCATAAATTTGATTTACAAGCATGAGCTCATCGATTAGACGTTGCTGTAAAATCGAGCTTTTGCCAGTAGCTAGATATTCACTGATAGCATTTAGACCTACTTGATCGGCGTGTTTAAAATTTGGGATTTTATAAGCGATCGCTAGCATTTGTGTTTGGCTATCTTTATAGATAATGGCTCTTCTAGCTCCATCTTGCTTAGGTTCTTTGCAGTGAGTTTTTGGGATGGCTCTTTTATTTTTTATACTGCTAAAATTTTTCTTAGCCAGTTTAAATGCCTCATCCTTGCCGATGTCGCCACTTATCATCAAAATGGCATTTTTTGGCTGATAAAAAGTAGCATGAAATTCTTTTATGTCGCTAATGTTCCAGTTTTCGATATCTTTGATAAAACCTATCGGCGTCCAGTGATATGGATGATAGATAAATGCGTGGTTGTAGAGCCTAAAGTAGAGGTATCCCATAGGGTTGTTGTCTGTTCGCCACCTGCGCTCTTCATGCACCACGTCTCGCTCTGGCTGAAATTCTTTATCTTTTAGGCTTAAATTTTTCATAAGCTCAGCAAAAAGACCAAGCGTTTTGTCTAAATTTTTATTTGACGCTTTTATAAAGTAGTGTGTGTAGTCAAAGCCTGTACTTGCGTTATTTACGCCGCCAAAGCCTTTTACGATCTCGTCAAACTCACCAGCTCGTAAATTTTTGGTTGATTTGAAATTTAGATGCTCTAGCATGTGAGCGATGCCGCTTTTGCCCATCACTTCGTTTCTGGAGCCAACTTTATAAAAGACATCGACGCTTATCACTTTTGAGCCAGGATTTACTGGTACGTGATAAATTTCTAGTCCGTTTTCTAGTTTGGTTTTATTAAATTTTATCAATCTTTTGCCTTTTATTTTTTAACATTTATGCCGACTGCTTCGCTAATAGAGGCAAAGCCATCTCTTTTTAAAAGCTCTAAAATTTCTAAATTTATATCTCTTGCGATCATCGGCCCTTTAAAGATAAAGCTTGTAAAAATTTGCACTAGATTTGCTCCCATTTTTATGCGCTCATATGCCTCTGCACCGCTATCTATGCCGCCACATGCGATAAGCGTCGTCTTGCCGTAAAGCTCGTCTGCTACGGCTTTAAATATCTCTTTTGACTTTTGAGCTATCACCTTGCCGCTTAGTCCGCCAAAATCTTTTAAATTTGATGAGTGAGAGAGCGAGTAATCAACGCTTGTATTTGAAACGAGCACGCCGCTAGCGCCGTTTTCTACCGCGCAGCTGCAAAGCTTGATCGCATCTTCGTGGCTCATATCAGGAGCGATTTTAAAGATGATTGGTTTTTTAGTAAGTGGTAAAATGACACTAAAAAGCTCTTTTATGAAGCTCTCATCTTGCAAGGCTCTTAAATTTGGCGTGTTTGGTGATGAGACGTTTATGACAAAGGTATCGCAAATTTCGCTAAATTCTTTTACTAAAATTTCATAGTCTTTTATTGCATCTTCGTTTGGTGTAACCTTGTTTTTACCGATGTTTGCCCAGATTGGCAAAGTATAAGGATAAAGTTTTTTGACTCTATTTTTAATAGCCTCGCAACCATCGTTATTAAAGCCCATCGCATTTTGGATGCTCTCTTCGTCTACGAGCCTAAAAAGTCTTGGTTTATCGTTGCCAGGTTGAGGTTTTGGAGTAAATGTGCCAAATTCTAAGTACCCAAAGCCAAGAGCCGTGAGTGCTTCAAACATTGTGGCGTTTTTATCAAAGCCACCAGCTATGCCAACTGGATTGTGATAAGTGCTTGAGAATAAATTTTGTTTTAGCGCATTGTCATCGACCACGCACTTATTTGCTACAAAGCTTAATGATCCTGGAAAAATTTTATTTGCTCCGATCATTGCAAGTTCTGCGATTTTATGGGCAGTTTCAGGATCGAATTTAAAAAATATAGATTTTAAAGTTTCGTAGTTTAAGCTCATTTTAACCTCTTTAAAATGCCTAAAAATTTGTGCAAATCTTAGCAAAAATCGCCTTAAACTAAGGCTTTGCCTTTAAGTTTTGCATAAATTTCATTTCTCTTGCTAAGCTCTTCGTCATTTCCAGTATCAACTATCTTTCCGTTGCTTAAAACTGCGATTTTATCAGCACTTTCAACCGTGCTTAAGCGGTGAGCGATGACAAAGATTATCTTTTTGCTTCTGAGGTTATTTATAGCTTTTGTGATCTCTTTTTCGCTCTCATTATCAAGTGCTGAAGTAGCCTCGTCAAAGATGAGAATTTGTGGATTTTGATAAAGCGCTCTAGCTATTGCGATACGCTGTCTTTGTCCGCCTGAAAGGTTTGTGCCAAATTCGTTTAAAATGGTGTGGATACCATCATCAAGCTTACTTACAAACTCATAGGCATTTGCCATTTTTAGAGCTTTTACGACCGCTTCTTCGTCAAATTCTCTGCCGTAAGCCACGTTTTTAGCGATCGTGTCGTTAAAGATATAGACACGCTGTGTTACAAGGCCGATATTTTGGCGAAGTGAGTGAATTTTGATATCTTTTAAATTCATCTCATTTATTAAAATTTCTCCACCATTTACGTCGTAAAATCTCATAAGTAGATTCATGAGTGAGGTTTTCCCGCCACCACTTGAGCCAACAAGGGCTATAAATTCTGACTTGCGAGCCTCTAAATTTATCCCTTTTAAGACCTCTTTGTCGCCGTAGTTTAGGCAGACACCCTTAAATTTGATTAGGTTTATCTCTTCGCTTAATTCTTTTTCACCATCTTTTATCTCACTCACTTTATCCATCAAGAAAAAGGTTCTCTCACTTGCGGCGATCGCATCTTGCATCTTGTTGTAGATATTTACGATGCGTTTTAGCGGAGTATAGAGCATAAAAAGTGCAGTTAAAAACGAAAAGAAAGCACCCATGTTTATGTTGCCATCGATAACATCTTTGCCACCCACTATGATAACGGCTGCAACTCCGATAGAGCCTATCGTCTCCATTAGTGGGCTTACTAGCTGCTCGATTTTTACGGTTTTAAGATTTAGTTTAAAAAATTTATTATTTTCATCAACAAAGCGTGAATGTTCGTATTTTTGGGCATTATTTGCCTTTATTATCTCAATATTTGTAAAAATTTCACTCAAAGCTGAGGTGATATCAGACGTCTTTTCTTGTGACTTTTTGGAAATTTTCTTCATCTTTTTTGCAAGACGAGAAATCGGATAAATCGCTATTGGCATAACTACAAGTGCAAAAAATGCTAGCTTTGGGCTTTGATATATGACTACACAAAGTAGGCCAATAATTGTTATAAATTCCCTTGCAAACTCAGGTATCATGCTTGAGACTATCGATCTTATGCGGTCGATGTCGTTTGTGGTTCTACTTATTAGCTCGCCTGTTCTAAAATCATTAAAAAATTTCATATCCAAAGTTAGTAAATTTTCGACCATCTTTTCACGAAATCTTCTAATCGTATCCTGTCCGATATATGCCGTAAAATAAGCCTGCATAAAGGTTCCTATATTTTTTAGTACATAAATGGCAATGATCGCACATGGCAGCATATAAAGTAATGTCTCATTTTTTTCAACAAAAATTTTATTTAATACAGGCTCCACTAGATACGCACTAACAGCTGTTCCGCCACTTGCAAGGGCCATACCAATAAAGGCTAATATGAAGTGTGGAATGTAGTCTTTAAAATATGGGCCAAAGCGTTTTAGCACATCTTTTAAGCCAAAGTTATTCATTGTTTTTCTCCCAAACTGCGCCATTTGGCGTATCCATGATAGAGATGTTTATTTTTGCTAGCTCATCTCTTATCTCATCAGCCCTTGCGAAATTTCTCTCTTTTTTGGCTACCGTGCGCTCATCGAGAAGTCTTTTAATTTGCTCTTTTTGCTCGTCGCTTACGCCAAACTGAAAATACTCAACATAGTTTGTGCTAGCAATGCCTAAAATTTCATTTATCAGATATAAATTTGCTGCCACTTCTGCTTTATAGGCTTTATCTTTTGGATTGTTATCAAGTTTTTCGTTTGCCGTTTTTACAAATTCATCAACACTTGCAAGCGCTTTAGATGCGTTTAGATCATCGCTTAGTGCTTCAAGTAGCTCACTTTTAAAGCTCTCATTTGCCGCGCCTGCTTGCACGCCATCGACTCTTTTTTTGAGGCGGTAAATTTTATCAAGTCTCTTTTTTGAAGCTACTAGATCTTCATCTGAATAGTTAAAATGCGCTCTATAATGGCTCGTAAGCAAGTAATATCTAAGCACTTCGCCATGAACGTTTTTTAGGGCGTCTTTTACGAAAAAGCTGTTGTTTAGGCTCTTGCTCATCTTTTCGTTATTTACTTTTATAAAGCCATTATGCATCCAGTATTTGCTCAAATTTTTATGATAGGCACATCTGCACTGACTTGCTTCATTTTCATGGTGCGGAAAGAGTAGGTCGATGCCACCAGCGTGGATGTCGATCTCAAATTCCTCATTTTCTTTATCACTTAGAAATTCTCTTATCATAGCCACGCACTCGGTGTGCCAGCCAGGGCGACCCTTGCCAAATGGGCTCTCGTACCATTTCTCATCAAATTTCCAAAGCACAAAGTCTTTTTCGTCTCTTTTCTCGCCAAAACTTGCCACACGCGCGATTAGATCGGTATTGTTATCCTTACCGCTAATGCTAAAATAGCCGCTATCCTTGCTCGTATCAAAGTAAATTCCATCACTCGTTTTATACGCCACACCTTTATCCATAAGCACCTTGATGTAGCTAATGATCGCATCCAAGCACTGCGTAGCCTTTGGCTTAAAGTCTGGATCAAATACGTTTAAAGCGTTCATGTCGCTCTCATAATGCGCTATGTATTTGTTTGTGATCTCCTCTAGGCTTTGGCCAGTTTGCACCATTTTATTTAAAATTTTATCGTCGATGTCGGTGTAGTTTCTTGCAAATTTGACCTTGTAGCCAAGCGCTTTTAAGACCCTTCTTAAAAGATCAAAGCTAACGGCTGACTTTGCGTGTCCTAAATGTGCATCATCATAGACCGTTGGTCCGCACAGATAGATGCTAACTTCACCTTCTCTTATCGGGCTAAACTCAACCTTTTCTCTTTTAGAAGTATCAAAAATTCGCATTAAATATATCCTTTAAAAATGTTAAACCAAAATAGAGCAAAACCGCCAAAAGTGCGATAGCAGCTATAAATTTAGGCTCGATTATAGCTAAAAATCGCTTAGCTCCAAAGGCTCTAATGTATAAAATAAGCTGTAAAAATCCCCCAAGTGAGCTTGCAAATGCAAGACCAGTTGCTCCAAATTTCTGCATCAAAATGACTGCTAGGATCAAATTTATCACAAGGCAGATGATAGAAATTTTGGCCGCCTCTTTTTGCTTCATATTTGCATAAAGCCAAAGTGAGAAAATTTTAGCCAGTCCAAATGGCGTAAGCCCCACCAAATAAGCACTTAGCACCTTGGCGCATTCAATGGTGTTTGCCCTTACAAAATTCCCTCTCTCAAACAAGAGCCAGATGATAAACTCACTTAGCACGACGCCTGTGATCGTGGCGGCTAGCAGGGCGCAAAGTAGCAGGTAAAAACTCTTTTTCGTCCAAACTAGGGCATTTGCCTCGTCTTTTTGCTTTAAAAGCCTAGTGATCTTTGGAAAGAGTGCTTGAGAGAGTGCGATCGCAAAGATGGCAAGTGGGAGCTGAAAAATTCTATTTGCATAAAAGAGATAGCTTATCGAGCCACTTACCAAAAAGCTAGCTAGCCAAGTGTCCATAAATGCGCTTATTTGCATCGCACTTGAGCCAAGTAGGCCGTGGTAGAAATTTATAAAAAAGCCTTTGCTACTAGCTTTTTTGCCTTTAAAATATCCGCTTAGACCGCCCCAAAAAATTTTATTTAAGGCGTTAAATTTCATAGCAATTAGATGCACTAAAACTTGCAAAATGCCGCCTGCAACGACGCCAAAGCTAAGATAAAGTGCGACCACGCTCTCGCTCTTGCCACGAGCCAAAAGTAGCGATGCGATCATGGCTAAATTTAGTAGCGCAGTTGAAAACGCAGTCGTGGCAAAGTGTCCTTTGTACTGAAGTAGTGCACCCATGAAAGTGATGATATAAACAAGGGCTAGATAGTAGAAATTTATACGCACAAGCGGCACTGCACCCATGATATTTTGTTCACTCAGGCCGCTTGCGATGATCTTTATAAAGTAGGGCGTAAATAAATTTACAAGAAGCGTTAATGCGCCTATAAAAAGTAGAAATTTGATGAAAATTTCAGCCTGAAAGACTGCTTTTTTCTTGCTGTTTGCAAAATTTGGCAAAAATGCCTGTGTAAAAGCGCCCTCGCCAAAGATACGGCGAAATAAATTTGGGATTTTAAAAGCGATAAAAAAAAGATCGCTAAATATGCCAGCTCCAAGGATAGAAGCTGTTAAAAGGTCTCTTATAAGTCCAAGAATTCTTGAAACCATAATGCCAACTGAGTTTGAAAAAAAACCTTTTATAAACATCGCTCACCTAAATTAAATTTGAAAACGCAATAGTAACAAAAGATGCTTTAAAGCTTACATAACCCAAATTTAATAAAATTTTGGCGATAATAAGAGCTAAATTTTATGTGAAATGGATCAATTTTGAGCGAGAACGTGCAAGAAAACGAGAGATTTTTACCGCCAACGCAAATTCAAACTTCAACACCTTATATATCGCTTAAAGAATTAAGCAAGCAACACAGCGTACCGGTAGAATTTATAGATTTTAAAATTTTAGACATTTTGACTTATTATAAAAATAAAGATAATGAAGAGCCAGTTTTTGTCCCTGAAGAAAATTTAGACTTTTTTGATGATAATACTTTTTACCTTGACGAGACACTAGAGATCGAGCAGGTCTATGACGTGGAATTTTTTGATGTTAGGCTAAATGCTGTACCAAAGCTTCCAAAGATAGAAATCGGTGTAAATTCAACGGTTACAAAAGTAGTCGCAAAGGTAAAAGCCACAAAAGATTGTGAATACGAACAGCATTACGAAGATAAGCTTTTTGAATATATCGCCAAACAGCTTATGAAAGCTCAAATTTTAATAGGTATAAGGATTGGCAAACTAAAAGATGAGTTAAAACAAATCGCCTCAGTTGTGCATGTAAAGGGCGAACTTGATAAAGACTACATACTAAACATAACACAAGGTATAAATCCAAAAAAAGCTACCGATGCAAAGATACTTTACTACTACAAAGATAAACTTGATGCGATAAAAGAGGAAGATAAGGTTGATTACGCTGATAGAGGTTTTGTTTTTGGTGTAGCACAAGATGAAGTGATAATGGAAGAGAAAAAGTCTCACGAAGGGCAAAATGGCCGTGATGCGAGAGGCAAATTATTAGCAGTAGAAAAGCCAAAAGAAGATACCGGTAAAGAGATAAGCATAAGCGAAAATATAGAGAGAGTAGAAAATGACGATAGCATAATATACATCGCTAAAAAATCAGGATATGTAGTTGAGAAAAATGGCTCATTTAATATTGAAGAGCGTATAGAGATAAATGAAGCAAATTTTAAAACAACTGGCTCTATTCAAGCAGGTACTGATACAAATGTGACTTTGGTGGTTAGGGAAACTGATACTATAAAAGACGCCATCGGCACTGGCATCATCGTGGAGGCTGACGAGATCGAGGTTAAAGGAAACGTCGGTGCAAATGCGATGGTTAAAGCAAATGAAGTAATAATCGGCGGTCAAACACACCAAAAGGCTAAAATTTATGCAAAGAATGCAAAAATTTCTATCCATATCGGTAAGGTTGAAGCTGAAAATGTCGAGATAGATAGGCTAGAAGGCGGAAATGTCGTAGCAAAAAGAGTTAAGATAAATAGCGTCGTTGGTGGCTCTATAACTGCTCAAAATATCCAAATAAATACGCTTGGCTCAAACTGCACTATTACAGCTTCACACTTAATAGACGTAAGATATCTAAGAGGCACTGACAATAAATTTATAATCGATACTAGCAAAATGCCTGAGAGTGCTGAGGCTACGCAAGAGCAATTAAATAAGATCGAATATACAAAAGCAGAGCTTGCTTCGCTTCTAAAAAATATTGAAACAAAGAAAAATGTCATAAACGAAAATAAAGACTCGATTTATACCATAAAAGCAAAGGTAGAAGAGCTCTCAAAAGCTAAAGTGATACCGCCAGTTACCTTCATGAAAAAGCTAAAAGAGTATCAAGGTCTAGTCAATGAATACAACACTTTGCTAAAAATTTTTAAAGATAAAAAAGAGTTGCTAGCTACTCTAAAAGATGAGCTTGAGATCATGCAAAACGGAATATTTTCTGCAAAAGTGATAAATAGAGGCAACTGGGTTGAACTAAATGAGATTAGATTTGTTATCGTTGATCCTCCACAAAATGTCACTTATATCTCAAAGCAAAATGAAACTGCTCATGCCATTACTTTAGAGAAGATCGGTGATGGCGATGAGGCTGAGTATAAGATCAAAAAGTCAAATAAATTAGAAGACTACACAGATACAAATTTCTAAGAATAAAAGGTTAAATGATGATAAAAGCGATCGAAGGTATCGTCAGCAAAAAAGATCCCGCATTTGTGATACTTAAAACAAATAGCGGCGTAAGCTATGGAATTTTTATCTCGCTTTTTTGCTCGGCCAAACTTAGTAAAGGTGAAAAAGTTGAACTTGCTATAACGCAGATCATAAGAGAGGACGCAAATTTACTCTACGGCTTTTTAGACGCAAACGAGCAAAAGATGTTTGAAATACTAATAAAGCTA
Organism: Campylobacter concisus; assembly: GCF_002913045.1. Taxonomy (NCBI): domain Bacteria; kingdom Pseudomonadati; phylum Campylobacterota; class Epsilonproteobacteria; order Campylobacterales; family Campylobacteraceae; genus Campylobacter; species Campylobacter concisus. Next base: position 422,730 of record NZ_PPAF01000035.1, on the reverse strand, counting down.
AATGGAATAGGAGCTAGTACGGCTATGGCAGTTTGCTCAAGCCTTAGCTCGCAAGCATTTACAAACGCTATAATAAGTGGCGATGCAGATACTTTTAAAAGCGTGCCAGGTATCGGACCAAAGACTGCTAGACGCATTATAGCTGAGCTAAGTGACGCAAAGCTAATAAGTGACGAGAGTGTGCCAAGCTACCAAAATGAGGCACTTTTGGCACTTGAGGCGCTTGGCTTTAAACGTGAGAAGATAGTGAAAATTTTGCCTGAGTGCAAGAGTGAAAATACGAGTGATCTTATAAAAGAAGCATTAAAGAAATTAGGATAAGGATTAAAAAGATGAATTTAGGTGTGATATTTGGAGCAAAGAGCTATGAACATGAGATAAGCATAGTTAGTGCGATAGTTTTAAAAAATGTCCTAAAACAAGAGCTAAAATTTATATTTTGTGATGCAAATAGAGATTTTTATCTTATCGAGCAAAAAGATATGAGAGCAAATTTCTTTAGCTCTGGCAAATACAAAAATTCAAAAAAGCTCATTTTGTCTAAGGGTGGATTTTTCATACACTCTCTCTTTGGCGATAAAAAAGTAGAGTGCGACGTCGTTATAAATTTGATCCACGGCATGGATGGCGAAGATGGCAAAATGGCGGCACTTTTTGACTTTTACGGCATAAAATATATAGGTCCAAGGCTTGAAGTAAGTGCGCTTAGCTACAACAAAGAGCTTACTAAATTTCTAGCGCAAAAAGCTAGCGTAAAGGCGCTTGACTATGAGATGCTAACTCGTGAGAGCCAGCCAAAATTTCACTATCCTATTATCTTAAAGCCAGCAAGGCTTGGAAGTAGTATCGGCGTAAATATAGTGCATGATGCCAGCGAGCTAGCTTATGCAAAAGACGTGGCATTTGAGTTTGATAAGGATGTGCTTGTCGAGCCTTTTATAAAGGAAGTAAAAGAGTATAACCTTGCAGGCTGTAAGATAGATGGAAAGATAAAATTTTCTATCATCGAAGAGCCAAAAAAGAAAGAATTTCTTGATTACGAGCAAAAGTATCTTAGCTTTTCAAATGAAAACAAAGTCAAAGAAGCTGAAATGTCTGAGGAGCTAAAACAAAAGCTTAAATTTAATTTTTCAAAAATTTATGATTGTGGATTTGACGGGGCGATAATTAGATGCGACTTTTTTGTGATAGATGATGAGGTCTATCTAAATGAGATAAATCCAAATCCAGGAAGCCTTGCAAACTATCTATTTGAGGATTTTGAAAGCACTTTAAATGCTCTTGCAAACTCACTTCCAAGAGAGCGTAATATAAAGATCGATTATAGCTTTATAAACTCGATCACTTCAGTAAAAGGTCGCGGAAAAATTTAGGCCATTTAGTAGATTATAAAGTAGTTTGTGATATTTTACGTAAAATTTTACACAAAGAGCGACAATGGTAACTTTTACAAAAGATGAAATTTATACAGCAACTGAAGTGGTTAGAAATTTTAGTTCAGTGCTCTCTCGTGTGGGAGCTAATGAATTAAAAAGAGCTGTCATTGTTAAAAATAATAAATTTGAAGCAGTGCTTTTGAATATGGAAGAATATGAGCGCCTTTGCGAGGCAGTAAGCGTGCTTGAGAGCATTTATACTGCAAAAAAGAGAGAAAACGATGGCGAGTAGGGCGGTAAAATACGGCTCAGACGAATATGAGATCAGCTACGAAGTAGTAAATCCAAAATGCAAAAAAATAGTGCTTTTCTTGCACGGCTGGGGCGCTAATAAAGAGATAATGAAAAAGGCTTTTGGCTCTTATTTAAGTGATTTTTGCCACGTTTATATCGATATGCCAGGCTTTGGTAAAAGCTCCATTACTGATCCGTTAAAAACAAGTGATTATGCAAAAATTGTTGAAAATTTCTGTGATGAGCTTGGCATAAAGCCAGATATCATCGTGGGTCATAGCTTTGGTGGCAAGGTCGCAACGCTTCTAAAGCCGCCATATCTTGTGCTTTTAAGCTCAGCCGGTATAATTGTCAAAAAGCCATTTATCGTGCGAGCAAAGATAGCAATTTTTAAAATTTTTAAGCTTTTTGGCTTTGGTAAATTTTACAAACTCTTTGCCACAAAAGATGTAAGCGGTATGAGCAGAGTGATGTATGAGACCCTAAAAAACGTAGTTGATGAGGATTTTACGAAGAATTTTGCTAGCTTTAGCGGCAAGGCTTTGATATTCTGGGGAGAAAATGACAAGGCAACGCCTATAACAAGCGGAGAGAGCATACATAAGCTCATAAAAAATAGTTCATTTTTTCCGCTTAATGGTGATCATTTTTTCTTTTTACTTCACGCTAAATTCATAAGTGACGAGATAGAAAAAGGGCTAAAATTTGAGCCAAATGAAGCAAAAAATGTTGTTCTAGATGACGATGAGAGCGGGATCGAGGAGATAAGATGAATATATTTTTAAGCATAAGCACAGTTTTATTTATCTTTGCGCTCGCTTTTTATGTGATTACTTGCTTTCAGTGGTTTTCATATAGGCCTGAGCGCGTGCTCTTTCACTTCACAAAGCCCTCTTGGCACGTCCTTTTCTTCATCGTGCCTTTGGTGCTTTTTTACACGACTGGTAAGTGGTTTTTTATCTATTTTTACTTTGCGCTTTTGCCAGCTCTTTATCTTTGGCACAAAAAGCTTGATAAAAAGTTAGTTTTTACTGCCAGGATCAAGCACTTTTTTGTGATCCTTGCTTGCGCTATCATCTTAAACTATGCTTTAAATTTCATCATTCACAAGGCGTTTTTGGCTCCGATGCCACTTTTTGTCTTGGTTGTGAGCCTATTTTTTAGTGAAATTTTAGAAAAGATAAAATTTCAAGGCTTTAAAAACAAGGCGCTTAAAAAACTTGGCGCAAACAAAGAGCTAAAGATAATCCTAATCACCGCAAGCTACGGCAAAACTAGCATCAAAAATTTCTTATTTGAAATTTTAAAAGATAGCTTTGTCTGCTATAAAACGCCACGCAGCGTCAATACAATGGCAGGCATCATTAAAGATATCAACGAAAATTTAAGCGAGCAAACGCAAATTTACATCGCAGAAGCAGGCGCTAGGCTAAAGGGCGACATCCTAGAGATCACAAAATTTCTAAACCCGCAAATCGTAATCGTTGGCGAGATCGGTGCGCAACACATTGAGTATTTTAAAACGCTTGATAATATCCGCTCTACCAAGCTAGAAGCACTTCAAAGCAGCCGTTTGCAAATGGCATTTTTACATAGTTCGACAAAAAAAGAGCCAAGTCAAAATATAGAAATTTACGATGAAAGTCTAAAAGATATCAATGCAAATTTAGATGGAATTTCATTTATGCTTGATGGCAAAAACTACGCTTCGCCGCTGCTTGGTAAATTTAACGCTACAAATTTAGCCGTTTGTATCAAGGTAGCAAGATATCTGAAAATGAGCGATGAAGCAGTAAATAGAGCGCTATCTAAGATGAAAAACGTCGAGCACCGCCTAAGCAAGATCGAGGCTGGCAGCAAGCTGATAATTGATGATAGCTTTAATGGAAATTTTTCAGGCATGAGTGCAAGCTACGAGCTTGTAAGCACCTATACTGGCAGAAAAGTGTTGCTAACACCAGGCATCGTCGAGAGTGACGCGGAGCAAAATGCAAATTTAGCCAAGGTGATAAATGAAATTTTCGATCTCGTCATCATCACAAGCTCACTAAATGCTGAAGTTTTACTAAAGCACATCATAAAGGCAAAGATTATCATCTTAAAGGATAAAAATAAAATGCAAGAAATTCTAGCTCAAAATACGCGTGCCGGCGATCTCATACTATTTTCAAACGACGCACCGAGCTTTATATGAAAAAGATAGTTTTTTTAATCCTAGCTTTAAATTTAGCATTTGGCTTTGACATCGATGATTATGACAGAGGCATTGAGGCGCTAAATGCCGGAGATTACGCAACTGCGTATGAAATTTTCTATGATGGCTGTGAGCAAAAAGATGTTCTTTCGTGCGAGGCTTTGGGTGATATGTTTGTAAATGAAGAGGTAAATGAGCAAATGGATAGTGATCTAAAAAAACACTCAAATATCGAGCTTGGCGTGAGTTATTACATGAAAAGTTGCGACCTTGGCTACCAAAATGCTTGTGATGATGTGATGAGCTTAAGGGACGATTTAAACATAAGCCTACCAGCTGGTGTTTATGAAAACGCCAAAGCAAGGTACGATGAGATAAAGCAAGAAGACGAAAAAGAAGAAGCCCTAAGCGAGCAAAATGCAACTTTGCAAAAATAAATTCTCTAGTTTTAGACTAGATTTACTTTTAGCGTATGCTCTTTTAGGCTTGCTGGAATTTTGCCATTTTCAAGCTCGATCAGTTCGCTAACTCTTAAAATATAAAAATCCTGCAAGCTTCTGTTTGCAAATTTTTCAAGCTTTTTTGAAAGTGTGTCAAACATATAAAACTCAGTATCATTGCTAGCTAGTAAAAAATCAGCCCCGCTATCAAACGCATTAAAGATGGTCTTACTTGCAAGTGCAAATGCAAGCTTTTCGTTGACTTTTAAAAGTTCAAATCCACAAGGAAATTTGATGTTTAGATTTATAAAATTTGCTCTAAATTTATCTAAAATTTCAGGGATTTTATCGCTTACGGCTATTTTGAACTCTTTAAATTTATCCAAGCTCTTTATCTTTTTAAGCTCATTTTTTGAGGTTTCATTCTCTTTTATTCCTAAAATTTCTTTAAAAAAACTAATCGCTTCGGTATAAATTTCGCTTCCGCTAAAGATAAAATCATCAATCTTGCAAGCTATCAAAATGCCATTTTCATTGTTGATAAGCCTTATGATTTCATCATTTTTTTCTTTTTTATAAAGATGATGAGCCAGTATGATAGCAGCTGCACCTATAAAATTTGGCTCGTATTCTCTCACAAAATCAGCATAAAAATATGGCTTTAAGTTTGCATAAAATTCTTTGCATGCTTGATCACAAAATTTCTCAAATGGTTTAAAATTCTCCCAAAAGTCGTCATCATTTATCTCAAGATCTAAAACCGCTCGTTTTTCATCAAGTGGCGAAATCACAAGCTCGCCTGCAAATTTCTCATATAAATTCCCTAATGGTTCAGCAGTGCTCACTACGGCATCATTTACTTTCACAAAGCCAGTTGTTGGCTGAAAATACGGATCAATTTTTTTAACATGCAAAAATAGTTCATCAAGGTTTGCGTAATCTAAAATTTCTAAAAAATATGGTTTAAAATACGACAAAATATCCTTTTTTGCATTAAATCTAAAAATTTCTATTTTTTGCATTTGGCTCCTTTTTTGGCTTATTTTATCCTAAAATTAAAAGGAGTTTCATTATAATGGCCCGATGGATAAAGAAAATTTTACGATTGGATGCTTTGGTAACGCTTATATTGGCGATGATGCGGCTGTACTTGGTAAGCAGGTCTTTAGCAAGGATATTTTTGCTGAAAATTCACACTTTAAGCATGGCTGGCTAAGCCTTGAAGAGATCGGCTATAAGGCGATGATCGTAAATTTTTCAGATACGATCGTGATGAATGCTAGGCCAAAATTTGCGCTTCTTGGACTTAGTTTGCCAAAGAATTTTACGCCGCAGCAAATCAAAGAGCTAAGTGGCGGCATAAATAGAGCTTGCGAGGAGTTTGGCGTAAGGATAATCGGTGGCGACACGATAAGTAGCAAAATTTTAAATATAAGCGTTAGTGTAATTGGCGAGCTAAATGGCAAAGCTGTGCTTAGGAAAAATGCAAAATACGGAGATCTGGTGGCTTTTACTGGCGAGCTTGGAGGTAGCAAAAAGGGGCTAAATTCGCTTCTAAGGCTAGCTAAAATCTCAAAAAACTCACGATTTAAAAAGCCTATTTTAAGAGATAAATTTTTCTACAAAGCAGCTCATCTTATAAACTCCGCTATGGATATCTCAGATGGGCTAAATGCAGATCTTGCTAAGCTTTTAAAGGCTAGCAAAAAGGGTGCTAAATTTACAAAAAAACTAAGTAAATTTGAGCTTAGTAGTGGCGAAGAGTATGAAATTTTATTTACTTTTAGTCCTAAAAAATTAAATGCCATTAAAAGGATCGCCACAAAAACACGGACAAAGATTAACGTCTTTGCAAAAATTTCAAATAAAAGGTTAAAACAAAATGCAAGAAACCACCACTTTTAAGCCACTTTATGCACTCACTCATGCGCCCATAGAGGCCTATTTTTCTAAAAATTCAGATGATTTTGTCGTGCGCGAGATACCACTTTACGAGTTTAGCGGTGACGGCGAGCACTTGATCGTTGAAATTTCTAAAAAAGATATGACGACAAGCGACGCTTTGCATGCCTTAAGCGAGGTTACAGGGGCTAAGATGCGCGACTTTGGCTATGCGGGGCTAAAGGACAAGCAGGGTATGACGACGCAGTTTGTCTCTATGCCACGTAAATTTGAAGCGGCTCTGGCAAATTTTAGCCACGAAAAGATGAAAATTTTAAGCCTAAATGTGCATAAAAATAAGCTTCGTATCGGACATCTAAAGGGAAATAGCTTTTTCATCCGCTTAAAAAAGGTGCTACCAAGTAATGCCAAAAAGTTAGAGCAAGCATTTATTAGTATTGACAAAATGGGCTATGCAAACTACTTTGGCTATCAGCGTTTTGGTAAATTTGGCGACAATGCCGAAACTGGCCTTGAGCTTCTTAAAAACGGGACGATAAACGGCAAAAAGAGCAAAAATGTAAAGCTAAACGACTTTTTGATCTCGGCATATCAAAGTGATCTTTTTAATCGCTGGCTTAGCAAACGCGTGGAGATTTCGAGGTTTGCGCAGGATTTTGGCCTAGGCGAGCTAGCTCAAATTTACCCGTATCTTGACGGCGCGATTTTAAAAAATTTAAAATCACAAAAGAGATTTTTTAAGCTGATGGAGGGCGAAGTTTTGGGTCACTATCCGCACGGCAAGTGCTTTTTATGCGAGGATTTGGACGCTGAGGGCGCGCGCTTTGACGCTAGAGATATCACTAGCTGCGGGCTGATCGCGGGCGCGAAGGCGTATGAGGCGCAGGGTGCGGCGAGAATGGTCGAGGATCAAATTTTTGCGCAGGCAAATGAATACAAAGCTAAAATGACGGGATCTAGGCGCTTTGCGTGGTGTTATTTGGAGGATGCAAGCTACAAATATAACGAGGAAAAGGCGCACTTTACGATAAATTTTACTCTACAAAAAGGAAGCTACGCGACGGTGGTGCTAGAAGAAATCTTGCATAAAAATATCTTTGAGTAGGGCGGCGGCTCATCTTGCGAGCGCTTTTAAATGAATTTTGCGTCTATGCTGGTAACTGCAAGCAGAGTATAAATTTTGCTCTGCGATAGGCTGTATGCCTTATTTTTGGACGAATTTTACTTCTTTTGTTTAGCTACGAGCATAGTGGCACATAAAACATTTAAAACCATCTCGCAAAACTTCGCCTTAACTTTCAAGTTTAAATTTCACAAATCAAAATTCACCTCGCCTGACGCTCTTTAAAAGCTGTGAGCCAAGCGGTACAAAAATACTTTACTTTATTGTTTGAAATTTAAATTTGTGGCTAAATTTATCAAATTTTTGCACCAAGATCCTTATCCTAAAATCGCTAAATTTTACCCGTAAAGCAAGATGCGCTGGCGACGCGAAACACAAGTGTTTCTAGGCTCGTTTGGATATAATGGGTTTGCAAATTTATATTTTAAAAGGATTAAAAATGGCAAATATTTTTCTTTGCTCTTACTTTGCGGAGGTTGCGAGCAAGATTAATGAAGTGGTAAATTTTCAAGGCAAAGATATTGTTTTTATAGATACTGCGGCCAAATTTGAAGAGGTAAATTTCTACGTCGGCGAAGCGGCGGAGATTTTAGAAAATTTTGGTGCGAAGCTAAGACACCTTGACGTCTCTTGCGCCAAGGATTCGGCAGCGCTAGTATCTAGCCAAGATGAGCCATCTTGTGAAGATAAAATTTTATCTACTATTAGTCAGTGCGACATCATTTACGTTAGCGGCGGAAATACGTTTTATCTGCTTAACGAGCTGCGAAAATCGCGCGTATGGCAAGCTATAAAAAATGCAATCAAAGCGGGCAAAATTTATATCGGTGAGTCGGCGGGAGCGATAGCGGCGGCTCCAGATACGAAATATGCTACGCTAATGGATGAAAATAGCGCAAAAATGAGCGATTTTGCGGGGTTAAATTTGGTTGATTTTTGCGTCGTGCCGCACTTTGGTTGCGAGCCTTTTACGGAGGCTACGCGCGAGATAATGGAGAAATTTGGGAACTTGTACGATTTACGACCTATAGACAATGCTGAGTTTATCGCGCTTTGAGATAAATTTTTAATAAAACATACGCTAAATATTTACTCAAAGCATTCTATCTGCCTGCAAATTTACCTTTTAAATAAAAGAATATAAAGTTTAAAGTTTTAAAAAACTAGAAATTTAAGCCAAAGCCGCTATAATTTCGCTCTGGCACGGTAAGCGATCGCTTTTGTTTTTGCAAAAGAGGAAAGTCCGAGCTGCGATAAGACAAGGTTCCATCTAACGGATGGCTAGGGAAACCTAAGGGATAGTGTAACAGAAAGCAGACTTCCGCTTCGGCGGTAAAGGTGAAACGGTGGGGTAAGAGCCCACCGGCACGCTTGGTAACTTGCGTGGCCATATAAACCCAACCTGCAGCAAGAAGGGATGGTTTTGGTCTTATATTAAAACCCTTCGCTAGAGTTTGTTTGTAAAAGCAAGCGTAGATAAATGATCGCTCAAGACAGAACTCGGCTTAACGCCGTGCCTTTAAATTTATAAAAATTGATTAGTTTGCTACGTATTTTTGAGCTTTTTGTAGTTTTATAAGCTCATTTTGGATGTGCGAAGACTTGCTTTTTAAAAGCTCTATTGCACCGCCAATTAGTGCTTGTGCTTCTTGTGCTGAAGCTAGGTTTGTAAACATATCCTCACTAAAATTTTGTGATAAAGCAGCTATCTTGCCTGTATCTTCGTTTATCAATGCTAATTTAAACTCATTAATCCAACTATTCACCTGAAGTTACCTCTCTCCATGCTTCAGATAGTTGCTTTACGACATTGGTTACTTCGTTTAAAGCTGCGACATCATTTTGTATATTTGCCATAGCAAGAAGCTGCATCTGTCTTGTATAAAGGCCGCTAAGATAGTGGGCTACGTCGCCTTGAGAATAATCAAGTGAATTTAAAAGCTCAACAAAAATAGCGTTTGTCCTATTAATATAATAAACTTTTTTCTCTATATCTCCAGCTTCTATCGCCTTTTTGGTACGAAATATAAATTTTAAAATTCCGTCATAAAGCATTTCTATTAATTTAGTTGGGGACTCTATGCCCCCAAAACTAGACTGTGCGTATGCACTATATGCACTTTGATTCATCTTTCTCTCTTATTTTCTACTATTTATCTCTGCATCTATTATTGATTTTAGTGTTGAGAACTGATTTTCTAAGCTTGCGATGATAGCGTTGTACTTTATAAAGCGCTCTTGCATTGTTGTATATTTCTCATCTAAAAGCTTTTGTGTGCTCTCTTTATTTTTTGTGATCGACTCGTTTTCGTCTTTTAGCTGATTTTGCATAGCGATCATTGTGCCTTTTTTACCAACGACACCATCAAGCATTTTAGCTAGCTTTGTAAATAGCCCATCTGTTTTTTTAGTTACTGAATTTACAGTTGCTTCATTCATACCTAGAGCTGTTAAGGCTGAATTTTTACCTTTTACCTCGATATTTTCGCCATCGCTTCTTTTTAAGACGATTCTTTTGCCACTGTTATCAAGACTGGCTGTAACTCCAGTTATGCCAGCGTCATTTATGGCTTGTTGAAGTTTTAGTGCGTTCTCTTCAGCTGTGGCAGTAGCAGTAGTTGAGAATGTAACTGACTTGCCGTTTATCGTAAGATCACCAGCTTTTATATCTAATGCCCCAGCGCTAACAGTCGATGCTCCCATATAGCTTATTGGCTCGATCTTGCTTGATCCCATGAAAAATTTCTGAATCTCTTCAGGATCTTTGCTAAGAGCTGCATTTAGTTTATTTAGATCAAGCTGAAGTTGTCCGTCTTTATCAGGCACTATGCCATATTTACTTAATGCTTTACCTTCGCTATCTTGTCCATTTACAAGACGACCAATGTTTGATCTTAAACTTGAAATTTCGCTAACGCCTTGGAAAGTGCCAGCTCCTTTTTCCTCGTCATATTTTGTAGCTATGCCAAGGTTCATGGTCATTAGGTTGTAGTCTTTGATAAATTCTTCAACCGCTTTTATTACCTCTTTTGTATCCTGAGAGACGCTCACGTTTGTTTTACCAGTTTCATTTAATGTAATAGAAATTCCCGGCCTTAAGTCGTTGAAGGTATTTTTGCTTCTTTTTACATTTACTCCGTTATATGTAAATTCCGCATCTTGTGCCTTTAAAATTCTATTTTTTTCAAAATTTGATGTCATCTTTGGTGTGCCATCAGGATTTGTTAGTAGAGTACCATTTGCATCTTTATCTTGAAACTGCGTACTATCCCAGCCAAGCTTATCTAAAACACCAGCCGTATCATTTGAAAATTTAATAGTCTGCGTAGCACCAGTGTTGCCTGATTGAAGCATGATTTGATTTGGCTTATCTCCGCCAACATTTAAAATTCTAGCTTGCAATTTACCACGACTAATATCATTTATCTTGTCTACAATATCTTGATATGTGGTTGATCTAGTTACGCTAATAGAAAATTTTTGTCCATCGATCTCAACGTCAAAAGAGCCGTTGCTTGCCGCACCTACTAAGTTTGAAGCGTTTTTGAAATTTGAGCTTTGAAATGTATCTTTTTGAGCAAGTTTTTGCACATCGATACTAAAATTTTGCACGCTAACGCCATTTGCTGCTGAGGCTGTTACGCTTTTACCAGCGTTATTTGTAGTTCTTTTTAGATAAAGTGCCTCTCCGCCAAGCGTTTTGCCACTTACGTTTACGTTGCTAACTAGAGTTTTTAGCGCTGCAAGGTCTTTTTGCTTTAGGTCATTTCTTTCTAGCCTTTTTGTTAAAGGCTTGATCTGTCCTGCTTCATCTGCTTCTTTTAATTTCTTGATAAGATCATCATTTAGTCCGCTATTTTTTGTACCGATTCCTAAATTTGTTACGTTACCTACTGCCATTTTTAACTCTCCTTGTCAAAAAGTATTCCGATGCTTTCTTTGAAATACTCGCTTATTCTTATAGCTTCTTTGCTTGGAAGTTGTGTTATCTCTTCGCCAGTTTTAGCATCTTTTACTTGCACGACCATTAAATTTAGCTTCTCGTTGTAAGCAAATCTTACATTAGTATCGAGTTGCTGCATTTGATAGTTTAGTCTGTCAGTGACCTCTCTTGTTCTTTTGGCAAGCTCTTCGTTGCTAAGTCCGTCTAGCTCGTTAATGTCTTTTGTTTCGTTATTTTTATCAGCACTTAATTTAACATCAGAATGCTCGATAGGTCTGCTGTCTATTTGACGCTGAGCGGATGTGCTCATGCTTGTATCTAGTACCTGATTTGCTGCTGCCTTAAAGATTTCCATAGTTTTACTCCTTAAAACTTACGTTAGCTTCTACATCGGTAAAATTTTAAAATCCTTTAGTGTTTATACAAATTTTTGATTATTTAGGCTAAAATTGAGCAAAAATTTATAGGAAGAGATATGAAAATTTCATTTGAGTGCGAGTGTATTTTGCTTCAAAAGACACTGCTACTTTTTTGTGGAAATTTGGCTGCTCATCATAAGGATTGTGATTTTGTAGTGAGTGATCACGAAATATCAACAAAAAAACCACTATTTATAATAGGAAAAAATGCGCATCTTTCTCATCCTTTTACCAAAATGGCACTTCTTGATACGCTTGAAGAATTTTACTCAGCTATGCAAATTTCAAAAGCAAATGAGCTAAATGAAGCTAAAAATGAAAAGGGCTTAGAAGAGAAAATTTCACTTTTGATAGATAAATTTAAAGCTGATCTGCTTGAAATTTTAAGGGCAAATCAGTGAAGCTTTACACTAAAATCTCAAGTGGTAAATTTAAAGGCAAAAGGCTTGAGCTGCCAAGCCTAAGCACGACTAGAAGCACAAAAAGTATCGTAAAAGAGTCCTTTTTTAACGTCATTAGAGATGAAATTTACTCGCTTACATTTATAGAAGGTTTTGGTGGAAGTGGCGTGATGGCAAGCGAGGCCGTTAGTAATGGAGCACGTGAGGCTATCGCTATCGAAAAAGATAGAGCCGCTTTTAAGATCACGCAAAGCAACCTTGCAAGCCTAGAGTGCTCGAATTTAAAAGCGATAAATGGCGATACCTTTTCTGTCTTGCCCGATATTATAAATTCTCAAAGTGGTAAGGTCTTGCTCTACCTTGATCCACCGTTTGACATAAGAGCTGGCTTTGATGATATCTACGAACAACTTGTAAATTTAATCTCACAGCTAAAAAAAAATAAAATTTATATGATAGTTTTTGAGCACAACAGCGACTTTAAATTTAGCGATGAAATTTCTACATATAAGCTTGTAAAATTTAAAAAATTTGGAGCTACTTCGCTCTCTTACTTCCAATAATTTATAAAAATTTGGAACATCTTTTGCTTTAAAAACCTAAAATAGCTAAATTTTAGGAAAAAATATGAAAAAATTTTTATCTTTTGTAGCAGCTTCAGTGATAGCTACTTCAGCCTTTGCTACACAGATAAAAGAGCTTGCAAGCATAGTTGGCGTAAGAGATAACCAGCTAATAGGCTACGGCCTTGTGGTTGGACTAAATGGCACAGGTGATGGCTCAACGTCAAAATTTACGATCCAGTCTTTATCAAACATGCTTCAAGGCGTAAACGTAAAGATAAATCCAGATGATATCAAGTCAAAAAACGCAGCTGCTGTTATGGTAACAGCTAAGCTTCCTGCGTTTGCAAGGCATGGTGATAAACTCGATGTCGTGATCTCATCTATCGGCGATGCAAAAAGTTTGCAAGGCGGCACTCTTCTCATGACGCCACTAAAAGGCGTTGATGGTGATATTTACGCTTTGGCTCAGGGTGCTTTAAGCATCGGCGGAAAAAGCATGGGTAGATCAGGTGGCAACCACCCAACTGTTGGCTCTATTCTAAATGGAGCTTTGGTTGAACGAGAGGTGACTTATGACATTTACAATCAAGATAGCATAAGACTAAGCCTAAAAGATACAAATTTTAAAACTGCTCTTGATATCCAAAATGCTATAAATGCAAATATCTCTGATGATGCCGCAAAGGCGATCGATCCAAGAACGGTTATCGTTAAAAAGCCAGATGATGTTAGTATTATCGAGCTTGCAAGCGCCGTGCTCGATCTTGATGTGGAGTATAAGCCAGATGAGAAGATAGTAGTTGATGAGAGAACTGGCACGATAGTAAGTGGCATAAATGCCGTAGTTAGCCCAGTTGTCTTAACGCATGGTGCAATCACAATAAAAATAGAGCCAAATAGCTACGATGAAGCAGCACAAAATGATGTAAATATAGGAAGCGATACATCTGTCGCACCTAGTCAAAATTTACTTAAAATTTCAGGTGAAAAAACAACCGTTGCAAATGTAACAAGAGCGCTAAATAAGCTTGGAGCGACACCAAGCGATATCATATCGATACTTGAAAATTTAAAGCGAGTTGGTGCGATACAAGTTGATCTGGAGATAATATAATGCAAATAGATAACACTTTAGCACTAAATTCATACAATGAAATTTCGGCAAATAAGATAAAAAACGCAAATGCTAAACAAGATGCACTTTTAAAAGAGCAAACTGATGCATTTGAGGCATATATGGTAAAGGCTGTGCTTGATATCGCTTTAAAAGAAGATGACAAGAACTCACTCTATCCAAAAGCCGCTGGCAGCGACATTTACAGGTCTATGTATAACGACGCTATGAGCAAAGCTTTGAGTGGAAATTTAGGTTTTTCAGAACTTTTGTACGATTTTTTAAAGAGAGACTCTTAAGTAAATTTATATTCTGCCGATGTAGTGATATAAACATTTTATTTTAAGAGGTATGAATATGATAAGGCCTTTGAACCAAAGACCAAATTTTCAGGCAAATACGCTAAATAAAAATAGCGATGCCAAGGTCGAAACTCAGAGTAAAGAAGTAAGAACAAACGAAAACGCAAAGCTAAAAGAGATAGCTGATGCCATAGCAAATGGTACTTATCAGGTTGATATCTCAAAAACGGCTAGGGCTGTGGCTGATGCGTTGCTGTAATTAAGGAATTTAAATGATAAAAAAGCTTTTGGACGAGGCTATAGGCGAGCTTGATGAGCTTATAAATTTAACCATACAAGATATCGCAAATATAAAAGAGGCTAAGCACTCAAGCGTTGATGAGAGTGTAAAGAAAAAAAATGCCTTAGTTCGTGCATTTGAAGATACGAAAAGAGCACTAGATAAGGAGCTTTTAAAGGTATCAAAAGAGAGCGGTACGACTACACTTGCTAGTGTTTTAGACGATGAAGTGAAGTCAAAGCTTGTTCTTATGCGTTCAAAGCTTGAAAATTTACATAAAGTAAATAAAGAATATGCAAGACATGTTGTTGCCGTTAAAGAATTTTTTGACTCACTTAATGAAAAAATTTTTGGCACTAAAGCAAGTGAGTACGGCCAAGATGGAAACAGCATAGATAATAATTTTTATAAATCAAGGGTTTAAAAAATGGCTAATATCTTTATGTCATTAGGCACGGGTGTTTCGGGGCTAAATGCAGCCCAGCTTCAAATAAGTACAACCGGAAATAATATCGCAAACGCTGATAGCAACTACTATACAAGGCAGCGTGTTGTCCAGTCTGCTTCTCCAGCGATGAATACAGTCCCTGGCGGAGTTGGCACAGGTACGCAAGTAGATACTATAACAAGGCTTCATGATGAGTTTGCCTATTCAAGACTAAAATACTCATCGTCAAATTTAGAAAACACAGCCTATAAACAAAGAATTTTGCAAGAAGCCACAAAATATTTTCCTGATCTAAAAGATAATGGAATGGTGAAAGATATTCAGGAGTATTTTTCCGCGTGGAATAACTTTGCTTCAAACCCTAATGCTGGTGCTCAGAAAGTAAATTTGATAAATAAAGCAAGTGTATTGACTGCAAGTATCAACCGCTCATCAAAGATGCTTTATGATATGCATGAAAAGATCGATGAAACGATAAAAATAAATATAAATGAGATAAATTCGCTAGGCAGACAAATAGCAAATATTAATAAGCAAATCCAAAGAATAGAATCAGGCGCGGACGCTGGTATAAAAATAAATGCAAATGATCTTCGTGATAAACGTGATGAGCTTGAGCTTGCGATGTCAAAGCTAGTAAATACAGCAGTTTATAAAAGCGATCTAAAGAGCAATTCTAGGGTAGATACAGGAATAACAGATCAAGGAAAATACTACAATCTAAACATTGGTGGCGTAAGTATCGTTGATGGTGTAAATTTTCATGAAATTTCTATGAGTTCAACTGAAAGTGGAAGATATACAAAAATTTATTATGAAAGAGAAGATGGCAGAAGAATCCCAATGGAAGAAAAGATTACAGGCGGTAAAATCGGAGCCGCACTTGATCTTAGGGGCCGAAACTACGAGCCAGATAATGATAAATTTAGCGACGGAACGATCCAAAAATACATTGATAATTTAAATACATTTAGTAAAGCCTTGATAACAAGTACAAATAATATCTATGCCGAATCCGCAGTTGAAATTTCTAACTCAGATCCGATAAGTTACTTAGAAGGCGATAAGACATTGATGAATCATGATAATAGTATAAGAAACGGAAGTTTTGAAGCTATTGTTTATGATAACAAAGGCAATGTCGTGGCCAGAAAAACTATAAATGTAAATGGTACGACGACGATGAATGATACAAGATATGGCAACTCTATCGTCAAAGACTTTAACTCAAACTCAGATGACAACAAAGACAATAATATGCTAAATGACGTTGATGATTTTTTCGAGGCGTCATATTTTTATGATAAAAATACCAAAAAAGGCACATTTTCTCTCATTCCAAAGCAAGCTCAAGGTCTTTATAGTATCTCGATAGTAGATCACGGCACAAATTTCCCAGGAGCTGTTGGTATAAATAGATTTTTCTCAGGTACTGACTCAAATAGTATCGGTATAAATCAAAATTTTACCCAAGACCACACAAAGCTTCGTGCCTACTCAAAGCCGGTTATCGGAAATAATGAAGTTGCAAATAAAATGATCCAGCTTCAGTATCAAAAGCAAACCTTTTACTCAAGTGGCATAGCGCTTGATAGAGATGAGACGATCGAGGGATATTACCGCTATCTTACGACTGACATGGCGAGTGATACAGAGGCGAATAATACGATCCACGATACAAATACATCTTTGCAAAAGACAGCTGAAGAGGAATTTCAATCAACAAGTGGCGTAGACACCAATGAAGAGCTTACAAATTTGATCCGCTTTCAAGCAAGTTATGGCGCAGCAGCAAAGATCATCACAACCGTTGATCAAATGCTTGACACGCTTCTTTCACTAAAACAATGATCGAACTAAAGAGCCTTTTAGACTCGCACGTACTTAGCAAAAATACAAATTTGGGGCTGTTTGAAGCCCCAGATCCACTTCAGGTAGCCACTAAATTTAAAGAGCCAAACATAGCGCTCATTTGTGCGTTATTTGCTTATGGCAACGCAAAAATGATAGTGAAATTTCTAAATTCGCTTGATTTTGGTTTGCTTGATGAGAGCGAGCAAAATATCAAGAAAAATCTTTCAAGTTTCAAATACCGCTTTCAAAATGAAAAAGATGTAAAAGAAATTTTTATCACTCTCTCACGCCTAAAAAAAGAGGGTGACATAGAAGAAATTTTACGCCAAGGTCTTGCAAAAAATGGCGAGATGATAGAGGGCGTAAATGAGCTTATAAAATTTATATATAAGCTAAATTCTTACCGCTCTGACGGATATGAGTTTTTCTTTGGTAAGAGTTTTGACAAAGAGCCACAAAGCCCATATAAACGTTACAATATGTATCTTCGCTGGATGGTAAGGGATAGCGACATTGACCTTGGACTGTTTAAAAATTTACCAAAAGATAGGCTTTTGATGCCACTTGACGTGCATACGCATAGAGTTTCTTTAAATTTAGGACTTATAAACAGAAAGAGCTACGATTTCAAAGCAGTCATGGATCTTACAAAAAAACTTAGAGAATTTGATGAGTTTGATCCGATAAAATACGACTTTGCGCTTTATAGAATAGGGCAGAGTAAAGAGTTAGAAACTATCATAAAAAATCTTAATCAATAAAAATTATTGCTAAATTTTTAAATTTAGGGTAGACTTGCCATACAATTTTATCCATAAGGAGCT
This sequence comes from Campylobacter concisus, assembly GCF_002913045.1. Classification (NCBI taxonomy): domain Bacteria; kingdom Pseudomonadati; phylum Campylobacterota; class Epsilonproteobacteria; order Campylobacterales; family Campylobacteraceae; genus Campylobacter; species Campylobacter concisus. Next base: position 405,250 of record NZ_PPAF01000035.1, on the reverse strand, counting down.
TGTATGAAAAAAATCGTTTTACTAAGTGCAGTGTTAGGAACTTTGCTTTTTGCTCACGAAGGCCATCACTTTGATCCAAAGGCTGGAGAGCATCTAGTTATACCTGTTAATGAGCTAAGCGAGAAGGGCGATAAGAGTGTCGGCGAAGTAGTAGCTGTTAAGACAAACTACGGCGTTGCATTTTTTCCAAATTTAAAAGGACTTACTGCAGGGCTACACGGCTTTCACATCCATGAAAATGCTGACTGTGGCGCGACTGAAAAAGGCCTTGGCATGAAAGCAGGCGGTCACTGGGATCCAGCTGGCACAAAAATGCACTCTTTTGCTTGGGATGATAAAGGTCACAAAGGCGATTTGCCAGCACTTTACGTAGATGCTGAGGGCAATGCGAACTATCCAGTGCTAGCTCCAAAGATAAAGAGTCTTGACGAGCTAAAAGGTCACTCATTAATGGTTCATGTTGGTGGTGATAATCATAGCGACAACCCAAAAGCACTTGGCGGTGGCGGTGCTAGAATGCTTTGTGGCGTTATTAAGTAGTCACTTTAATAAACGAGTCTTTGAGCTAGATCCAAAGGCTCGTTAAAATTTATAAATTTTAAAAATCTCTCATTTCAAATATAAAAATTTTACAAAAAGATAAGTACAAATAAATTACAATCTGCTTTTATTTCAATTATCAAAAGAGCAAAAAATGGAATTTGATCTACTTAGCTATGTCGTTTTTTTTGTAGCTGCGTTTTTAGGTGGTTTTATCGATTCTATAGCTGGTGGAGGTGGGCTTATAACGCTTCCAGCTATTATGGCGATGGGTGTGCCACCACACCTTGCACTTGGTACAAATAAGCTTCAAGGTGTCTTTGGTAGCTTTACAGCGACTCTAAATTTCACAAAACGGGGATTGATTAATTATAAAGAGTGTTTTGTAGGTATCGTCTTTACTTTTATTGGAGCTATCATCGGAGCGGTGGTTATCTTATTTTTAAATACAAATTTTTTAAAGATAATTATCCCATTTTTACTGATTGCTATTTTTATATATACGCTTTTTATGCCAAAAGTCGGCGAAAATGATAGAGCTGCAAAGATGAATGAAAAGCTATTTTATGTATTTTTTGGGCTAATACTTGGCTTTTATGATGGTTTTTTTGGCCCAGGAACAGGCTCTTTTTGGACATTTGCGATAGTGGCATTGATTGGGCTAAATTTAAAAAAGGCTGTCGCTCATACGAAACTCTTAAATTTTACTAGCAATATCGTTGCTCTTGGCATTTTTATAGCTGGCGGACAGATGCTTTGGGCTGTTGGGCTTTTGATGGCAGTTGGTCAAATTTTAGGAGCATATTTTGGATCAAATCTTGTCATTAAAAAAGAGGTAAAATTTATTAGAACAATGTTTCTAGTGGTAGTTGCAGTAACTATTTGTAAATTGATTTTCGATTATTTCAGAGTTTAAAATTAAAAATGTTTTAACAATAATTTTGTTACAATCACGCAAAATTCTAAATCCAAGGTAAATTAATGAAAGATTTGTTTCTATTTTCAAATTTCCTAAATAGCTCCCACGCCTTTATCTATGCGTTTCACTTTCTGCTTGTAGCTTTAATTGTTATCATAGTTGCTTATATAGCAAGGAGTAAGATGCAGCTTGTACCAAGAGGTCTTCAAAATATAGTTGAAGCTTATTTGGAGGGCGTTATATCTATGGGAAGAGATACTTTAGGTAGTGAAAAACTAGCTAGGAAATATCTTCCACTTGTTGCAACTATCGGTTTTATCGTATTTTTTTCAAATGTTGTAGGTATTATTCCTGGATTTGAGTCGCCAACATCAAGTCTAAATTTAACCCTAGTTTTGGCTTTAGTTGTATTTGTTTATTACAACTTTGAGGGCATTAGAGAAAATGGATTTTTTAAATACTTTGGACACTTTATGGGGCCGAATAAATTTCTAGCTCCTATTATGTTTCCAGTTGAAGTCATCTCGCATCTTTCACGTGTAGTTTCGCTATCATTTCGTCTTTTTGGTAATATCAAGGGAGATGATCTATTCTTGCTTGCGATGCTTACACTTGCACCTTGGTTTGCTCCGCTTCCAGCTTTCGCACTTCTAACGCTTATGGCTGTTTTGCAAACATTTATCTTTATGATGCTAACTTACGTTTATCTAGCTGGTGCTGTTGCTATTAGTGAGCACGAGCATTAAAATTTAAAGCCATATTTTTATATGGCTTTCCCTTTTTAAAACTATTTAAATTTTTAAATTACCTTCTTTATTTTCCGGCCAAAACGCTCATTTTTAGATATTTTAAAAGAAAGTATCGCTAAAATACGCCTTAAAAATTTGTATAAATTTAAAGGTAAAAATATGTTTGAAGTCGTTATCGGTTTAGAAGTTCACACTCAGCTTAATACAAAAACTAAAATTTTCTGCTCTTGCTCGACTAGCTTTGGTGACGAGGCAAATACTCACGTTTGTCCGACCTGCTTAGCTTTACCTGGAGCGCTACCTGTGCTAAACAAAGAGGCAGTCAAAAAAGCGATCAGCTTTGGCACAGCGATAAATGCTAAGATAAATAAAAAGTCAGTCTTTAATAGAAAAAACTACTTCTATCCGGATCTTCCAAAGGCATATCAAATTTCCCAGTTTGAGATCCCTATCGTAGAAGGTGGCGAGCTAATAATCGACGTAAATGGTACTAAAAAACGCATCGGTGTAACAAGAGCACACCTTGAAGAGGACGCTGGAAAGAACATCCACGAAGAAACCGAGAGTCTGGTTGATCTAAATAGAGCTGGCACGCCACTTCTTGAGATAGTTAGCGAGCCAGATCTTAGAAGCAGTGATGAGGCGGTGGCTTATCTTAAAAAACTACACTCAATCCTTCGCTTTTTAAACATCAGCGACGCAAATATGCAGGAAGGTAGCTTTCGCTGCGATGCAAACGTCTCTATCCGTCCAAAAGGCGATACCAAGCTTTATACAAGAGTTGAGATAAAAAATCTAAACTCATTTAAATTTATCCAAAAAGCGATCGATTACGAGGTGGAGCGCCAAAGTGCAGCTTGGGAAGATGGCAAATACGACCAAGAAGTCTATCAAGAGACAAGGCTGTTTGACACGACAAATTTGGTGACAAGATCGATGCGCGGTAAAGAGGATAGCGCAGAGTATAGGTATTTCCCTGACCCTGACTTGCTGCCTGTTGAAGTGTCAGAGCGGATGTATGATGAAGCGATAAAAATTCCAGAGCTTGCCGAGCAAAAGGTCGCAAGATATGTTAGCGAGCTAGGCGTAAAAGAGAGTGATGCCTTGAATTTAACTCAAAGCGTTGAGATGGCTAGATATTTTGAAGAGCTGATCGCTGCTGGAATTCAGCCAAAACTTGCTACTACTTGGCTTATAGTCGAACTTCTTGGTCGCTTAAATAACGGCGTAACGATCGAGACAAGCCCAGTTAATAGTGCCAAAATGATAAATTTACTAAAACGAATAGAAGATGGCACGATAAGCGGCAAGGCTGCAAAAGAGGTTCTAGACTATCTAATGGAAAATGACGTAGATGTTGATAGCGTCATCGAAAAGCTTGGCTTAAAACAAGTGAGCGACGACTCAGCTATTATCGCGATCATAGATCAAATTTTAGCTGCAAACGCCGATAAGGTAGAAGAGTATAAAAACGGCAAAGATAAGATGTTTGGCTTCTTTGTCGGTCAGGTGATGAAAGAGGGCAAGGGTGCCTTTAACCCAGGCAAGGTTAACGAGCTTTTAAAGGCCAAAATAGGCTAAAAAGGGCTAAAATGAGCATAGCAGTCATCGGAGCTGGCAAGTGGGGCAGTGCGCTTTTTCACGCATTTAGTGAAAATAACGAGTGTGTCATCAGCTCAAGAACGCCAAGAGAGATGCCAAATTTTGTAAGCTTGGATGAAGCTTTGGAGTGCGAATACCTAGTCTGCACAATCCCAACTCAAGCTACAAATTTATGGCTAAAGCAAAACTACAAAAACAAAGGTCAAAAAATATTAGTCGCCAGCAAGGGCATAGACACGGCAAATCTTAAATTTTTAAATGAAATTTATGAAGACTTTGTTGATAGAGAAAATTTGGCCTTTCTCTCAGGGCCGACCTTTGCAAAAGAGATCATGCAAAAGCTGCCTTGCGCTTTGGTGGTAAATTCTAAAAATCAAAATTTAGCTTCAAAATTTGCTTCATTTTTCCCAAGCTATATGAAAGCATACACTTCTGATGATGTGATCGGCGCTGAGGTGTGCGGAGCCTATAAAAACGTGATCGCCATAGCTGGAGGTATCTGTGACGGCCTTGGTCTTGGCAACAACGCAAGGGCGAGCCTCATTTCGCGTGGGCTTGTTGAGATGGCTAGATTTGGCAAATTTTTTGGCGCAAAAGATGAGACATTTATGGGGCTAAGTGGCGCAGGAGATCTGTTTTTAACCGCTTCGTCGATACTTTCACGCAACTACCGCGTAGGTCTTGGCATCGCCAGGCACGAGAGATTAGAAAAAATTTTAAATGAGCTTGGCGAGGTGGCTGAGGGTGTGGATACTGCAAGAGCTATTAGCAAGATCGCTAAAGAAAAGGGCATATATGTCCCTATCGCTAGCGAGGTTGAAAATATGCTAAATGGCAAAGACGTTTTTGAGAGCGTAAAATCGCTTTTGGGAAGAAGATGAGAGCTTTTAAATTTATACTTTTTGTGGCTATTTTTACTCTCGGGCTAAACGGCGCTGAAGTGAGCCTAAGAGCTAAGGTCTCGCAGATGATAATGGTTGGCTTTAATGGAGCTAGCACAAAAGACGCTGCGTTTCGCGCGATGTTAAGCGACGCTGGATATGAGAGGTTTGGCGGTGTAATGCTACTTGGCAGAAACGTCACTAGCAAAGCCCAGCTAAAAGCAAGCATAAAGGCGATCAAAGAGAAAAGTCCTAAAATTTTCATCGCTATCGACGAAGAGGGCGGTAATGTGAGCCGCATGAAGGATAAGAGCTTTGATGGTCCATATCCTAGCGCATACGAGGTCGCAAGCACGCTTGATATTAAAAGCGCTTATGATCTCTACTCAAAAATGGCTATAAATTTAAAAGAGTGCGGCATAAATTTAAATTTCGCTCCAGTGGTTGATCTGCACGATGAAAACTCGCCGATCATTGCCGCTAAGCAAAGGGCGTTTAGCGAGTATGCGAGCAAGGTGGTGATCTACGCTGATGCCTTTATGGATGCATTTAAAGAGCAGGGCATCCTAACGACACTTAAGCACTTCCCAGGACATGGCAGCTCAAAAGAGGACTCACATAAAAATAAGAGCGAGGTGACGCTAAGCAAAGACGCGTTACTGCCATACAAAGACGCTATAAGCACAGGTAGAGCGCAGATCATCATGGTCGGACATCTTTTTGTAAAGGGCATCGACGAGGACAATCCAGCCACACTTTCTAAAAAAATAATAACCGATCTCTTGCGAAATGAGCTTAAATTTAATGGCGTAGTTATCAGCGATGATATGCTGATGAAAGGCGTTGGCGACGAAGCTTTAGCGCAAAAAGTGGTGAAATTTATAAACGCTGGTGGCGATATCTTGCTCTTTAGCGAGTTTAAGATAAATAACCAAAGAACGGCCGATCTGATCACTCAGATCATAATCGATGCTGTAAATGAAAAAAAGATCAGCAAAGAGCGAATCGACGCTTCATATAAGAGGATAATGGCTCTAAAAGCGAAGCTTTAATGGTTGCTCTGATGAGTTGCAATCCACTTATTAAGAAATAGAAAATTAGAGTGGAATTTTAAGAGACTTTAAAAAGTACTTTAGACTAGTAATTTTCTAGCAATCTCGTCTTTTTCTAAATCAAAGTATAAAACATTAAGCCACATATTGTTTTCATATCTAAATTTCATTGCTTTTTGGTCAACACCACTTATTCTTGGGTAGACAAGATAAAGCCTACAGCACTCGTATTTCTTACCATAAGAGTAGAGTTGATATAGGTCAGCTTGTGAGATATTATCTCTTGACTTTATGATCTTCCATTTTGTATCAGCTATAAATTTGCTTTCTAAAAATATATCAGGTCTTAGCCTAAAGCTTTTTGGGTTTTCTACGAGGTGCTTTTCTGAGTGTTGCAGTATGACGTTGGGAAGCTTTTTCTTTACAAAATTTCCGACATAGCTTTCAAAGAGCACATTCATATCAAATAGCAAGGCAAAGGCCACATCGCTACCTCTATACGGGCTAAACGACTTATTTTGTAAAAATATCTTACTCCATAAAAGCGCTTGTTCATAGTGTTTTGTTTGGCGATTTAGTTTTAACCGACTAAAGTCCGCATTTATATCAGAGCTAGATGAAATTTCGTCAAAAATAAATAAGTATTCCCTAATAAGTCGTTGATTTTTGCTTGATTTTGAGCGCCTGTATAAAAACTCGAGCGTACTTTTTATGAGGCGATTTTCGGCTCTATCTATGGAAAATTCCTGATAGCAAACGTAAAATCTCTCTTTGTGGACGATATTTTTACGTATTTGCTCCGAGATTTTTAGCTTTCCTTTTAAAAATTTTAGGTTATCTTCTAGCTCTACGTAGTCGCTTTTTATGCCCATTTTTATGAGTTTTGATACTTCATCTAGGAACATCAATATAAAAATTTCAAGAAGCGGTAGATTCAAACTTTTTAAATTCGCTATGTTTATATTTTTAAATGGATGGTTTTTTAAAGTTTTTAACATTCTCAGTAAAATTGTTTTAGAATTTTCTACTGCTTCTTTATTGCCGCCATTGTCGTTATCATGGATCTTTGGAAGTATCTCAAGGCTATCGCCACTTTTTGTCTGGATGATACCGACATAGTTTTGAGCTTGTAAAAAATCGCTCTTTTTGTCTCTGCCGGGCTTTAAAAATTCTACTGCGGCAAAATTTTCTCTAGTAAAGGCATCTACGGCTTTAAATAGGTCTTGGTCGTCTTCCGGGCGAAATTTTTCAAACTCTATTAAGTATTTGGTCATTGCTTTGCGTTTTGTTTTATTCGTAAATTTTTATATAGCTTTGAGGGTTGTTGAAAGTTTCTCGGTTGTTTATCTCGTATAAGACTTTATCGTCTATATCGTCGATTTTTGATCCAAATAATTCTTTTGCAACCATATTTTTCTTGACTTTAATAAACTGCAAATCCTCATCTTTTTGATTATCGCCCAGAACTAGTCTTATTTTCTCCCAATCGTCGTAAAAATACTCTTGTAGTAGCGGTAAAATTTTGTTTTTAAAGACATTTGCAAGCGTTTTTATGTCTGATACATTTATAAAATAAGCATGCCCTATCGTGTGGTCTCTGTCATAAAGATACTCTATGCGTTCGTTTATCGTTTTTAGCATTTGTCCGATATCTATGCCAGCAACTTCTTTTAGATTATTGTATTCTGGCATCATCTCCACAAATTCAAACCTTCTTCTAAGTGCCGTATCCATAAGGGCTATGCTGCGATCTGCAGTATTCATCGTGCCTATTATGTATAAATTTGACGGCACTCCAAATTTCTCTTTTGAGTATGGCAGCTCGACCATTATCTCATCAGTCGATCCGAGCCTTTTTGATGGCTCTATAAGAGTTATTAACTCCCCAAAAATCTTAGATATATTTCCGCGGTTGATCTCGTCTATTATGATTGTATATTTTGGTGTTTTTTCATTTAAAAACTCTTGTTGTTCCTCTTTTGACAAAGTGCAAAATTTATCGAGTCCATCCTTGTATCCAGCCAAGCACAAAGCGTCCTCGCAACACTTATAAAAAATACCTTTTTCTATCCTATAAGATATCTCGTTGTCTTCGTTGCCATTTTCTCTATCAAATACAGGCTTTATGCCCTCAACAAATTCTTCATATCCATAGCTTTGATGAAATGTGATAAATTTTATTTGTCCATTTTCAACATACCTTTTAAATTTAGACATATCACCTGATACATTACCTTCTATAATTTCTAGTGCTTTACGAACAACGTTATATGTCTTTCCAGTTCCTGGAGGGCCGTATAAAATTTGATTAAGTGGATAAGTTAATTTCTTGTCATTGTCGGTCATTTTATATCCTTCATTATCACTATTATTTTGTTGATTATTTTCTGTATTTTTATAAAATTTCTCATATGCCAGCCTATATACATTTGTTAGTGCTTTTAGTAAGCTTGTGTAGTCTAGAGTTGTAAATGTCTCTATATTTTCTATGGCAAAAAATATATTTTTTTCAAATTCAAATTCAAATTTATCAAGTTTAAAACCATCGATATGTATCTTTTTGCATTCTGACTCCAAGAAGTTATATATTTCATCTTTTAGTTTTTCTTCTGTATCGCTTAGTTTTGTATCGATTAGTCCTATGGATACATAAAAATTACTTGGTTTTGCTAAAACGGCAAAATAAATAACTAAATGTGATTCGTTCTTAAAGGGCTTATATCTATTCCATATATATTCTGAAATATTTCCACTATTTTGCCACATCCCATAATCTACAGCCTCAAATCCATTAAATATATCTTTAGAAAAAGTTATTAAATTTTTACGAAAGTTACTTAACTTATAACGTGTTGTTTTGTCGTTTTTGCTATATTTTGTATCTTGTTTGTATCTATTTGTAAAATACTTAAACCCATCTAAAATTTCATTTTTTAAACTATCGCTTATCATATTTCTATCCTTAGTTTTTGTTATTTTATATCTTTTAGTCTTTTGGTTTGTCTTTTTACAACCCATCAAACTCTCTCTTTAGCTCCTCTCTTAGCTCTTCGGCTCTATCTTCGCCGTTTTTGAAATTTATCTTTATAAAGCCATCGAGCTCGTCCAAGATCGCAAAGAGTTCGCTCTCCCAGCTTAAATTTTCTTTCTTTGATAAAGTTTCTAATTTTTCTCTTATTTGCTCTAAGGCATCTAATGCTTTATCTTTTTCAGACTCACTATTTAGCGCATCTTCAAATAAAATATCTTGCCTTAAGGCGTTTATTTTTTTAAATATTACATTGCAAAATTTTGGATATTTTTCAGCATTGTTTAAATTTTCTAAAACCTCTTGTGCGGCCTTTTGATAAGCTGGCACCGCTCCCTCTTCGTCGAGCTTTCTGGTTAGTTTTTGTATCTGAAAATATAAAATAAGCGCTGCAAAAAACGCAAGCAGCAAATAAATCGTAACGCTATTCATTTTTACTCCTTTTTCTAAATTTATCTATGCTAATTATCGCGAGTGCCAGCCAGATCATGCAAAACGAGATGACCTTGTAGCCGTCCAAATTTTCGCCGTAAATGAAGACCGCACAAAGGATCGCGATGGTCGGCGAGATGTATTGCAAGTAGCCAATCGTGGTTAAATTTATCCTTGTTGCAGCTGCGTTAAAAGCGACAAGTGGCACGATGGTTACGATACTTGAAGCGATCATTAAAAGTGAGTCTTCGTTTAGTCCAAAGTGGCTTTTACCTAAAAATGCTATGTAAAAAACGTAGGCAAGTGCAAATGGGAACATAAAAAATGTCTCTATAAAAAGTCCGTTAAATGCGCTAATCTTTGCCATCTTTCTAACTGCTGCGTAAAATCCAAATGAAAGCGGCAAGATGATGGAAACTAATGGTAATCCGCCTTGGGCATAAATTTGTACGCTAATGGCTAAAACGACTATACAAATGGCTAAAAATCCGCTTTTATTTAGCCTTTCTTTGAAAATGATAACACCAAGAAGCATGCTTATTAGTGGATTTATAAAATAGCCCAAACTTGTGTCTAAAATTTTACCATTGCTAACTGCATATACATAAACGCCCCAGTTTGTGGTGATAAATATGCCACTCAAAAATAGGATTTTTAGCGAACGAATATCTTTAAGTAAAGCAAAAATTTCTCCCATTTTGCCACTAAAATAAAGCACTCCAGCCATTAAGAAAAATGACCAAATGACCCTATGAGCTAAAATTTCATAAGCATCGACATCTTTACTAAAGAGGTTAAAATAAACTGCTAAAAATCCCCACATAAAAAACGCACTAAGTGCGAAAGCAACGCCTTTTTGAGCTTCATTTAGTTTTTGCATTTTTTATCGCTTTTTATGGAATTTATGCTATCAATCATCAAGAGCGTAACCGAAATAGCAAGGCATATCATCAAAAAGTAAGAGCTTTTCTCCAGTCTCTCGCCGATAGCAAATGAGACAAAAAGCATCATTATAGGCTCAAAATATGTAAGCAAACCTAGTACATTTATCGGCACGAGCGTGCTTGAGAGGATCTGGGCGATGAGGGCTATGCCGCTGATAGCACCAAGCAAGATGAGCAGATAGTAGATGTTTGGATTTTGGCTCATCACGTAGTTCATATCGGCTGTGAGCGCAAAATAAAATGAGAATAAAAACATAAAAATTATCTCTATAACAAAGCTTGAGAAATTTGCAAGGTTGTAGTACTTTCTAATGGCAAAATAGACTGGATAAAGGCAAAAAACTACAGCGCTCTCCCACGAGATGCCGCCGCTTAGTATAGCTGTACTAAAGACGCCAAGGGCTGCAAAAAATATCGAGGCTAGCTTTGTTTTAGAGAGGTGTTCTTTAAAAAATATCCGTCCAAAAAGGACCATGACTATTGGCATGATGAGGTAGCCGATAGAGACTTTTAGTGCTGCGCCGTTGCTAGGGGCCCAGAGATAGAGCCACATCTGAAATGAGACGATGAGCGAGGTAGCAAGCAAAACTAGTAAAATTTTAGGTTTTAGCTTTATTTTTAGAAGTAAAAATTTGAAATTTCGCTGCTGTTTTAACAAAAAAATGGCGGCGATGACAAAAGGCATGGCAAAGATCATGCGGTATCCAATAAGAGCTTGTGTGCTGATGGGGTTCATGAGCACTGACATGTAGTAAATGCAGTTAAATAAAACTGATGCCAAAAGCGAATAAAAAATGCCTTTTATCATGAAAAAAATCTTCTCTTTTTTTGGGTAAATTTAAAGTAGCGATTGTATGCAAAATATCTTTAATAGCCCATTAATGGCTTTTATTTTTTAAGTTTTGCGTGATATAATCAGCGTCTAATTTAAGGCAAAAAAGATAGGAAAATAAATGACTTGGAACCGCGATAGCTGGAGAGAATTTAATATCTTGCAACAACCAAATTACCCAGATTTAAAAGAGCTTAAAGAGGTCGAAGAAAAATTAAAATCGCTTCCTCCTTTGGTCTTTGCTGGCGAGGCGAGAAGTTTAAAAGAAGAACTTGCAAAAGTTTGTAATGGCGAGGCATTTTTGCTTCAAGGTGGCGACTGCGCTGAGAGCTTTACAAATTTTAATGCAAACAACATCAGAGATATGTTTAAGGTTTTACTTCAAATGGCGATAGTTTTAACCTTTGCTGGTGGCTATCCAGTGGTCAAAGTGGGCCGCGTGGCAGGGCAGTTTGCAAAGCCTAGGAGTAGCGATTTTGAAGAGGTAAATGGCATTAAGCTTCCAAGCTATAGAGGCGACATCATAAATGGCTTTGAATTTGACGAAAAGGCAAGAGTGCCTGATCCAAAACGCATGATCGAGGCGTATTATCAAAGTGCATCTACGATGAACTTACTTAGAGCCTTTTCAAGAGGCGGTTTGGCCGACCTTCATCAAGTGCATAAGTGGAATTTAGGCTTTGTCAAAAAGCCAGAGATTGGCGAAAAATACGCAAAACTAGCTGATGAGCTAACAAAGACGCTTTCATTTATGGCAGCTTGTGGCATCACTTCAGCAAATACACCAGTCATAAATCAAACCGCGGTTTATACATCTCACGAGGCACTTTTACTGCCTTATGAGGAGGCTTTAACTAGAGTTGATAGTCTTAGCGGTGAGTGGTATGACTGCTCGGCTCATATGCTTTGGATAGGTGAGAGAACGCGTGGTATAAATGATGCTCACGTACATTTTTTAAGTGGTGTGAAAAATCCTATCGGCGTAAAGATCGGGCCAAGTGCAAAGGCTGAAGATGTCGTCGCTCTTGCAAATAAACTAAATCCAGAAAATGAAGCTGGTAGACTAAACGTGATAATCAGAATGGGCGCTGATAAGATAGGCGAAAATTTACCAAAAATTTTAAGAGAGCTAAAGCGAGAAGGGCTAAATATCGTTTATAGCATTGATCCGATGCATGGCAACACTGTAAAAACCTCAAATAACTACAAAACCAGAGAATTTGACAAGATAATAAGCGAAGTTAGAAGCTTTTTTGAAATTCACAAAGCTGAGGGCACAAGGGCTGGCGGTGTACATCTTGAGATGACAGGCCAAGACGTGACTGAGTGCACGGGTGGGGCATTAAACATCACTGAAAGTTCGCTTGAGCAAAGGTATGAAACACAATGTGACCCAAGGCTAAATGCTGATCAGGCACTTGAGCTTGCATTTTTGATGGCTGATCTAGTTAAAAAAGCTTAAAATTATAAAATTTGGAGAAAAAGATGGTAAATGTTTATGATCTAATTGTTGTTGGTGGCGGACCCTGTGGAATTGCTAGCGTAGTTGAGGCAAAAAGAAATGGCTTAAACAATGTTTTGCTTCTTGAAAAAGGTGATAATCACAGCCAAACGATAAGAAAATTTTATAAAGATAATAAACGCGTAGATAAAGAGTATAAAGGGCAAGATAGCACGATACATGGTGTAGTTTCATTTGAGGATGGCACGAAAGAGAGCACGCTTGATTATTTTGACAAGCTGCTTGATACTGAAAAGATTGAAGCTTTTTTTAATTCTGAAGTAGAGAACGTGAAAAAAGATGGAGAAATTTTTAAAGTAACTACCTCAAAAGCCGTCTATGAAGCTAAAAATGTGATGATATCAATTGGCAAAATGGGACGACCAAATAAGCCTGATTATAAAATCCCGCCTTCACTAAACTCAGTTGTAAATTTTAACCTTGATAGCTGTACAAACGGCGAAAAGGTGCTTGTTGTAGGTGGTGGAAACTCAGCAGTTGAGTATGCGATCGAGCTTTGCCAATACAATAAAACCACGATCGCTTATAGAAAAGATAATTTTAGCCGCGTAAATGAGACAAATTTAACTGCACTTTGGGAGCTAGAAAAGCACGGCAAGATAAAAGTTAGGCTAAACCACGATATAAAAGAGATAGATAACGAATCAGGCAAGGTTAGAGTGCATTACGAAAATGGCAAAATTCGCGTTTATGACAGAGTTGTCTATGCAATAGGCGGCTCAAGTCCGGTTGATTTTTTACAAAAATGTCAGATAAAAATCGATGAAAAAGGCACTCCAATAGTTGATAGTAACTACCAAAGTAGCGTGCCAGGACTTTATGTGGGCGGTGATATAGTACTAAAAAATGGCGGCTCAATAGTCGTTGCTCTAAATCACGCTCATCACGTCATAAAAGACATTTTAAAGGGCAAGGCATAAGCTTGATAAATAAAATTTTACTAGCTATTTTTTGTTTGGTAGTTGGCTTTTGCCTATCTTTTTTTAAATCTCCAAAAGAAGATGAGACACCAAAAGATACTAATCAAACGATTTATTCTATAAATTTTGGCAATTTACCGGAAGAAGAGAGACAAAAATATATCAGCAAAGACGATCTTTACGAATATGGCGGATATATAACTCCAAAAAGCTATATCCAAAATTTTACTGAAACGAACGATCAAAATTTATCAAATGATGTAAACGAACTCCAAGAACAAGTTCGTGAGCTAAGTAAAAAAAATAAAATTTTAGCTACTGATAATGTCGATATCAGCGAGAAAAATTTAGACTTTATAAGTAAAATTTCAGAGATGAAAAAAAATATCGAAAATGAAAAAAATGAGATAGTTGAGAAAAATCAAAAGACACTTGGCGAGCTTGAAGCACAACACTTTGAAAATATACAAACTCTCACAAAACGGCTAAATGAAGCTCGAGCTGATATGATTGAGAGCTCAAAAGCCTATGAAAAAAAGATAATAGACCTTGAAAATGCGATAAATGAGGCAAAAAATGGTGATGAAAGTAAGGTAAAAGATATCGAAGCAAATTTTGCTAAATTTAAAGAGGCAGCTGAGGCAAATTACACAGCTTTAAAAGAGCAAAATATAGAGCTAAATACGACACTGGCTCAAAAAGACGCGCTAATAAAAGAGTATGAAAATACTCAAAATGAAAAAGATAAAAACGAAAAAAAAGAAATTTTGCTTTTAAAAGAGGAGATCGAGCGAGCAAAAAATGACGCTAAGACACAAAAATTTAGCTACGAAAAAGAGATAAATGCACTAACTGATGGCTTTGAAACGCAAAAAAGCGTTATGGAGGATGAGCTTTCAAAAAAGGCAAATAAGATAATTGATCTTGAGGAGGCTCTTGAGTCAAGCAAGACTGCCTTAAAAGATAGAATTTATGAGCTTGATGAGATAAAGAAAAATTTAAACTCAAAAGATTTGGCAGTTGAAAACTATAATGGTAAAAATTTAGAGCTAAATGCCTCTCTTGCGGCACTTCATAAAAGTTTTAATGATCTAAAAGAAAAAAATCTTAAAAGCGAGCAGGAAAATAAACTCGCAAATGAAAATATAAATTCGCTTAAAAAAGAGCTTGAGCGAGTAAATTTGATAAATAAAAAGCTAGAGAAACAAAATTTAGATGCAAATGCAAGTTTAAGTGAGCTAAATAAAAAGCTAAATTTAAGTGAAGAGAGCTTTAAAAATGCACGAGATGAGCTAAAGACGCTTGATACAAAGACGAATAAATTTTTAAAAACTTTATTTGAGCAAAACCAAACTATCTCTTTGCAGACCCAAAAGCTTGGTTTAAATGACAGCGAGTTAAAAAATTTAAGTGCAAAGATAAATTTAAAAGATGAAAAGATAAAAGAGCTGGAAAATAATCTCACGCAAACAAGTCAAATGCTAGCAGCAAAGCAAAGTGAGCTAGAAGCTCAAAAAAGGACGCTAAAGATCGATATGCAAAACTATGAAATTTTGCGTCAGCAAATAAATATTTTGCAAAAAAAGATAGCTGATACGTCGGCTCTTTTTGCTGATAGTAATAAAAGTGGTAGTAAAAATTTACTAAGCTTACAAAATGAGCTTGAAAGTGCAAAACATAAGTTAAACGAGAGCAATAAGACGATTGAAAGGTTAAATTCTAAAATAAATGAACTTAGTTCATCTAGCGTAAAAGGAAGTCCAGTAAATGCTAAGATCATCGAACTTCAAAAAGATATCGAACAAAATTTAAATAGGCAAGATGAACTCGAAAATGAAAATGTAAATTTAAAAAATATCTTGCAGGCGACAACTAAGCCAGAGACGCCAACAAAGCTAGTTTTGATCTCTAGCCTTGAGTGTGATGACATGGATGCAAAAGATAAGGTTAGCGTGATGTGTAAGAATAGAGTGAGCGAATTTTTACAAAGATTTAACTCAAACTACCTTTATGAGATAATTCCGATCGTAGATAAGAAAAATTTTGTCATCCCATCAAATGTGGCTCAAAGCATCAAAAAAGACGATCTTGGCAGGCTAAATAACTATGTAAATTATGGCGTTGGCAAAGAGCGTGCAAAGGCAGCAGCCGAGCTTATAAAAGAAGAATTTGGCGATTTTGCAAGGATCAGCTTTAGCTCAGAAGTGATCGTAAAAGATGTCACTCGTGGCTTTATCATCAAGGTTTATAGATGATCTTGGCTCAGCTAAAAAGTGGCTATCGCTACAACAGCGATACTCTGGTACTTTATGATTTTATAAGCTCAAGTTTGAAAAATTTTTCAGGCAGGATTTTAGACGTTGGCGCAGGGTGCGGGATACTTGGGCTTTTGCTTAAACGCGACTTTAAAAATTCCAGCCTAAGCTTGCTTGATATCTTACAAATAAATGGTGAAATTTCTAAATTTAATGCCAGTAAGAATGGCTTGGAGGCAGAAACTATAAATACTAATTTTGCAGATTTTAAAGATAGTGAGAAATTTGACCTCATCGTATCAAATCCACCATTTTATCACGAGGGTGCAAAACAAAGCGAAGATGAGCATATAAAGGCTAGTAGATACACAAGCTCTTTGGATCTAAAAGACTTTATAAAAGGTATAAGCGTAAATTTAAAGCCTCACAAAAGGGCGTTTTTTTGCTATGCACCTGATGATCTTAGTCAGATTGTAGTGTGTCTAAAAGAGTTTAAGTTAAATTTAGTAAGCCTAAAATTTATTCATACAAAGGCTGATAAACCAGCAAATTTAGCCTTATTTGAGGTAAGAAATAATTCAAACTCAAAGCTAAAAATTTTGCCACCTTTGGTAATGAGCGAAAATGGCTCGCATACAAAAGAGGCGATTGAAATTTTTAAAAAAGCTGACACAAACAGCGTTGATTATCAGGAGTTAGCGTGAGGGTGCAAGGCTTTAACTATGAGTTTGATGCCAGCTTTTGCGAGAGCTGTGGCGGTAAGTGTTGCACGGGAGAGAGCGGATATATCTGGATAAATGAAGAAGAAATTTCAAAATTTTGTACTGCATTTCATATGAGTAAAGATGAGTTTGAAAAGCAGTTTTTAATAAGAGTTGGGCTAAGGTGTAGCATAAAAGAGAAGCCTTATGAAGATGGCTTTGCTTGTATATTTTTTGATGAAAAAAATAAAAACTGCTCAGTCTATGAGCTAAGGCCACAGCAGTGTAGGACTTTTCCGTTTTGGAATTATTTTAAAAAAAATTTAAAGGAGCTAAAAGCAGAATGTATTGGCGTAAAATTTTAGTATTTTTTATGAGCGTATTTTTTAACTCGCAGCTACTTTTGGCTGACGATAATAAAAGTATAAATTTACGTCTAATGCAGGCTTTATTGTTTCAAGATAGTGGAGATGTGAATGCTAGCATTCAAGCTTACTCAAACATTTTTAAAGATACAAATCAAAAAGCTTATTTAAAAGAGGCGATCAAACTCGCCTTTGCTACAAAAAATGAAAATTTAGACGCTTTGATAAGTGAAGGCGAAAAAAGCTTAAAAGACGATAGCGATTTTATCCGTATAAAGGTGGCAAATTTAGTAAATCTTTCAAAGCTAAATGAGGCTAAAAGTTTAATGCAAGAGCTTGCTACAAAAGAGCCAAATGCTCAAAATTTACTCATGCTTGGCACTATTTGTATGATGCAAAATGAAACAACGACTGCGTTAAAATACTTTGAAGAGGCATACTCACTAAAGCAAGAAGAAGAAATTTTGCTCCGCATCGTTGATATTTTGATAAATCGCATGGATAAGATAAAAGACGCTACAAAATATCTTGAAAAATTTAGAGATGAACAAGGCTGCACGCTAAAGACTTGCGAGCTTTTGGCTGAAATTTACTCCCAGCAAAGAAATTTCCCAAAGGTGATCGAACTCTTTGAAGAGCTTTATGAGCTAAATCACGACACTTCTTATCTTGATAAAATCGTGCAGTTTTTTATCTATGATAAAAACTACAAAGCAGCAATCGAAATTTTAAAAAAATATAGCTACAACGATATGGCGCTTATGGATCTTTATGCGGCGACTAGTAATTTCGGTGACGCATACATACTTGCTGTTAAAATTTATAACGATAGCAGGGATTTAAATTTTTTAGCAAAAGCCGCGATTTACGAATACGAGATGAATAAAGACAACTTAGATGAACAAAAAATGGCTGAAATTTTAGATAAATTTGAAGCTAGCGTGCCAAAACTAGAAAATGATATGTTTTTTAACTATTATGGCTACTTGCTGATAGATCATGACATCGATCCTAGAAAAGGTATAGAGCTTGTGCAAAAGGCACTTGCCATCTCGCCTGAGTCGCCCTATTATGAGGATTCGCTAGCGTGGGGATATTTTAAGCTTGGTGAGTGCAAAAAGGCAAAAAGCATTATGCAGTATGCAATGAAGGATGTTGATTTTAGAGCTTCAAAGGAGGCAAAAGAGCATTTGCACCTAATAGAGCGCTGTATAATAAATCTAAATAAAAGGCTTAAAAAATGATACTTGATGAGATAATTAAAAAAACTAAAGATGATCTTGAAAAAAGAAAAGCAGACTTCCCTGAGGAGTGGCTTGGTCGCTCGCTCGCGTACAATCCATACGTGCCAAGAGATGTTTTAAATGCTCTTAGAGCAAGTCAAAATGAGCCGATAAAAATCATAGCTGAGATCAAAAAAGCCAGCCCAAGCAAAGGTGTGATAAGAGAAGATTTTGAACCGATAAAAATCGCTCAGGAATACGAGCCATACGCAAATGCTTTTAGTATCTTGACTGAGCCACATTGGTTTAAAGGCGACATCGAGTACATCACGCAGGTTCGTCGCTACGCATCAAGGCCGATCCTTAGAAAAGATTTTATTATTGATAAATATCAAATTTTAGAAGCTCTTGTTTATGGAGCGGACTTTATCCTGCTCATTGCAAAAGCATTAACTCAAAACGAGCTAAAAGAACTACTTGAGTACGCGCACCACTTGGGTCTTGAGGTATTAGTCGAGACACATGATGTGAGCGATGTGAAAAAAGCGATATTTGCAGGAGCAAATATAATAGGCATAAATCACCGAAATTTAGATGATTTTACGATGGATATGAGCCTTTGTGAGAAGCTCATACCACTTTTACCAAATGGCAAGATAATAGTCGCTGAAAGCGGTCTTTACGAGCATGAACAGCTTAGGCAGCTAAGCAAAATAGGCGTAGATGCTTTCTTGATAGGAGAGCATTTTATGAGACAAGATGATATAAAAAATGCCGTCAAAAAGATAAAGGAGGGCGAGTAATGCAGCACCTTTGTGCCCCTTGGAGAAGCGAATACTTTAGCACTAAAAAAGATAGCTGTGTTTTTTGTGATGTTATAAACTCAGATGATGATGATAAAAATGGTGTGCTTTTTCGAGCTAAACATTGTTTTGGGATTATGAATTTATATCCGTATTCTCCAGGGCATTTTATGATAATACCAAATCAGCATACCGACAAGATCGAAGAGCTTGATGATCAGACTTGGTTTGAGATGAGTAAATTTGTAAGGCTTGGAGTTGAAATTTTAAAAAAAGAGCTTTATGCTAATGGCGTAAATATAGGTATGAATTTAGGCAAGGCAGCGGGAGCTGGCATAGCTGAGCATGTGCATTATCACCTTGTGCCAAGGTGGAGCGGAGATACAAATTTTATAACCACTATCTCTGATGTGAGAGTCAATGGCACACCATTTTATCCACTTTTTGAGAAACTAAAAAAGGCGTTTAGTGCCGTTATTTGAGCTTGATGTAGGGCAGTGGCTAGAGAAAAGAAGCTCTTTTGAAATTTTAATAGACGCAAGATCGCCACATGAATTTTTATATTCTCACATAAAAGATGCCATAAATTTATATGCTTTAAATGATGCAGAACATAAAGAGGTAGGCACGCTCTATAAAAGCGATAGATCCCTAGCAAAGAGCCTTGGTGCAAAATATATCTGTAAAAATTTACAAAATATCATTGATGAGGTTTATAAAAGAGTCAAGGTTGGTTCAGCTATTGGTATCTACTGCGCTAAAGGTGGGCTTAGATCAAATTCTATTGGCTATGTTCTAAGCATGATAGGATATAGAGTTTTTAGGCTTAGTGGTGGCTATAAAGCTTATAGAAATCACGTTTTAGAATTTCTAAATCGACCTTTGAGCACAAAATTTATCACTCTTTTTGGAAATACTGGCTGCTATAAAAGTAAGCTAATAAGGACTCTAAGCCCGTCAATAGACCTTGAAGCTATGGCAAATCATTTAGGCTCTGTCTTTGGGGCGATAAATGGCGCGCAGCCGAGCCAAAAAAGCTTTGAAGATGCGTTATTTGAAAAGCTCATCGCGCTAAAAGATGAAATTTGCTTTATCGAGGGCGAGAGTAGAAGGATCGGCTCACTTACTCTTCCAAAGAGCCTTTATGAGGCGATGCGTAGTGGCATTAATATTGAAGTGAGCGCAAGTTTAGAAAATAGAATTTCATGCATCACAAGCGATTATAAAAGTGTGGATAAGACCTTTTTTGATGAATGCATAAAGAAAATTTCGCCATTTATCGATAAAGAGGCTAGGGATGAAGCCGTAGCTAAATTTAATGAAAATGATATTGCTAAAGTAGCTGAAATTTTACTCACAAAATACTACGACAAAGTCTATAAGAAAAATGAGAATATTAATGTTTTCATAAATTCTGATAACTTTGACGAAGCCGTTAAGAAGCTAAATGATATAAAAAATGAAGCAAAATTTTAGGCTTATTTTAATTAAAAAATTAAGCCTAAAATTTATACAAATGAGTTTTAGCTCTTAAAATTTTATAATCTTTGCTCACTTAAATTTATCAATTTTACTAAAAATAATATGTTTAATTTTATGTAAAATATTTTGTATTATTCTTTTAAACTGGTTAAAAATTTTTCAATAAAATCAAAGCAATACCTAAAATTCGCTAGAAAGTTAAAATGGATTTAAAATGCTTTGGGATATAATCTGCGATAAATTTATCAAAAGGCTAAAGTGATGATAAAACAGATTTCTGGTTCACAGATGATAAGCGAGGCCTTGCACGAAGAGGGCGTTGAGATAGTTTTTGGCTATCCTGGCGGTGCAGCTTTAAATATCTACGACGAAACATATAAGCAGACTTATTTTAAACACGTTTTGGTTCGCCACGAGCAAGCAGCCGTACATGCGGCAGATGGATATGCAAGGGTTAGCGGTAAAGTTGGCGTTGCTTTTGTGACAAGTGGCCCTGGCTTTACAAATGCAGTCACTGGCCTTGCAACAGCTTATAGTGATAGTATTCCTATCGTGCTTATAAGTGGTCAAGTGCCAACATTTATGATCGGCACAGATGCTTTTCAAGAGATCGATGCAGTCGGCATTTCACGCCCCTGTGTTAAGCATAACTTTTTAGTTAATAGCGTTGAAGAGCTACCTCGTATCATAAAAGAAGCCTTTTATATCGCAAGATCAGGCCGTCCAGGACCGGTTCATATCGATATCCCAAAAAATATCACATCAAGACTTGGAGATTTTGTATATCCAAAAGAAATTTCTATCCCAAGTTACAAACCGACCTATAAGGGTAACTCAAAACAGATAAAAAAAGCAGCAGTTGCGATAAATGAAGCTAAAAGGCCGCTTCTATACATCGGTGGTGGTGCGATCGCATCTGGAGCTAGCAATATCATCCGTAAATTTATGCAAAAAACAGGTATTCCTGCAGTCGAGACACTGATGGCTCTTGGCGTACTTGACGCAAAAGATGAGTTTAATTTAGGCATGGCAGGCATGCATGGTAGCTACGCTTCAAATATGGCACTTAGTGAGTGCGACCTTCTCATCTCGCTTGGAGCTAGGTTTTGTGACAGGATCACTGGCAGGACGGATGAGTTTGCCAAACATGCAAAGATAATTCACATCGATATCGATCCAAGCTCTATCTCAAAGATCATAAACGCTCACTATCCAATCGTTGGCGATCTTACAAACGTGCTAACTGAGCTTTATGAAGAAGTCAATGCAAAGCCTGAAAACTACGCACCTTGGAGAGAAATTTTAGATAGATATTCTAAACTAAATCCACTTGGCTACACAGATAGCGACAAGGTCTTAAAACCACAATGGGTCATCGAAGAGACCGCGAAGATAGCAGGAGCTGATGCGATAATCTCAACAGACGTCGGTCAGCACCAAATGTGGGTGGCGCAGTTTTATCCGTTTAACCGAGCAAGACAGCTTGTCACAAGTGGCGGACTTGGCACAATGGGATACGGCCTCCCTGCAGCGATCGGCGCAAAATGTGCAAAACCAGACAATCTTGTTATAAATTTTACAGGCGATGGCTCAATACTTATGAATATCCAAGAATTAATGACTGCTCATGAGATAAATATGCCTGTTATAAACATCATTTTAAACAACAACTTCTTAGGCATGGTTCGTCAGTGGCAGACATTTTTCTATGAAAAACGCTACTCATCGACTGATCTTAGCTTGCAGCCTGATTTTGTAAAGATCGCTGAAGGATTTGGCGGAGTTGGCTTTGTTTGCAAGAGTAAGGATGAGTTTAGAAAGGCTTTAAAAGAAGCGATCGATAGCAAAAAATCAGCGATGATCGACGTTAGGATCGACCGCTTTGAGGATGTGCTTCCTATGGTTCCAGCAGGGGCTGCGATTTATAATATGATATTAAAGAGCAAGGAAGAAAAATGAGCAGTATAAGAAGAACGATATCAGTTATAGTTTTAAATGAACACGGCGTTTTGGCTAGAATTTCTGGGCTTTTTGCGGGCAGGGGTTACAACATCGACACGCTCACAGTTGCTCCAATACCTGAGAGCAACTTCTCAAGGCTAAGCATCGTAACAAGTGGCGATGAGAGAGTTTTGGAGCAGATCGTAAAGCAGCTTCACAAGCTCATACCTACATATAAAGTTATAGAAAGTGGCGAATTTGTCGAAAAAGAGATGGCGCTCGTAAAAATTCCGCTTGGTGAAAATTTTGCTGGCCTTGAAGCAATACTAAAGGCATACAACGGCATCGTGACAAACACAAATGAAAACTACATAGTCGTCATGGTGGCTGACGATGCGAGCAGGATAGAGAGCTTTTTAAAATCTATAAAGAAATTTAACCCAGTTGACGTCGTACGCGGCGGATCTGTGATAATGGATATATGATGAAACTAAGTGAAATAGCTTTAAAAGTTAACGCTACTTTTAGCGGAGAAGATATAGAAATTTTTGCTCTAAATTCTTTAAAAAATGCAAATAAAGCTGAGCTAACATACTGTGATGGCGAGAAGAATGCAAAATTTATAAGTACGTCAAACGCTGGAGCCATCTTGGTGACAAAATCGCTTTTAGACTTGGTGCCAGCTGGCATGGTCGCACTTGTCTGCGATAACCCACACCTTGCATTTGCCTTGCTTAGCAAAGATTATGCTAAGCCGCTTTTTTGTGAGCCAAAGCCATCAAATATTGCCAAGGGTGCAAAGATAATGCCAAATGTCTATATCGGCTCAAATGTGAGCATTGGTGAAAATACGATAGTCATGGCTGGAGCATTTTTGGGCGATAATGTAACTATTGGCAAAAACTGCATCATCCACCCAAACGTAGTCATCTACAACGACTGCGTCATCGGTAATGAGTGTCATCTGCTGGCAAACTGTGTGATCGGAAGCGATGGCTTTGGCTATGCGCATACAAAAACTGGCGAACATGTAAAAATTTATCACAATGGCAATGTAGTTTTAGGCGATTATGTCGAGATCGGTGCTTGCACTACGATAGATCGCGGCGTCTTTGAAAGCACGATGATCGCAAACCACACAAAGATAGACAATCTCGTTCAAATAGGTCACAACTGCGAACTTGGAAATGGCTGCCTCATCGTCTCACAAACTGGCCTTGCTGGCTCAACAGTGCTAGGCAGAAACGTCGTAATGGGCGGACAAAGCGGCTCAGCTGGTCATGTAAAAGTGGGTGACTTCGCGCAGATCGCTGCACGTGGAGGCGTTAGTAAAGACCTGCCTGGTGGCAAAAAATACGCTGGAGCTTACCCGATAATGGAGCTTTCAGATCAGTTTAAACTCCAAGCAAAAATTTTGAGATTTTTTAAGAAAAATTGATTGTAAGCTTTTGCGAGCTTAAAATCGCAAAAGCTTTTTATCTGGTAGTATAAAAATAATGCTAATTCTATTTTAAAACTAATTAGGCTTAAAATTTATATATCAAGTCTGGCTTAAACATCTATTTATTTGGCTTTGCTCTCTTTTATTACTCTAGCCGTTTCTATCGCGATTTCTAGCTCTTCGTTTGTTGGGATGATGAGCGTTTTTATCTTAGCGTCATCCCCGTCTATGCATCTCTCGCCTCGCAAGTCTTGGAAATTTAGATCGTGATTTATGTGAATGCCAAGATGCTTTAGTTCATCACAAATTTTTTGCCTTGTATTTGGTGCATTTTCGCCGATACCGCCAGTAAATATAAGTGCATCAACGCGTCCTAAAATGGCGTAATATGAGCCAATATATTTTTTCACTCGGTAGCAAAACATCTCAAAAGCAAGCTTTGCTCGCTCATCGTCTTGCATTTTGGCCACAACCTCTCTCATGTCGCTTGAGCCACAAATTCCAAAAAGTCCGCTCTTTTTATTTAAAAAGTTATCTATCTCGTTCCATTTTAAAACGCCGATATTTAGCAAGTAAATTACTACAGCTGGGTCCATATCGCCGCTTCTTGTACCCATTATGAGCCCTTCAAGTGGGCTAAGCCCCATCGAGGTATCGATACTTTTGCCGTTTTGTACCGCACAGGCTGAGGCTCCGTTACCTAGATGAAGCGAGATGGCATTAAATTTATCAAATTCTATACCAAGCATTTTGGCCGCTTGCTTACAAACATATCTATGTGATGTGCCATGAAAGCCGTATTTTCTGATGTGATGAGTCTTGCAAACGTCATAAGGTAGAGCGTAGCGGTAGGCGTACTCTGGCATGCTTTGATGAAATACCGTGTCAAAAACGACCACGTGAGGCACATTTTTGCTCTCTTTCATCGCGTTTTTAATGCCAGCAAGGTGTCCTGGATTGTGAAGTGGGGCAAGCGGACTTATCTCCTCGATCTTTTTGATGACACTATCATCAACGATCATTGAGCTAAAAAAGCTCTCGCCGCCGTGAACTATCCTATGTCCGATACCATCAAGTTCGCTTAGATCGTGCAAGGTGTGTGAAGTGACAAAGAGCTCGTTCATCGCCTCAAGTCCGTCATGGTGATCTTTTATGAAGCGTTTTATCTCGTAGGTTTCGCCATTTGCTTTTAGTACCGCTCTTGAGCTGGAGCTACCGATTTGCTCGACTAGACCGCTTGCTAGACTGGTTTTGGTATCCATTGCAAAAAGTTGAAATTTTATTGAGCTACTACCCGAGTTTAAAACCAAAATTCTCATATTATTCTCCTGCTTGTATGGCGCTGATTAAGATAGTATTTACCACGTCTTCAACGAGGCAACCGCGGCTTAGGTCATTAACTGGCTTTTTTAGCCCTTGAAGTATCGGACCCACGGCTAGAGCGTTTGCGCTTCGCTGAACCGCTTTATAGCAGATGTTTCCGCAGTTTAAATTTGGAAAGATAAAGACATTTGCATGCCCAGCAACCTCTGAGTTTGGCATCTTTTTACTAGCCACGCTTAGATCAACTGCTGCGTCAAACTGAATTGGCGCTGCGATCTTTAAATTTGCATCAAGCTCGCTCGCCTTTTTGGCAGCTTCTTTTATAAATTCCACATCAGCCCCACTGCCACTATCAGCCGTAGAGTAGCTCAGCATAGCAATCTTTGGGTTAAGGCCAAAGGCGCTTGCTGTTTGAGCACTACTTAGCGTGATGCTAGCAAGTTCATCTGCGCTTGGATTTGGCGTGACAGCACAGTCTGCAAAGAGTAAAATTTCCTCTTCAAGTGCCATGAAAAATGCCCCACTTACCACACTTACATTTGGCTTTGTTTTTATTATCTGCAAGGCTGGGCGGATCGTATCAGCCGTGCTCATCGTAGCGCCACTTACCAAGGCATCGGCTATGCCTTCATGAATTAGCATCGTAGCAAAGTAAATTTTATCTTTAGCAAGTGCGTTTGCCTTGACTTCGTCCACGCCTTTGTGCTTTCTTAGCTCATAAATTTTCTTTGCAAATTCGTCTGTCAGCTCATTTTGTTCTGGATTGATCACTTTGGCTTTGCTTAAATTTAGCCCCAAAGCGGTCGCTTTTTTTGAAATTTCATCTTCAAGTCCTAGCAATATTATATTTGCTGCACCTTTTTCTAGCACGATGTGAGCTGCTTTTAAAATTCTCTCATCGTCGCTCTCTGGTAAAACAACGGTTTTGTTTGCAACTTTAGCTCTTTTTAGAAGCAAGCTTTGAAATTTAAATGGCGTGATGATATCTGCTTTATAGTTTAAAATTTCATCTATCTTATCGGTGATTAGAAGCTTTGAGTTTGGATTTAGCGCTTTTAGCTCGCTTGCGTTTTCATCAAAAACTGGTGCGTTTAAATTTCTAGCTAGCTTTAAATTTAGCTCGCTTTTGCCAAAGACACTAAAGCTCTCACAGCCAAGGACTATGACAAAGTCGCTTTTGGCTTTTAACTCTTCAAATTTATCTATAAATTTTAGAAAAAATTCTTTTTCATTTGAATTTATTAAGTTATTTTTATCGTTTTCATCTGGGATTATCTTAAAAATCTCAACTTTTTTGAATTTTGTAGCTATAATTTCTTGCAGATGTGCTAAATTTTTGTCTGTAAAAACGTAACAACTTTTCATTTGCGACCTTTTTAGGAACTTAAATTGCTTAATTTTAGCACAAAGATACTTATTTTAAGGCATTTTTTATGAACCATAAAACGATTTGGCTCGTCTTATCTGCGGGCATTATTTGCACTGGTTGCACACCAAGCGCTGATCCTCATATCAATATGAAACCCCCGGTTTATGTCGAGCAACTCCCTTCAAAAGATAGTGGCACCGGACAAAGCAATGCTGGCAGCCTCTTTGGAAAGGGCGAAAATCCTCTTTTTTCAGACAGAAAGGCTATGAATGTAAATGATATCGTGACTATCGTTATCTCAGAAAATGCAAGCCAAACTTCAACTGGTAGCAAAAGTACCAACAAAGATAGCACTATCTCGCTTGGTGGCGGTGTATTTACGGCTGGAGCCGCTCCACTTTCAAATATAGCTGATAATCTAAACAAATACGGCGACATCGGCTTTAAAGCAGGTGGTGGAAACAAATTTACAGGAAGTGGCACGAGTAATAGAAGCGAGAAATTTACCGCAACCATTTCAGCTAGGATTATAAAAATCCTAAATAATGGCAATTACTTCATCGAGGGTAGTCGCGAGCTACTTATAAATGGTGAAAAGCAGATCATGCAAGTAAGTGGTGTCATCAGACCTTACGACATCTCACAAAACAACGAAATTGACTCAAAATACATAGCTGATGCCAAAATTTTGTATAAAACAGAGGGCGAGCTAGACAAATCTACCAAAAAACCTTGGGGTACAAGGCTTATGGAAGCTATCTGGCCATTTTAATGCAACTTTAAAAGCCTAAAATTTAATCAATTTGGGCTTTTAAAAATTTATATCTCAAAAATTTCTCTCGCCTTAAATATGCTAAATTTTTAAAAATTATAGTTGATATTTATTTTCAGAATAATATACTTAAAATATTGAAAATTTATCAAAACAAAATAAAATTCCTCAAAATATTATTTTTTATATTTTGAAAATATATCGCAAAAAGGGGATTTTAGATTTTTTAGTTAAAATTTATTTAATTATAAATATTAATTTTATAAAATAATTTTTTGCTTCTTTAAACAAAGATATTATTAACAAAAGTAAAATTTTCAAGCAAAGGAGCTTATATGAATAATGACTTGTGTCAAAAGATAGATAGACGCTTAAGTGAGCTTAGTGCGTTGCCTAAGATGAAAAGCGACTCGAGTATTGCGCAGCTTTTAAAAGAGAAGGGCTTTACGAGGCGTGATTTTATGAAGTGGGCTGGTGCGATGACAGCTTTTATGGCTCTACCAAGTGCGATGACACCGATGGTTGCTCGTGCTGCTGAGCTTAGCGATAGGCTTCCTGTGATATGGCTTCATATGGCAGAATGCACAGGCTGTAGCGAGAGCTTACTAAGAACCGATGCTCCAAGTATAGATAGTCTTATATTTGACTACATAAGCCTTGAATACCACGAAACTATCATGGCAGCTTCTGGTTGGCAGGCTGAAGAAAATTTAGAAAGTGCTATTGAAAAGTATAAAGGCAGATACATCCTACTAGTTGAGGGAGGTATTCCAACTGGTGCGACTGAAAATTTCCTAACAGTTGGACCTCATGGCACAACAGGTAAAACTCATGCTGTAAATGCTTCAAAAGATGCAGCTGCTATCTTTGCGATCGGCACCTGTTCTAGCTTTGGTGGCATTCAAGCTGCAAGGCCAAATCCATCAAATTCAGTAGGACTTTCAAAGGTCACTGATAAGCCAGTTATTAATGTTGCGGGCTGTCCACCAAGTGAGAAAAATATCGTTGGCAACGTGCTTCACTTCTTACTTTTTGGCACACTTCCAGCGCTTGATGTTTATAATAGGCCAAAATGGGCTTATGGCTTAAGAATTCACGATCTTTGCGAAAGACGTGGTCACTTTGACGCTGGCGAGTTTGTCCAAAACTTCGGCGATGAAGGTGCAAAAAATGGCTACTGCTTATACAAAGTAGGTTGCAAAGGTCCATATACATTTAATAACTGCTCACGCGAGAGATTTAACCAGCACACATCATGGCCAGTTCAAGCGGGACACGGCTGTATAGGCTGCTCAGAGCCAGACTTTTGGGATACGATGGGACCATTTGAAGAGCCTATGGCAGATAGACTCTTTGATACTGTTTTAGGTCTTGGAGCTGATAACGTCAGCGATAAAGTTGGCATCGGAATTTTAGCTCTTACCGGCATTGGTATAGCAGCTCACGCTGTTATAGCTTCTATGAGTAAAGATAAAGAATAAGGCGAAAAAATGAGTGAAAAAAGAATAGTAATAGACCCTATAACACGTATCGAGGGACACTTAAGAATAGAAGTTGTTGTAGATGAAAATAATGTCGTAAAAGAGGCGTATTCTGGCTCAACTCTTTGGCGTGGTTTAGAGCAGATCGTAAAAGGCAGAGATCCAAGAGATGCTGGCTTTTTTATGCAAAGAATTTGTGGCGTTTGTACATACTCACACTACCGAGCAGGTATCATCGCAGTTGAAAATGCTCTTGGTATCAAGCCTCCGTTAAATGCAGAGCTAACTAGAACGC
This sequence comes from Campylobacter concisus, assembly GCF_002913045.1. Classification (NCBI taxonomy): domain Bacteria; kingdom Pseudomonadati; phylum Campylobacterota; class Epsilonproteobacteria; order Campylobacterales; family Campylobacteraceae; genus Campylobacter; species Campylobacter concisus. The sequence continues at coordinate 376,378 of NZ_PPAF01000035.1, read as the reverse complement.
TTATGAACGCAGCTTTATATCTTCACGATCACATCGTGCACTTTTATCAGCTCCACGGCATGGACTGGGCAGACGTGGTCTCCGCACTGAGCGCAGATGTGCATAAAGCTAGCGAAGAGGCGTTTAAATACACTGATTTGCCATTTGCCACAGGAGCTGACAAGCTAAAAGAGGTAAAAGAGAGGGTTGAAGCCTTTGTTAAAAAGGGCAATCTTGGACCATTTGCCAACGCATACTGGGGACATAGCACATATAAATTTACGCCAGAGCAAAATTTAATCGTCCTCTCACATTACTTAGAGTGCCTTAGAATTCAAAGAACAGCAGCTCAGATGATGGCGATCTTTGGCGCGAAAAACCCACATCCACAAAGCCTAACAGTTGGCGGCGTGACTTGCGTGATGGACCTTATGGATCCAGCTAGAATGGGCGAATATATGAGCAAATTTGCCGAGATCAAAGAATTTGTTGATAGAGCTTACTATCCAGATATCTTGATGGCGGCTAAAGCCTATGGTAATGAGCCAAGCGTTCTAAACGATGCTGGTGTGGCAAATTTATTCTGCTATGATGAGTTTTTGATTGGCAAAAATGACCATCTATTTAAAGGTGGCTATATCTTAAATGGCGATCTTAGCAAGGTTTATGACATAGACGAAGACAAGATCACAGAAGAGGCGACAAGAGCTTGGTATAAAAATGACAAAGCGCTTCATCCATATGATGGCGAGACTGAGGCAAACTACACAGGCCTTATTGACGGCGAGAGCATAGACGCCGAGGGCAAACTAGCTCATAGTAAGCTTTTTGATACAAAAGGTAAATATAGCTGGATTAAAGCACCAAGATATGATGGCATGCCTATGCAAGTAGGTCCAATAGCAAGTATCGTTATAAACTACGCTAGAGGCAACGAGAGAGTTAAAAAAGTAGTTGACGAATTTTTAGCAAAGAGTGGCTTGCCATTAAGTGCAGTTTTCTCAACTCTAGGCAGAACCGCTACTCGTATGCTTGAGGCAAAAGTAGTTGCAGAGCATACAATGGATGCATTTAATGCCTTGGTAGAAAATTTAAAATCAGATCAAGAGACTTGCGCAAAATATGTAATCGATAACAAAAAAGAGTACAAAGGAAATTTTCAAGGCAATGCTCCAAGGGGTGCGCTTAGCCACTGGTGCCGCATAAAAGATGGTGTTATCACAAACTGGCAAGCAGTCGTGCCAAGCACATGGAATGCCTCTCCAAAAGACGCACAAAATCAAATGGGAAGCTACGAAGCGTGCTTAGTTGGTTTAAAGATCGCTGATCTTTCAAAACCACTTGAGATAATACGAAAAATTCACTCTTACGATCCTTGCATCGCGTGTGCTGTGCATGTTATGGATACGAAGGGAAATGATTTGAGTACTTATAAGATAAATCCAAATTTGTAAGGAGAGAATATGTCACATAAAAATGCTGACAGGATCAGCGAATACGAATTCTCCATCGGCGTTAGGCTGACACACTGGATTAGATTTGCAGCGATCACACTTTTAGTTGTGAGCGGCTACTATATCTCATACGTTTTTGTGAGTCCAGAGATCACGAGCGAGCCTACAAATTTTATGCAAGCAAAGTGGCGTATGACTCACCAGATCGCTGGCTTTGTGCTAATAGCGGCGTTTATCTTTAAATTTTATCTATTTGTCTTTGATAAACATAGCAAAAAAGAGTGGATGAGCGTGGTTGATTTTCTAAATCCAAAAATTTGGATCGCACAGATTAAGTATTATCTTTTTATGGGGCCACATCCGCATTTAAGGGGCGTTTATAATCCTTTGCAGTTTGCCTCATACTTTTTCTTTTATCTTGTTTTGACTCTTATTTGCCTAAGCGGTCTTGTGCTTTATGTTCATGTTTATCATGAGGGACTTGGCGGAGCGCTTTATGAGCCAGCTAGGTTTTTTGAAGAGCTTATGGGCGGACTAGCAAATGTTAGAACGATACATAGAATTTGTATGTGGGTCATTATGATATTTGTGCCGATTCATGTTTATATGGCGGTATTTAACGCTGTTAAAGGTAAAAATGGAGCAATGGACGCCATCGTTAGTGGCTATAAATTTGTAAAAGAACACTGATGAGAGTGCTGGTTCTTGGTATCGGCAACGTGATGTTTGCCGATGAGGGTATAGGTGTTCATTTTGTAAATTTGATGGCTAAAAACTATAAATTTACAAGTTCTAAAAACGAGCTTACATTAATGGACGGGGGCACTTTAGCCCTCGCCCTAACTCACATAATAAGCGAATTTGACTATCTTATCGTCGTTGATTGCATTAGCGCAAATGGCGCAAGCGTGGGCGATGTTTATTTTTTTGATTTTCTAAATGTACCAAATTTTATCAGCTGGGACGGCTCGGCTCATGAGATCGAGATGCTCCAGACCCTTCATCTAATGGAGCTTGCAGGCGATAGACCTACGACTAAAATTTTAGGCATCGTGCCTAGCCGCATAGAATCATCAAATTTTAGCCTCTCAGATGAGGTTATAAACGCTTCTAATATTTTAGAAAAAACGCTGCTTGATCACTTAAAAGAGCTTGATTTTAAGTGTGAAAAAGTAGCAAATTTCACCCTAAATGATATCGTTGATGAATACGCTAAAAAAGGTTTAAAATGATACTTGCTTTTAAATTTACTTGCCACAAGGACGCTTCGTTTCTAGTGCCATTTTTACGCTTGCTTGCTGGCGATCTAGCTCATAGCCTAAAGTGCAAAGAAGATGAAATTTGTCTAAAGGTAAGTGGAGACGCCAGTGAGCTTGAGAGCGTGGCAAATAAAGCAAGTGCGCTCTTGCCATTTAGTCTTTTCATAAAGCACAGTGAGGTCTTGGCTGCAAGTGAGCTTGATGAAGATAGCAAGATAAATGAGATAAAATTTGGCGGTCTAACTCCGACTCAAGCGAGCACATTTTTGGCTAGCGAAAAGGCTATCTTAAATGAAAGTGGCGTGCTATGTGAGAGTAAATTTGAGGGTGAGATAACGCTTGATAATTTTAATGACAAGCTGAAAACCTGCCTAAATTTGTTAAAAAATGGTATGAGCGTTTGCATAGAGCAAGATAAAAATTTATATGAAATTTCTCTTGGCGTAAATTTTGACGCAAATTTCTTGATGTCTGTAAATTTAAAACAGCTACCAAAAATTTTTATTGCCGATGATAGAGCTTTGACATTTCTAGCTAGTTTTGAAAAGCCACTTTTAGCACTAAAGACGACAGCCATTTATAGGCAAAATTATAAGGACGCGCCGCTATTTTTTGACGTGATGGCACCAAACGATCTTTTTCTTTATGCCATTTGTGAGCAGCTAAATAAAGAAAATTTTAGCTTTTTAAGCGTTAAAGTAAAGGAGCAAAAAAATGCTCTTTCAAGACTAACTCTGCTTGAAAGTAGCGCAGTTTTAAGCCCATTTTTTTATACAAAAGATGAGGAATTTGAGCTTAGTAATTTTGGTGATATAGCTTTGGGGTTAAAATTTAGCAAATTTAGCGATGATGAAATTTGCCTGCTTTCAAAATCAAGCAAAACGCAGCTTCTATTTTTGCCAAAATTTAGTAGCTTTGAAGAAATTTATGAGCTCATAAGAGCTGATGAGGGTGGTGAAAGGCTACTTGAAAACTTCAGTAACGAGCATACTCTGCCGAGCGGTAAATTTAGCTCAAATGCTAGCTTTTTCTCGCTATTTTGCATAGCTGGGCGCATACTTGGCTTATGCGATGACTTTAAAAAAGCAGGGGAGAATTTGCTTCTTATGGCAGCTGATTTTAGCGGTCAAAAGGGAGTTAGGATCGATTATAAGATGAAAGATGACTTTGGTTTAGACGGGGTTAAGTTTGTAAAAAGTATCATTTCATTCATCCTTGCTGGCGCTGGAGAGAAGAATATCAGCTTTGGTTGCACCGAGTCTTTAGCGCATTTTTTGAGTGATTTTAGCTATGAAAAACGAGATAAATTTAGCATTAAAAATGTTACTTTAGGCGGGGATCTATTTTATAACAAGGTAGTTAGCAACTTGATAAAAAAGCACCTAAACCCAAATATAAAAACAAATTTTGACCCCGGATTTGGCGTTGAGATCAAGCTTTAGATATGAGATCAAAGGCTTAGTTCAAGGTGTGGGCTTTAGACCTTTTGTCTATACTTTAGCGGATAAATTTAAGCTTGTTGGCGAAATTTACAACGATGATGAGGGCGTGAAGCTAAATTTTAGCGGCGATGAGGCTAACTTTTTGGCTTTTGAAAAAGAGCTTTATGAGAAGCTGCCAGCCCTTGCCAGGATCGATGAGCTAAAGAAATTTAAGATAGATAAAATTTATAAAAAGCTTGAGATCATCGCCTCAAAGGCAGCGACCAAGCAAGCGCCTATTTTGCCTGATTACGCGCTTTGTGACGACTGCTTGCGCGAGTTTTATGACTCCACAAATCCACGCTACAAATATCCATTTATAAACTGCACCAACTGCGGACCAAGATTTTCCATCATCAAAGCATTGCCTTATGACCGGGTAAATACGACGATGAATGAGTTTAAAATGTGCAAATTTTGCGAGAGCGAGTATAAAGATCCGCTTAACCGCCGCTATCACGCAGAGCCGATCTCCTGCCCAAACTGTGGACCAAAGCTCTATCTAAAAGATAAATTTGGTAAAGCCTTGGCTAGTAAAAACGAAGCGGCCAAAGATGCGGCTAAGCTCATAAACGAGGGCAAAATCTTAGCCATTAAAGGGCTTGGTGGCTTTCATTTGATTTGTGATGCGACAAATGAAGCCGCAGTTAGCGAGCTAAGAGCTAGAAAGCACCGCCCAAGCAAGCCCTTTGCCCTAATGAGTAAAAATTTAGAAAATGCTAGAAAAATAGCGCAAATTTCAGAAGCAGAGGCCAGGCTTCTTACTTCAAATTTAAAGCCAATCGTCTTGCTTGAGGCAAAAAATGGCTCAAATATCGCAAAAAGCGTCGCTCCAAATTTAAACAAGCTTGGCGTCATGCTCGCATTTAGTGGCATACATCTTTTACTGTTTGATTATTTAGAACACGACATCATCGCAACTAGCGCGAATATCTCAGGTGAAGTTGTCATAAAAGACGAGAGTGAGCTAAGAGAAAAACTAGGTGACGTCATAGATTTTTACCTTGATCACGACCGAGAAATTTACTCGCCAAGTGACGATAGTATCGCATTTTGCGTTGGTGATGAGACAATTTTCACAAGAACGAGCCGTGGGCTAAATCCAAATTTCATTCATACAAATTTCAAGCAAAAAGGGACCTTTTTAGCCCTTGGAGCGGAGCTAAAGAGCTCATTTTGCATCTATAAAGACGGGCTTTTGATGATTAGCCCGTATATCGGCGATCTAAAAAACGTGGCGACTTTTGATAGGTTTAAGGACATTTTCACCCTTTTTGAAAAGACTTACAGCCTAAAAATCGATAAAGTTATAGCCGATTTGCATCCAAATTTTTTAAATACAAAATGGGCAAAAGAACAGGGTTTTGAGCTCATCTATTTGCAACATCACTACGCCCATCTACTAAGTGTAATATTTGAAAATGAGCTAGCAGACAAAGAGTATCTCGGATTTTGTTTTGACGGAACCGGATACGGAGAAGACGGCAAAATTTGGGGTGGGGAGGTTTTTAGGCTAGATAAAAAGGGCTTTAATAGAGTTTATCATTTTGATGAATTTAGCTTATTTGGTGGCGAAAATAGCATAAAAAATATCTATCTCATCGCTTATTCTATTATTTTGAAGTACTCACTTGAAGAAGAAGCGAGTAAATTTTTAGTAAATTTTGATGAAAAAATGCTTGCAAATTTTAAAAAAATGGAGCAAAAAGGATTAAACTTAGTAAAGACTAGCTCGGTTGGTAGGATATTTGACGCATTTGGTGCTATTATCTGTGGTCTTTTTCACTCAAGCTTTGAGGGCGAGAGCGGTATGAGGCTTGAAGCACTTTATGATAAAAATTTAGATGCGTGTTACAAATTTAGCCTAGATAATGGAGTGATCGGCATTAAAGAAGCTTTTAAAAGTACTTTAAAAGATGAGCCAAGAGTGGCTGCAACGGCGTTTATAAATGGCTTGGCTGATATTATTTTTGAAATTTCAAAAAAAGAAAAAATGGAAATTTTGCTAAGCGGCGGAGTTTTTCAAAATAAGACTTTACTCGAACTTATTTACAAAAAATTTACTAAAGCAAATTTGAAATTTTATATCAATAAAAAATTCTGTAGCAACGATTCTAACGTAAATTTAGGGCAAATTTATTATTATTTATCCACATTTTCTAATAAGTGATGTATAATGATTATAAACGGTAATCAAACGAGAAAGGAGCAGAAAATGGATAGTGTTATACGTTTTAGTGTTTCTTTACCTAGTCAGTTACTAGACGAACTAGATAAAAAGGTTAGCGAACAAGGCTATGCTTCTAGGAGCGAATTTACGAGAGATTTGATACGTGAAAAGATCGTAAGTGATAGCTGGAAAGACGCTAGCGAGGAGTTGATCGGGGTTTTGACGCTCATTTATATGCATCATCACAACGATTTGGTGAATAAAAAGATGGATATAGAGCATAGCTCTGATGTGAAAATCATCTGCACAAACCATGTTCATGTCGATCACCATAACTGCTTAGAAACGATTTCAATAAGAGGCGAGGCGGGCAAAATTGAACGCTTTGCTGAAAGGATCGCCGGCTTAAAGGGTGTAAAATTTTCTAAACTCACAAGGGCAGCTATTCCTAGGTTTTAGTTTTTTTAAGGGTCTTTATGTGTTTTAGGAATTTTTGGGATTTTTTTATAGGTGAAGTTAGTGGTGGTATTTTTCTTATCGCTGTTGCTTTAGTGGCATTTATCTTTGAAAATATTTTTTTAAGCAGTTTTTATAACTCATTTTTACAAATCGATACAAGGCTAAATTTTGGCAGATCGCCGATACAAAAGCCCCTTATCCTTTTGGTAAATGATAGTTTGATTGCCGTTTTTTTATTTTTACTTGGGTTTAGGCTTAAGCGAGAAATTTTTAAAGCAAAGCTTAGGAGTCTGGCCCAAGCTACCTTGCTAAAAATTTTTATCATCGGTGGCATCTTAGCTTCTGTATTTTTTTATATTTTAAATCACAATTATATTTTTTGTTGAAAGACTAAGGCAGTGTCAATGGACATAAATACGGCATTTAAGGCACTGGCTAGAAATTTGGTATTTTGTATATCTTATAAAAGAGAGTGTGAATAATGAACTTTTTAAATAGAATTTTTCTAACAAAAGAGCTGGATCGGTGGCAAAGTGACGGTATAGTCGATAAAGAGACCGCTATAAAAATAGCAAATTTATATGACATCGATCCTGATGCTCATAGTGACAAGATAAGTTTTGTCCTAAAGCTCGTAGCATATCTCTTTTTTGCGCTAGCCTTTTTTACGCTCGTTGGTGCAAATTGGGAAGAGATACCTAGACTAGGACGTTTGGCACTTGTGTTGTTTGTACTTGGGCTTGTAAATTTTGGTGGAATTTACTATCTCGCAAAGGGAAAGGAAAATCTATCAACAGCGATGTTTTTTCTTGGAAATTTCTGCTTTGGTGCAGCGATTGCACTTATTGCCCAAATTTATAACATTAGCGATGAGCCAAGCGGTGGTATTTTGCTTTGGAGTATCGGAGCATTTGCAGTTTCTTTTGTTAGTAAAAAAGGTGTGTTGGTAGCCCAAAGCCTTATCTTTGCGACGGTTTGGTTTTTTATGATAGCTTACCAGGGCGACTTTGGTTTTGGCTTTATCATTTTTATAGTACTTGGCGCATATACGCTTTACAAAGACGACTCAAAATGGCTTGCTTTTGTGCTTTTTATAGATATTTTTATATACATCATTTCATTTTGCGGCTACATTAGTGGTTTTAGAGCGATATTTGATTATGGATTTTTGTTTGGACTTCCAATGGTTGCGATCGTATCGCTATCTTATGCACTTTTACTTATTAGCATTTCGCCGCTACTAGATAAATTTAGAGTAGGGCTTGGCGCATTTACAAAAGAATTTGGTAAAAATTTTGGCGTTTTTGTGTTGTTATTTTGTCTATTTTTATTTGAAGAAAGAAATTTATTTGAGGTTGGAGATGAAGAGCTTTGGTTTGTGAAGTCGTTTTTTAAAAGCAATTTTGGCTTTGTCTTTATCCTATTTAGTGTTGCTTATTTTGCACTATTTTTTAAAGAAAAAAACAAGAGTGGTTTGCTGCTTGGGGCACTGCTCGTGTCGTTGCCATTTATCTTTAGCTACGGTCCTGGCTACGCAAATATATTTTTCTCGCTCGCAAATATCATAACAGCTGCGGTTCTTATCAAAAAGGGTGAGTTAAAACTTGGTCTTTGTATGATATTTTTGGTTGCAGCCGTGAGGTATTTCCAGCTAATAGGTGATTATATTGGTGCTACGGCGCTATTTATGGTGTTTGCTTTTATAGTGCTAGTTGTCGCTAGAAAAGGACGTAAAAAATGAAGATAAAAGTATTAATAGTAGCTGTAGTTTTTCAAATTTTGCTTATTGGCATTATGCTTGGCTACGCACTTATGCCACTTTATTTTGGGCAAGAGGTAAGAGTAAGGGTAAGTCTTTACGATCCAAGAGATCTTTTTCGCGGAAATTATGTTGATTTAAACTATGAATTTTCAAATTTTCACTCAAGAAATTTTGACGAAAATGATAAAGATGACCGCTATATCGACCAATACGATGAGAGAGCAAGAGATGGAGCTAGAGTTTATGCTGTTTTAAAACCAGATGTTAATGGCACCTACAGCTTTGCAAAATTTAGTGCAAGTAAGCCAGAAAATGGAGTGTTTTTAGCTGGTAGATATGATGGCTACTCGCTCGTAAAATACGGCATAGAGCACTTTTATATGTCGCCTGATAGTGCAGCTAATACTGAAGATGAAATGAGAGAAGAAGACGTTGATGCGTATGCGGTTTTGATGGTGATGGATAATGGCAAGGCTAGACTAAAGGATCTAATAATCCAAAAGAATGTCCAAAAAAATAGTAAAAAACTACTCGGTGATGAAAATTTTGATAAGTTGGATGAGATTAGGCAAAAAGAGTAAAGTAAATTTAGTCAAAATTCTTGTGTAAATTTCATTTATATTTTTAAATTTAAATAAAAATTTAAATAAATTAATTAATTTTGATCTATTTGCAAAAACTCCTAAATTTTAATTTTATTTTTAAATTTAAGAGTTAAAATCTCCATAAATTAATAAAAAAGGATGAAAAAATGTGTAAAGATTGCGGTTGTTCAATGGGTAATCACGCCCACGCCCACACTCACGCTGATGGTACCACTCACTCGCACCCACACACTCATGATGGGCATACAGATCACGCTCATGACGCGCACGAACATAGCCACGAGGCTCACGCACACCCTGTGCTAAACGAGAGTAAAACCATAGACGTGATAGAGAAAATTCTATCTGAAAACGACAAAGAGGCAGCTCACAACAGAGCACATCTTGATGAGAAAAAGATACTTTGTGTAAATTTGATGAGTAGCCCAGGCGCTGGCAAGACGACGCTTTTAGAGGCTACGATAAAGGCTGGTAAATTTAAAATAGGCGTTGTTGAGGGAGACTTGGAGACAAATCAAGATGCTGATCGCATAGTAAAAGCTGGCGCAAAGGCTCATCAGATAAGCACAGGTCAGACCTGTCACTTGGACGCATTTATGGTACATGAGGGGCTTCATCATCTGCCTCTAAATGAGCTTGACCTAGTCTTTATAGAAAATGTTGGAAATTTAGTCTGCCCTGCAAGCTATGACGTTGGCTCGCACTTTAACGCTGTGCTTCTTTCAGTGCCAGAGGGCGATGATAAGGTGAGCAAATATCCAGTGATGTTTAGGGCTGCTGACGTGCTTCTTATCACAAAAGCTTCGCTTGCGCCGCACTTTGACTTTGATATCGAGCGAGTGAAAAACGACGCTAGAAAGCTAAATCCAAAGGTCGATATCTTTGTGATAGATAGTAAAACTGGTGAAGGTATCGATAAGTGGATAAGTTATTTGGAATTTAAAAAAGAGCTAAGATAATGTGTCTCTCGATCCCTTCAAAAGTAATAGAAATAGATGAAAATAACGTTGCCACCGTTGAGACTTTAGGCGTTACTAGAAAGGTAAGCCTAGATCTCATCTCTGAAGAGGTAAAAGTTGGCGAATATGTGCTAATCCACGTAGGATACGCTATGCAAAAGATCGATACGCAGTTTGCGCTTGAGAGTTTAGAGGTCTATCAAAAGATCGCTGATGATATGAACGCGGGGAAAATTTGATGGATCTTATCAATGACTTTCGCGATAAAAATTTAATCCTAGCCCTTTCAAAGCTCATCCAAAAAGAGAGCACAAAGCCCTTAAATATCATGGAAATTTGCGGCGGTCACACGCATAGCATTATGAAGTTTGCACTGCCAAGCTTAGTTGGAGAGCATATAAATTTCATCCACGGCCCAGGCTGTCCGGTCTGCGTGATGCCAAAGAGCCGCATAGATGAGGCCTGTAAACTTGCTAGCATGGAGAATGTGATCTTTTGCACGTTAGCTGACATGCTAAGAGTGCCTGGCTCAAAGACAAGCTTGCAAAAGCTTCGCGGCGAAGGACACGATATAAGAGCGCTTTACACTCCACTTGATGCGCTAAATATAGCTAAGCAAAACCCAGACAAAAAGGTAATATTTTTTGCGATCGGTTTTGAGACGACGACTCCGATGAGTGCAAATTTGGTTGAAAAAGTGGTGCAAGAGGGCATTAAAAATTTATACTTTCATATAAATCACGTAACCGTCCCAGCACCAGTTAGAGCCATAATGAGCGATGAAAATGTGAGGATAGACGCATTTTTAGGACCAAGTCACGTAAGCGTCATCACGGGTAGCAAAATTTACAAAGAGCTGGCAAGCGAATTTAAAAGGCCTATCTCCATTAGCGGTTTTGAGCCGCTTGATATAATGGCAAGTGTGCTAAATTTAGTCCGTCAGCAAAACGCAGGCACTTATGAAGTCTATAACGAGTACGCAAGGGCAGTCAAAGAAGAGGGCAACCTCAAGGCAAAAGAGCTCATAGCTAAGTACTTTGAGCCGTGCGACTTTGTCTGGAGAGGCCTTGGCGAGATAGCGCAAAGCGGCATGAAACTAAAAGATGAGTTTGTCTACCTTGACGCCAGAGTGCAGTTTGACTGCAGCGTAGAGAGCGCTGGCGAGAGCAAGGCTTGCATTTGTGGGCAAATTTTAAGAGGGCTAGCAAAGCCAACAGAGTGCAAAGTCTTTGGCAAGGTCTGCAACCCGCAAAATCCGATAGGATCGTGCATGGTCTCAAGTGAGGGCGCTTGTGCGGCGTATTTCAAATACGCAAGAGTTGGTTAAGGAATTTAATGAAAAAGATAATGCTAAGCCACGGCGGAGGCGGCGAGGAGATGAACTCGCTTATTAATGAGACGATATTTAAAATTTTTGATAATGAAATTTTAAGGCAGAGCAACGACTCGGCGATATTAAATTTGGGCGGCAAGATTGCTTTTAGTTCTGATAGCTTTGTCGTGACTCCCATTTTTTTTAATGGCGGTGACATTGGCAAGATCGCAGCTTGCGGCACAATAAACGACCTAGCGATGGTTGGAGCAAGCGCAAAATACCTAAGCTGTTCGCTCATCATCGAAGAGGGGCTTAGTGTAGAGGAGCTCGAGCGTGTGCTTGGCTCTCTTGCAAAAACTTGTAAAGAGAGCGGTGTGAGCGTAGTTTGTGGTGATACAAAGGTCGTGCCAAAGGGCAAATGCGATAAAATTTTTATAAACACAGCAGGCATCGGCGAGATAGTTTGTGAAGGCGTGGAGCTTAAAAATTTAAAAGCAGGGGCTAAAATTTTAATATCTGGAGATGTTGGTAGGCACGGCGGTGTGGTGCTAGCAGCAAGAGAAGAATTTGAACTTGGGCTTGATCTAAAAAGTGACTGTAAGAGTTTAAAAGAGGTTTCTTTAAAGCTATTTAGCGCTGGTATAAAGCCGCAAACTATGCGCGATGCGACAAGGGGCGGACTAAGTGCGGTGCTAAATGAGTGGGCTAAATTTAGTAAATTTGACATTTTGGTTTTTGAAGAAAATATCAAGGTAGCAAACGAAGTGATGGGTGTTTGTGAGCTATTTGGATTTGAGCCTTATGAGCTTGCAAATGAGGGCACTTTTGTGATGGCTGTTGATGAGAGCGAGGCCGAGGCCGCGCTTAAAATTTTAAGAGAATTTGACAAAAATGCGATGATAATAGGCGAAGTAATGGAGGCCAAAAACGAGCGCGTCATCATCGAAAACGTCTATAAATCAAGAAGATTTCTCGAGCCGCCAAAGGGCGAGCTACTACCAAGGATCTGCTAATGCACGAGCTTAGCATCGTTCAAAATTTAGTCAGCCTTTGTGAGAAAAACGCCGCTAAAGAAAGTGCTAAAGAGATAAGCAAGATCGAGATAAAGGTTGGCCGTTTAAGCGGAGTAGAGCCACACTATCTAGAGAGCGCCTTTGATGTCTACAAAGCTGGCACGATCTGCGAAAATGCCGAGCTTGTGATAAATTTACAAGCTGTGGTTATCGAGTGTTTGGATTGCGGATTTGGTGGGGAACTTAGCGAAAATGACTTTACTTGTCCAAAGTGCAAAAGCCAAAATTTAAAGGTAACTGACGGCGAAGATATGTATCTCATGCGCCTTGAGATGAAGTAAATTTAAATCGCAGTTTAATTTAATCAAGCCTTGCCAGCAAGCAAAACAATAGCTATAACTTGTCTAGACTACTAATATGGCACTATAAAAATTCTCTTTTATGATTTTGCCCCTTAAAAGCATAAAACTACTTCTTTATTCAAATATCAAAAACGGAGCCTGAATCACGTTTCTTATTATCTTCAGTGGCGAGAGCAGGGCGTCTTGCAAGATCTGCGTCGAGTACTCAGGCTTATCGGTAGTGCCTCGTATGGCGATAACGGTTGAGAGCGAGCGGTCCTTGCCAAGGATTATTTGATTTACCAGTGGAATTTTATCAATGATACTGCTAGCATCTTTTAGTAGTTTTAGCTCAAGATCGATATTTATTTTTTTGCTCTTTAGATCAATCGTGCCACGTCCGCCGATATCAGCACTTGTTCCTATCATCTCGATCGCTAAAAACTCGATCACGTCGCCCTTTCTAGTGAGTAAAATTTTGCCATTTTTAACAGTAAAGCCCTTGTCGTTAAAGTCAGGCGTTTTAAAGCTAAGAAGCGATGGTACCGAGTTTAGGAAGCTAAGCAGCTTTTGATAAAAGATGTAGTCCTTGAGATATGTTCCAAAAAATCTCACCTCTGCCTTAAAATCTTTTGTGTTTTCTCCAAGAAGTTTTAAGCGAAATTTACCGCCCTCAAAGCTCTTGATACCAAAAAGATCGTTGATAAATTCGCCACTTATGTCAGTTGCGTCTAAGCTTATGCTCTTTTCATCGTTAAAATAGCCAAGTCTACCTTGCTGAGCTAGGCCATTTAGTGAGATGCTTTTGCCCTTTTTCTCGGCGCTAAAGCTAGTAAATGGTAGTGTTTTGTTTAAATCTTTTAAAATAATATCACTGTTTCTTGCCAAGAGCTCAAGTGGAGTGCTTTGCTCGCTGGTTTTGTTATCGTCAAGTACTAGCAAATCTAGATCTTGAGTTTTTACGTTTATGGCTTTTTCTTTTATGTCTAGGCTTAGCTTTTTACTTGCGCTATCTACCTTCACACCAGCTTTTGAGACTAAAATTTTAAGATCGTCATTTTCGTACTTTGAGCCATTTTTATCTAAAAACGGCAAGTCAAAGTTTACCTCTTTGGCAAAAATTTCAAGATCAGTAAAATCCTTACTTTTTATACTAAGCTCATCAAAACCAAGCACGCCGTTTTGCTTTAAAACAGGCGAGCTCTCTATGAAAAATTTACTATTTTTTGTTGCTATTTTACTTTCACTGCCAAAGCTCATATCAAGTCCAAATGGCTCTATCTTAAGCAAAGTTTCATCAGCCTTGCTAAAGTCTAAAAATGCGCTAAATGGCTCATTTTTAAAGGCCAAAATTTCATCATTTTTCTCTTTTAGGTCAAAGCTTTCTATCACGCCTTTTATCTCGCCAGTACTTTTTTGTAAATTTATATCAGCCTTGGCATTTGCTTTAAAAAACTCAAGTCCAAAGCCGGTAGCATCTATGTTTAAATTCGTCGTATTTATAAGCTTTACGAGAGCATTTTTGGTATTAAATTTACTTCCAGCAATCTCTAAAATCGCGTCACTTAGCTTAAATTCTCCATTTGCAATGACGCTTCTTTCATCAAAATTTTCTAAGCTTTTCTCATCAAGCTTTATCAAAATTTTTAAGCTAGCATCCATTTTTCCGCTAAGCTGCCTTACTGGCACGATGATCTTATAGGCTTTTAATATCTCATTTATAGCTTCATCATAGATCGATTTTGTCTTTATAAAAAGCTCTAAATTTGCACTTTTTTCATCAAAGATATTATTTATCACAACGCTTGAGCCATCAAGCTTTTTACCTTTGTAAATAGGCGAAATAAGATCAAATTTAAGCTTTGAGTTTTTAAGCGTGATATTTGCCTCGCCTACATTTACGGCAGGCAAGTCTTTTTCAAATTTAACGAGCAAATTTTTAGTATTTGCGGTGGCATTTAGATCATTTAGATAAAAGTTATTTTTGGCTAGATCAGCCTTGCCATTTATCTCTTTAAGCTCGTAATCATCAGCAACGATGTATCCATATATCCAGCTTTTAACTTCACTATTTAGCTCTATGCGTCTATCAAGCTCATCAATGAAGTTTTTGATACTTCCAGCCTCGACATCATAAGCTTTGTAAGTTAAAAATGTATCTTTTAGAGCAAAATTTAGCTTACCTTGCAGCTCATGAGAGGTAAAATTTCCCTCAAATTTATAGTCATTTTTATCAAAATCTGCACTTCCTTCGCCACTAATGCTTACGTTAAAATCCTTAAAGCTTAAATTTCTAACGCTAAAAAGATCTATTCCGTCTTGCTGTTCGTTTTGGAATTTTATATCCACATTTAAATAAGGGCTATCAACAAAAAATATATCATCTAAAAATAGAATTTTTAGTTTAAAATCATCACCTATTTGCACATTTTCAAGTGAAATTTCTTGAAAAATCGTATCTATAAAATCTACGCTTTTACTAAGATTTAAAAGGCGCTCATCGCTGCTTTTTTGCTTGCTCTCTTTCTTAAAATTTGGAAGCTTTATATGCTTTGCTCTTGCAATTATTTTTTTATCTAATTTTATATATAATTGCTCCAATTTTACGCCGTAAAACTCGAAATCGTTAATTTTTATGCCGTATTTTAAAAGTAAGATAAATGAAAGAATCAAGATGATAAAAAATTTTATGAAAAAGCCATATTTAGACATTTTTTTTGATATCGTAGCCATCATTTTCCTAAGTATTTTTGTCTATTTGGCACGCCCTATAAACACAAGCAAGGTCGTTTTTATACCAAAGGGAAGTGTGGGCGAGATTATATCTTATTTAGCTAATCGCAACTTTAACTTAAGCGTGATAGACAAATACGCCATACTTTTTATCGGCCCTCCGCAATCTGGCTGGATAGAGATCGGTCAAGATAAAATTTCAAGGGTTGATTTTTTAAAAAAACTTGCAAAGTCAAAAGCGGCTTTAACCGAGATAACGCTAATACCAGGCGAAACGACTATCGTTTTTTTAAACCAGATCGCCGCCCAGCTAGGACTTGATCCAGTCAAATTAAATAGCGAATATAACGCCCTTGCTCCAGTGAGTGATGGCTTTTTGATGCCAAATACATATAAAATTCCAATAGGCATCAGCGAAAGGCACCTTGCTTTTTATCTTGTAAATTCGTCAAGAAAGGCTCAAAGCGAGATCAGCAATAAAATTTTTGGCGAATACAATGAGAAAAAATGGTTTAAAATTTTAACGATTGCTTCAATCATCCAAAAAGAAGCGGCGAATGATGCCGAGATGCCACTTGTCGCCTCAGTCATTTATAACCGCCTAAATAAAGGCATGAGGCTGCAGATGGATGGCACACTAAACTATGGAATTTATTCGCACGATGTGATCACGGCTGAGCGCATAAAAAGCGATATGAGTGAGTTTAATACATATCTAAACGATGGTATCCCGCCAAGTCCGGTCTGCTCGGTCTCGATAAGCGCGATCAAAGCGGCGATAAATCCTGCAAAGAGCGATTATTTATACTTTGTGCTTGATAAAAAGGCGAAAAAACACATTTTTTCAAAAACCTTAAGCGAGCACAACCAAAATATAGGAAAATAGAGCTAGAATTTGCGACAAATGCCTAAAATACAACGAGATTTAATAAAGAAAGTGATAAATTTTAAAAAACTAAAAGGGCTAAAATGAGTGACATTATCTGGACCAAAACTGACGAAGCACCGCTTTTCGCAAGCTACTCTCTCTTTCCTGTCGTAAAGAGCTTTTTATCACGCGCTGACATTAGCATAACTAGGGCCGATATTAGCCTAGCTGGGAGAATTTTATCTCTTTTTAGCAAAGAGCTTGGACTAAATAAGTCCGATGAGCTAGAACTTTTGGGTGAGCTAACCGCGCACAAAGAGGCAAACATCATAAAACTGCCAAACATCTCAGCCACGCTTGTTCAGCTAAAAGCGGCGATTGAGGAGCTTAGAAGCAAAGGCATAAACGTGCCATTTTATCCAGATGAGATCATCACAGACTACGACGAAGAGGTTGCTAAAAAATACCAAAAAGTGCTTGGCAGCGCGGTTAATCCAGTTCTTAGGCAAGGAAACTCAGATAGAAGAGTTTTGCCACCTGTTAAAGAATTTGCCAAAAAGCATCCGCACAGCAACGGTGACTGGGATAAGGCAAATAAGACAAAAATTTGCTACATGCAAAAGGGCGATTTTTATGAGAATGAGCGCTCTATTATTGCTAGTAAAGATGAGAAATTTTATGTAAATTTCATAAGTTTGGAGGGCAAAAAAGAGCTTTTAAAAGAGCTTGCCATCCAAAGCGGCGAGATCGTAGATGCTACATATTTAAGCGTAGATGAGCTAGATAAATTTTATGAAAACTGTTTTGAAGAGGCAAAAAAAGAGAATTTGACCTTAAGTTTGCATCTAAAATGCACGATGATGAAAGTTAGCGACCCAGTCATCTTTGCTCACGCGATAAAGAGCTATTTTAAAGAGGTTTTTGAGCTGTTTGATGAGGAGTTTAAAGCTCACGGCGTTGAGGCAAAAAATGGTTTAAAAGATATGTTTTCTAAAATTTCAACTCTTAAAAATAAAGATGAAATTTTGGCTAAATTTGATGAAATTTTGAGCAAAAAGGCAAAAATTTGGACATTAAATGAAAGTGCTAGCAACTTTGATGTGCCAAATGACGTTATTATCGATGCCTCCGTGCCAGCGCTAATTAGAAACTCTGGCAAGGTAAAAGATAGAAGCGGCGAGCTAAATTTCTCGCTTTGCATGATCCCAGATAGAACATACGCTAGGGTTTATGAGGCCTGTGTGGCGGACTTTAAGGAGCATGGCGCGCTTGATGTGAGCAAGATCGGTAGCGTAGCAAACGTGGGGCTAATGGCTAAAAAGGCTGAGGAATACGGCAGCCATGATAAGACTTTCATCGCAAAAGAAGATGGAGAATTTGTAGTTTTTGATGAGGCTGGTGAGAGTATCTTTAAATTTAGCGTCAAAAAGGGCGACATTTTTAGGATGACGCAGGCAAAGGATGATGCGATAAATGCGTGGTTTGAGCTAGCTTTAAAAAGAGGCGAAATTTCAAAAGATGAGCTTATTTTTTGGCTAGATAGTAGCCGTGCTCATGATAGAAATTTGATAGCTAAATTTGAAAGATTTAGAGAGAAATTTGCTAGCGCTGGCGTAAAATTTGAGATTTTAAACTACGAGCAAGCGACTACAAAAACGCTTAAGGCAATAAGAGCTGGCAAAAACGTTATAAGCGTAACTGGTAACGTTTTAAGAGATTATTTAACCGATCTTTTCCCGATCTTTGAGCTAGGTGGCAGCTCAAAAATGCTCTCAGTTGTGCCGCTACTTGCTAGTGGAGCGATGTTTGAAACAGGTGCTGGCGGAACGGCTCCTACGCTTGTAAAAGAGCTAAAAGAGAAAAATCATCTACTTTGGGATAGCCTCGGCGAGTTTTTAGCGCTTAGTGCTTCGCTCGAGCATTTGGCATTTGCTAAGCAAAAAAAAGAGGCAAAAGAGCTAAGTGATGCGCTAAATAGAGCCGTTGCTAGCTATTTGGACGAAAACAAAACGCCAAATGCCACTCTTGATACCAGAGAGTCGCACTTTTATCTAGCGATATTTTGGGCAAGAGAGATGGCAAAAAGTGGCGGGATTTTAAGTAAAATTTTTGAAAATTTAGCAGACGAGCTAGAGAAAAATGAGAGCGAAATTTTAAAAGAGATAAGACAAAATGATGGTGCAAGCGTGGAATTTGGCGGATATTATTTGCCAGATGAAGTGAGGGCAAATGGGGTCATGAGACCAAGCAAAATTTTAAATCAAATAATAGGATGAGAAAATGAAAATAAGTATAGTTGGAGCTGGAAACGTCGGTGCAAGCATAGCTTATGCGCTTTGTATGAGAGAAGTTTGCGATGAGATCGCGCTTGTGGATATATTTGGTGACGTGGCACGTGCAAAGGCTATCGATCTAGCACAGTCAAGCTGCGTTTTTAATGCTAAAACTACCGTTTGCGGTGGCGATGACTTTATGCTAATAGAGGGCAGTGATATCGTAGTGGTAACTGCTGGGAGCCCAAGAAAAGAGGGTCAAACAAGAGAGGACTTGCTCCTTAAAAATGCCGTAGTCGTAAAACAAACAGCTCAAAATATCGCAAAATTTGCACCAAATGCGGTGATAATCGTCGTGACAAATCCGCTTGATGTGATGGTCTGGACGGCTCATAAATTTAGCGGTTTTAGCAAAAATAAAGTGATCGGCATGGCTGGTGAGCTTGATGGTGCAAGATGCAGATATGAGCTAGCACTTCTAAAAGATAAAGATGCAAAAGGGCTAAAGACAAAGATAATTGGCGCTCACAACGACGAGATGATCGTATCTGCTAGTAACATTAGCGAAAATTTAAACGAAAATGAGCTTGCAACTCTTAAAAAAGAGACAAGCACAGGTGGCGCAAAGATCGTTAAGCTTCTTGGCACATCAGCATATTACGCACCAGCGGCTGCAGTTGTGAAAATGTGTGAAGCGATCATGGGCAAGAGTGATGAAATTTTAAGTGCTAGTGTACTTCTTGATGATGAACTAAGTTGCGGCAGGCTAGTAAGGCTTGGACGTGAGGGCTTAAAAGAAATTTTAGAGCTAAATATAAATGAAAGTGAGCAAGAACAGCTAAGTAAAAGCGAAGCTGATATTAGAAAAAACATTAAATTTTTAAAAGAAAATTTGGATTAGGAATATAGATGATAGTAAAAGAAAACGTACCTGTTTGGGTCGATGAGAGCAGGTGTAAAGCCTGTGATGTCTGCGTGAGCTACTGCCCAGCAGGTGTGCTAGCGATGAGACTTGAGCCAAAGGCGGTGCTTGGCAAGATGATAGAGGTCGTCTATGCTGACTCATGTATAGGCTGTCGCGACTGTGAGCTTCACTGCCCTGATTTTGCCATTTATGTGGCTGAAAAAGGCTTTAAATTTGCAAAGCTAACGCCTGAGAGCAAAGAGCGAGCTGTGGCTGTAAAGGCAAATAAATTTGCAAAGCTTGGAGAGAGTGCATGAGAGAGCTGGTATCAACAGGAAATGCCCTAGTAGCCAGGGCTGCGGTCGAGTGCGGCTGTAACTTCTTTGGCGGATATCCTATCACTCCAAGTAGCGAAATCGCCCATGAACTAAGCGTGCTTTTACCAAAACATGGTGGCACATTTATACAAATGGAAGATGAGATAGCTGGGATTTCAGTTTCTCTTGGCGCAAGTGCGAGTGGCGCTAAGGCAATGACTGCTAGCTCAGGACCTGGAATTTCACTAAAGGCTGAGCAAATAGGCCTTGGCTTTATCGCTGAGATCCCGCTTGTCATCGTAAATGTCATGCGCGGCGGCCCATCAACTGGCCTACCAACCCGCGTCGCGCAAGGTGATATATTACAGGCCAAGAACCCAACTCACGGCGATGTAAATATGATGGTTTTAGCCCCTAGTAGCCTAGAGGAGTGCTACACTGAGACGGTTCGAGCGTTTAATCTTGCAGCTAGGTTTATGACGCCAGTTATGCTGCTACTTGATGAGACGATAGGTCACATGCAAGCAAGGGTGCGTTTGCCAGAGATCAGCGAGTTAGAAATTTATAAAAGAAAAGAATTTAGTGGCGAGCCAAAAGAGTATAAACCTTACGAGGCGGCACCTGATGAGCCAGCCACGCTAAATCCTTTCTTTAAAGGCTATCACTACCACATAACTGGGCTTCATCACGGCGCTACTGGCTTTCCGACTGAAGATGGCAAGATCGTTGAATACTCGATGAATAGGCTGTTTAATAAGATAAATTTACACACTGATGAGTGTGAGAAATTTGAAGAGTTTATGCTTGATGATGCTGAAATTTGCATCATCGCCTTTGGTAGCGTGGCGCTTTCGGTCAAGCAAGCGATCTTAAATTTACGTGAAAAAGGGCTAAAAGTAGGGCTATTTAAGCCGCTCACACTTTTCCCAGCTCCAGCTAAGAAGCTAAAAGAGATATCAAATAAATTTAAGAAAATTTTAGTCTGTGAGCTAAATTTAGGTCAATATAGCGGCGAAATTTCAAAGATCATCTTAAGAGATGACTTTGCAAAACTGCTAAAAGCAAACGGCAGACCGATAAGCCCAAGCGAGATTGAGGCGAAGATAGGAGAAATTTATGGCTTTTAATTATGATAAATATTTACGAACAGATAAAATGCCTACTCTTTGGTGCTGGGGCTGCGGCGACGGTGTCATACTAAAGGCGCTCATCCGCGCTATCGATACCATGGGCTGGGGTATGAACGACGTTTGCGTGGTCTCAGGCATAGGCTGCTCTGGCCGCTTTAGCGGATACCTCGACTGCAACACCATTCACACAACTCACGGCAGAGCCGTAGCCTACGCCACTGGCGTAAAGATGGCAAATCCAGATAAACACGTCATCGTGGTAACTGGCGATGGCGACGGGCTAGCGATCGGAGGCAATCACACGATACACGGATGCCGCCGAAATATCGGGCTAAATCATATATTGATAAACAACTTCATCTACGCGCTAACCAACTCGCAAACCAGCCCAACCACGCCAAAGGGCATGTGGACGGTCACAGCGCAGTATGGCAACATCGATCCTAGTTTTGACGCCTGTAAGCTCGCAACCGCCGCAGGTGCTAGCTTTGTAGCGCGTGGCAGCGTCATCGAGCCAGAGAAGCTTACAAAGCTCTTTGTAGAGGGCTTTAGCCACGATGGATACAGCTTTTTTGATGTATTTTCAAACTGCCATATAAATTTAGGTCGCAAGAACAAAATGGGTGAGGCGGTGAAAAATTTAGAGTGGATAAAGGGCCGCACGACGAGCAAGGTCAAATTTGACATGTTAAGTGATGAGGAGAAAAAGGGCATTTTCCCACTTGGTGTGCTTCATAAAGATGAAGAAAAGATAGAATACACCAAGGCTTACGATAGGGTAAGAAAGGCTGCTATGAGTGGTGAGAAGATAAATTTTGAGGAGCTAGCATGAAGTCACAATTAAGATTTGTCGGCGTTGGCGGACAGGGCGTCATACTAGCAGGCGAGATCCTCTCAGCTGCTAAGATAAAAGCAGGCGGATACGGTGTGAAGGCCTCTACCTACACATCTCAGGTGCGTGGCGGCCCAACGAAGGTCGATATCATACTTGACGAGAAAGAAATTTTATACCCTTATGCAAACGAGGGTGAGATAGACTTCATGCTAGCAACCGCACAGATAAGCTATGATGCCTTTAAAAGTGGTGTGAAAGAGGGCGGCGCGATCGTGGTTGAGCCAAATTTGGTAAAAGTGAGCGATGAAGACAAAAAGCGCTGGAAAATTTATGAAATTCCTATCATCTCTATCGCAAAAGACGAGGTAGGAAATGTCATCACTCAAAGCATTGTGGCTCTTGGCGTGGCTGTGGCTATGAGTGGGTGCATGGATGAAGATTTAGTGCGTGAAGAGATGCTGTCAAGCGTGCCTGAAAAGGTCAAAGAGGCAAATGCAAAAGCTTACGATCTAGGTCTAAAATACGCAAAAGAGCTTCTAAAATAAATTTTGGCTAATTTTTAGCCAAAATTTCTACAATAAACAGAAAAATCAATTATTACTTTTCTTAAAATTTTAAGCATCACTTATCGATATAAGAGATTATATTTATAGTATTTGTTTATCTTATCAAAGCTATGAAATTTTTAAAAATAGTTCTCATAATGCCTTATTTTAGCTTTCTTAAATAAAATGTATTTTTAAATATTTAATAAGTTAATAAATTATATTTAATATTTGTTTTAGTAATATTTCAGATGTAAATTTTTGTAAAAGGAGTAAAAATTGAGTTACAAAATCTCAGTTGCAATATGTGCTGCACTTTTGATGTGCAGTGGTTTTTAAGTCAAGTTTTTGCTGTGCAAACGACAAAGCTTAAGGGTGTTGAAGTAAATTCAGTTGGTGACAACATCAGCGAGAGCGGTATTGATGAGGGAATTTTAAGCAAAAGAGTAGCCGCTGGTCCTTTGGCTGACAAAAAAGTTTTAGATATGCCTTATAAAGTAAATACGATCTCAAAAGAGGTTCTTGATAATCAAGGCGTTCAAGGCTTTGAAGATGCAGTTAGGTACTTCCCCTCAGCACAAATTCAATATCGTGGCGGTGGCGATGTTGGTCGTCCGCAAACTCGTGGTTTTCAAGGTTCGGTCGTAGGTAACGTTCTTTGGGATGGCTTTTATGCTTCATCAACCACAGCTATACCTATGGCGATGTTTGAGAGCTTACAAATTCAAAACGGACTTGCTGGCTCACTTTATGGTGGTGCTACACCTTCTGGATATTTCCTATACTCTCGTAAACGCCCAGTTTCACTTCAAAACGTTATCTGGACTGATTACAGCTCAAGGTCAAATTTGGGCGTAGGACTTGATACTTCAAACAAATTTGAAAAAGTTGGATATAGAGGCGTCTTTTACTACTCAGGCGGTGAAAAGAATGCCAAAGATAGTAAATTTTCTCGTCGCTTAGCCTCATTAGGACTTGATTTTACCTTACAGAGAATTTAACACTTGAGACAAGCTTTAGCTACTATGAGCATAAAAACTCAGGTATGCTGGGTGGATTTAGTATGCCATTAACAAACGGAGTTGCAGACTTTGATGTACCAAGCCCTGTAAAAGATACCAAAAGAGGACTTGAGCAGTCTTTTGGTGGCAATCACCTTAAAACAACGACAGCTAGCGTAAAACTAAAATACGCTCCAACAGAGAACTGGTACTTTGAAGGTGGCTATCAGTGGCAAAAGGCTTTAAGAAATATGTATGGTCCTAGTAATACTTTTTTTAAATAGTGACGGCAAATTTAATGTAAAAGAAGATTATACTCGTGGTGGTGCTTCTGGTAAATTTCAAGTCTATGGTTGGTTTGCCAAAGCTAACACCAGTTTTGAAACAGGAAGTATAGTGCATAACGTAGGTTTAGCAACTAATGGATATAGATTTAAAATTTATTCAGGAAAAACTACTGGTGACAAAAAAGATTACGGCAATTCTTATTTAAGTAACCCAGTGATTTTTAATAATGCTCATGTAAGTAGAGGCGATGGTTTATATAAATCAAGATACTCTGATACTAAAAATATAGTATTGGTAGATGATATAGCTTTAAACGATAAATTTAGCACTATCTTATCTTTTTCAAATTCATGGTTTCAAAGCAATGTCATAAATAAAAATACTGGCAAAAAGACAAAAACTTATGACAAAATGGACAAAGTTATGCGGTCAGTTTTGTTTATAAGCCTATTGAAAATTTAAATCTTTATACGACATACGCAGATAGTATCTCAGATGAACAAACGTCATATACTTTTCCGAGCATACATCCAAGACGAGGAGAAATGATCGTAATAGAGCCTATCAGAAGTAAACAATATGAGATCGGTGCAAAAGCAAGACTAGGTGAGCTTGATCTATCAGCTGCGGTATTTGAGATCAAACGCCCGGTAGCATATCTAGTCGGTAGCGGAGCAAGTGCAGAGTATAAAATTCAAGGCACACAAAGAAACCGCGGCTTTGAGCTAACTACTGGTGGAAAGCTTATTGATACTTTAAGTATGTATGGTGGCTTTACACTTCTTGATGCTAAGATAAAAAATGCTAAAGACGGTGTGTCTGAAGGCAAAACAGTTATCGGTGAGCCAAAATTTCAAGCAAATGTCTTGTTTGACTATGCAGTTCCTAGCACAAATAAACTTGCATTTACAACAAATTTTCACTACACAGGTAAACGCTACATAGACAATGCCAACGCTCATAGTGTAAATGGCTACTTCACAACCGATATTGGAGCTAGATACACTACAAAAGCTTGGCTAGGCAAAGAGACAACTATAAGATTTGACATAAATAACCTCTTTGATAAAAAATACTGGGCAGGAATGTTCCCATCTGATGTGGATGGAGCAATTGCTGGACGCGGAACTTCGCTTTTCTTAGGACAAAGCAGAACCTTTATGCTTTCTGCTCAAGTCAAATTCTAAAAACCAAAGCCAAATTTATTTTGGCTTTAGGCTCTTTAAATTTGCCCTTTTTATAGGGTAGATTTAAATAACCAAAGGGAGAAAGATGCAAGGGCTGGTTGATTATCAAGCGATTTTGGAGCGAGTGTTTTTGCCTACTTTGCAAAAAGTAAAAGGTAAAGATGGCGGCGTAAATTGGGATGATTACGCAGATATGTATAACGAGATGACTGGCATGGAGACGGCCTCTACACTAAATTTGCTCTCAAATTTACCTATCACAAAAGATGATAGCGTGCTTGACGTGGGATGTGGCCCAGCAAGGCTTAGCGTGCCACTTGCAAAGCTAGCAAAGAGTGTAAGTGCGCTAGATCCATTTGCAAAAATGCTTGAGTATGCCAAGAAAAATGCAAAAGAGGCTGGAGTAAAAAATATAAATTTCATCCAAAAAGACTGGAGTGATGAGCAGAGTTTAAAGGATCTGCCAAAACACGACATCGTACTAGCATCACGCTCAGTTGGGCTTTTTGATATAAAAAAGCTTTGCAAATTTGCTAATAAATATGTCGTGATGACCTCGTTTTTGCCAGACCATCCAAGCCTAAAAGATATCTGGCAAGACTTTTTAAAAGGGATAAAAGATGAAAACGAGACAAGTTTTAGTGATAGGAGATTTGGCTACAACTTTATCTTTAACATCGCTTACGACATGGGAGCAAATCCAAATTTAAAGATAATAGATACCATTTTTGAGAGGGATTTTGCTAGCCTTGAAGAGGCGTTTTCTTATTTTAGATTTGTCGGTGAGATCGCGCCCGAAAAAGAAGAAATTTACAAACAAAACGTGGAAAAGTATCTTATTAAAACAAATGACGGATATAAATTTAAAAGAGAGACAAAGAGCTATCTCATCTGGTGGGACGTGCGGGAGATGAAATTTGAGTAGCCAAAAGATCATTTTCGCATTATTTGCGTTTCTTTTGCTGGTGCTCTTTTTTCTCTCTAGGCATCGGACGCTACGAGATAAGTTACACTCAAATTTTTGAGTTTATAAGATCAGCCATTTTAAACGAGCAACCAAGCGACGAGCAAGGCTACACGGTCTTTACGCTCATTCGCTTACCAAGGGTGCTTTTTGCCATCTTAGTTGGAGCAGCGCTTGCTAGCTCTGGAGCTGTCTATCAAGGACTTTTTAAAAATCCTTTAGTCTCGCCTGACATCCTTGGTGTCTCAAGTGGCGCAGCTGTGGGAGCTAGCGTGGCTATCATCTTAAATTTCAACTACATAGGCGTGCAGCTTAGTGCCTTTGGCTGTGGTCTTTTGCTGTTTTTGCCGTCGTTTTTATAAGCAGCGTCATCGCAAAGGGTAGGCTAAATTTACTCGTGATGGTGCTAACTGGCATCGTCATCTCATCTGTTTTTGGGGCGCTTAGCTCGCTTATAAAATTTCTAGCTGACAGTGAAGATAAGCTGCCTGAAGTTACTTTTTGGCTGATGGGAAGCCTAGCAAGAAGCGGCGGATATAAAAATTTGGCTCTACTTTTTTGCGTAGTTATGATCTGTCTTGTGCCACTTTTTATGCTTCGCTATAAGCTAAATACACTTAGTTTTGGCGAAGAAGAGGCTAGGGCGATGGGGCTAAATGTCAAATTTTACAACATCATAATCATCATCGCCTCAACGCTTCTAACCGCCACTTGCGTCTCATTTTGCGGTATCGTGGGCTGGGTGGGGCTTATCATCCCTCACATCATGCGCTTTGTCGTGGGAGCAAATTTCATCACACTCTTTCCAGCTTCACTGCTTGGCGGAGGGCTATTTTTACTGATAGTCGATACCGCTTCACGCAGTCTAATGGCAAGCGAGATCCCACTTGGTGTCATCACTTCGCTAGTTGGCGCGCCTCTTTTTGTCTATCTGCTCTATAAGAGCAAAAAGGGTTTTGCGTGAAATTTAAGATCAAAAATTTAAGCTGTGGCTACGATAAAAAGGTCGTTATAGAAAATTTCAATGCGAATTTACAAGATGGCGACATCTTTTGCCTGCTTGGTAGCAATGGCGTTGGCAAAACAACGACGTTTAAGACGATACTTGGCTTTTTAAAGCCACTTGGAGGAGAAATTTTAATAGACGGCAAAGACGCACTAAAGATGAGCGAAAAAGAGAGCAAGCTTTATAAGCTATGTCCCGCAAGCTCACACTCCGCCATTTGCCTTTAGCGTTTTTGACGTCGTGATGATGAGTGCAAATGCAAGGCTTGGTATATTTGAGCGCCCTAGCAAAGAGGACGAGAAGATAGCGCTAGATGCGTTAAAGACGCTAAATTTAGAGAGCTTTAAAGATAAAATTTACACCGATCTAAGTGGTGGCGAGCGGCAAATGGTGCTGATAGCTAGGGCTTTAGCGCAACGCTCAAAGGTGATGCTACTTGACGAGCCAACGGCAAATTTAGACTTTGGCAACCAAATGCGAGTTTTAAAAGAGATAAAAAAGCTCGCAAAGCAAGGCTATATCATCATCCTAACCTCTCATCAGCCAGAGCAGGTCTTTTATCTAAATGCAAAGGTCGCGATGCTTGGGCGTGATAAAAACTACATCTACGGCGAGGCTAGCGAGGCTATGAGTAGCGAAAATTTAAAGAAAATTTACGGCGTAGATATACGAGTGGTGAAAAATATCATCGATGAGCGCGAGCATTACTCTTGCGTTATGGTGGATTGAAAGGAGAAAATATGTTTAAGAAAATTTTACTTTTGGCTTTTTTGCTTGTTAGTTTGCAAGCAAGAGTGGTGCTTGATAGCGACGATAAAAAGGTAGAAGTGCCTAACGTGATCGAGCGTGCGACGCCTTTGATAGGGGCTTTTGTGCAGGTCTCTGCGATGCTTGGCAACGAGGATCATATAATTAGCGGTGCGCCAAAACTGCCTGCGCTCATGTCAAAAATCTTTCCAAAGATAAAGAGCAACGACAACAAAAGCGGCATGCTAAGCAGCAGCGTCGAGACTATCATCGCTTCAAAAACGCAAGTTGTTTTTGGGCCAGTTGGTATGATGTTTGATGAAAATAGCAAGGCTCAGCTTGAGAGTGCTGGCATCGCCGTTGTGAAGATAGATAAATTTCAAAGCATCAAAGAGATACAAGATAGCTTTAGAAAGATCGCTGAAATTTGGGGCGAAAAGAGTATAAAAAGGGCGCGTGAGTTTAATGACTATTTTAACGAGAATATAAAATTTGTAAGCCAAAAAACAGCAAATTTAACGCCAAAAAAGAGAGTTTTGGTGCTTAACTACAACTCAGGAAACTTTAACACCATTAGCTCAAAAGATATCGGCGCAGAGTATATTAGCGTGGCTGGTGGTATAAATTTAAGCTCAGAGCTAAGCGATGGAGATTTTAAAATTTCAAAAGCGATAAACGAAGAGCAAGTCATCATCTTTAACCCAGACATTATCATCACAAATTCACAAAAAAGTGCCGATGCCATCGCCAAAAACGCATCATTTGCCAAGCTAAAAGCTGTGCAAAACGGGCAAATTTTTGTAGTGCCAAGTGGTGTTTATCTTTGGAGCGTAAGAAGTGCCGAGGGTGCGCTTTATCCGCTTTGGCTGGCTAAGACATTTTACCCAGAGCAGTTTAGCGATCTAAATTTAGAGCAAAAAACAAAAGAGTTTTACGAGAGATTTTATAACTACAAGCTAAGTGATGGCGAGCTAAAAGAAATTTTGCACCCAAGTGGTGAATTTTGATAATAGGACAAAAATAATGTTATTTATTATATTTAATATATTTATTTAAGTATAAAAGTAAATTTATCTTCCTAATTTCCTAGAAAAAGAGCTTTCAAAGCTTAAAAACTCAAAAATAAAAATAAACTTCAAATTAGTAGAAATTTTTATACATCTTATAAAATTTCTACCGCTAAATTTATATAAATCGCCTAAAAAAATCCCATTCTATCCTTTTTGATTTTAATATCAGCTCTCATTTCTTAATCTAAAATAAATCTTTATGTTTCTTTTAAGTAAATTTAATGTAATGTTTCATTATTAATTATTTAATTAATATAGTTGTTTTAAAAAATATTAAGAAATAAATTAGCGGTGCGTTTTAAACGTTAAAAATTTACTAAGATAGGAAGTTATCAATGAGTGAAAAATTTACCAGAAGAGAATTTCTGCAAAGTGCCTGTATCAGCGTAGGTGCACTAGCTACAACAGCTGGTGCGACCAATGTTTTTGCTGGTGAGTTGCCAAAGGGCAATGAAAGTGGCTTGCCATCTGTTGATGTGCTAATAATCGGCTCTGGCGGTGCTGGACTTCGTGCAGCAACAGCCGTTCGCAAGCAATATCCAAACTCAACCGTCGTAGTTGCTACAAAAATGATGCCATCTCGCAACGCAACCTGTATGGCAGAGGGCGGCATAAATGGAGTTACCGACTTTAGCAATGGAGACAGCTTTAAGCTTCACGCCTACGACACTGTAAAAGGTGCGGCCTATCTTGCTGACCAAGATGCGGTAGTGAAATTTTGCGAGGCAGCAGGCGCAGTCATCCACGAGCTAGACCACAATGGCATGCTCTTTTCTCGTATAGACAATGGCGACGTGTCCCGTAAAGATAATGGTGATGTTGCGTTTCGCTTCATGGGTGGCGCTAGCAAAAAGCGCTGTAACTACGCAGCTGACAAAACTGGTCACGTTTTGATGCACGCCTGTCTTGACGACGCTATTACAGCTGGCGTTAAATTTTTAATGGATCATGAGCTACTTGAGATCGGTCTTGAGGATGGCAAGGTCGAAGGCGTCGTTCTTCGCAACATCCAAGATGGTCAAATTTACCCAGTTCTTTGCAAATCTCTAGTCATCGCAACTGGCGGATACACTAGAATCTTCTATAACCGCACATCAGTTCCATTTATAGCAACTGGTGATGGCATCGCTGCTGCTCTTAAAGCAGGTCTTGGTTTTGAAGATCCTGAGATGCTTCAGTTTCACCCAACTGGCGTTCAAAATGGCGGCACACTAATCACAGAAGCTGCTCGTGGCGAGGGTGGTTACTTGTTAAACAACAAGGGCGAGCGCTTTATGAAAAACTATCACGAAAAGATGGAGCTAGCTCCTCGTGACGTCGTCGCTCGTGCGATCGAGACAGAAATTCGCGAGGGTAGAGGCTTTGGTGAGGGCATGAGCGCTTACGTGCTTTGTGACGTTCGCCACCTTGGCAAAGATACTATTATGAAAAAGCTTCCAAAAATTCGCCACACTGCTATGCTTTTCCAAAACATCGATCTAATCGAACAACCAGTGCCTATCCGCCCAACAGCTCACTACTCAATGGGTGGTATAGAGGTAGCTAAATTTGATGATATGAGTACAAAAATTCCTGGAATTTATGTAGGTGGTGAGGCATCATGCGTATCTATTCACGGTGCAAACCGCCTTGGTGGAAACAGCCTAACTGACGCAGTTGTAACTGGCGATCTAGCTGGCAAGGGTGCTGGAGCTTATGCGCAAAATGCAAAATTTTCAAGCGGTAAAAAGACTTCTGAGCTAGCAAAAATGTGGCAGGATAAATTTAAAGCCATAGCAACAGGCGAGGGCGGTGTAAATGATATGTACGCACTTCGCGAAGAGCTTGGTAAAAACAACTGGGATCTAATGGGTATCTTTAGAACTGGCGCAAAACTTGATCAGCTCTCTAAAAATTTAGAAGCTATCCAAGCAAAATATAACACCCTTAAAGTGCCAAATCAAAACCCAGTCATGAACACAGCATTTACTGACTATGTCGAGCTTGGCAACCTTATTCTCCTTTCTCGTGCAGCATGTCTTGCAGCGCAAAATCGTCTTGAGAGCCGTGGCGCTCACACAAGAGAGGACTATCCAAAAAGAGATGATGCGAATTTCTTAAAACACAGCATAGTCACACTAAAAGACGGCAAGTTGGAGCTTGGCTACAAAGATGTTGTGACAGGCATATTTTCACTTGACGGCAAGAAGCCAGAGTAAGGAGCTAGGATGAAAATTATTATCGACCGCTTTGACGGAACTAAAAAATATGAATCAACTTATGAACTAACAAATGAAGAGATCGCGGGAAAAACTCTTTTAACAGTGCTTCTTGATATCAAACAAAAAAAGGATGCGACGTTAAATTTCACAGCATCTTGCCGCTCAGCGATATGTGGAGCGTGCGCTGTTAGAGTAAATGGTCACTCATATCTAGCCTGTGATACAAAGATGAATGAGCTT
Organism: Campylobacter concisus; assembly: GCF_002913045.1. NCBI lineage: Bacteria > Pseudomonadati > Campylobacterota > Epsilonproteobacteria > Campylobacterales > Campylobacteraceae > Campylobacter > Campylobacter concisus. The sequence goes on along the minus strand of NZ_PPAF01000035.1, from coordinate 345,272 downwards.
TTGGCGGAGTATGACAATCCAGAGAGCATAAGAATTTCTCCACTTGGAAATTTCAGGGTCATCTCTGATCTTATAGTGGACTGGGAGCCAAGTATCGAAAATTTACGCAAGATTAGGCCTAGCATCACTGCTAAGTCAGAATTTAGCGCAGAAAAAGGCTGTAAACAAAGTCAAAAAGAGTATGAAAAAGTAGCACTTGAATGGGACTGCATACTTTGCGGTGCGTGCGCTAGCGAGTGTAATAAACTTGAAGCTGATGCGAGTGATTATATGCAGCCATTTGTATTTGTTCATGCTTATAGAGCTGCCTTTGACTCACGTAGCAAAGATCCTATGCCACATCTAAAACCAGCTATCGATAATGGCCTTTGGATGTGTGTAAAATGCCAAGAGTGCGCTGATCGCTGTCCAAAAGGTATAAGCGCATGCAAGGATATAACTGATCTTCGCATTATGGCTATACAAAAAGGCTTTGATGATGGCATGGGACCAGATCACGCTGAGGCGTTCTTAACTGATCTAGTTGATGGCTCAGGTAGACTAAATGAGATCAAGCTTGCACTTCGCTCTGAGGGAGTGTTTAGAAATATGGGCAAAATGGATATCGCTGCAAATTTAATGCTTGCAGGCAAGATGAATCCACTTCATATTTTCGGCGAAGAGGACATAGAAGGACATGATGATCTAGTAAAAATGATAAATGCGGCTCGCAAAGCTGCTAGTAAGGAGTAATTATGCAAAACGAATTCGCTTTTTTTCCAGGATGCGTACTCTCTCAAGCAGCTAAAGAGGCTAAGATGTCGCTTGAGGCTATCGCTCCGATACTTGGCTGGAAGCTTCACGAGATAAAGGGCTGGAGCTGCTGTGGTGCCCAACAAGCACAAGACGTAGATCCTATCGCTACGCTTGTAGCAAATGCTAGAAACATAGCGCTTGCAGAGCAGATGAATATGCCGATGCTTACGACATGTTCAACTTGTATGCTAACTCTAACAAGAGCAAAAAGCACGCTTGATAAGGGCGCAAAAGATCGTATCAATACATTTTTAGCTGAAGGTAATATGAAATATAATGGCTCAACCGAGATCACAAGTCTTCTTTGGGTGCTTTATCAAAACGTAGAAACGCTAAGAGCAAAGGTTGTTAAACCACTTAGCGGGCTAAAAGTAGCGCTATTTTACGGCTGCCACAGCCTAAGACCTGAAAAAGATCTACATAATAGAGAAAACTCAGTCAATCCAAAGAGCTTTGAAACCGTTGTAGGCGCACTTGGTGCTACTATTGTGCCATTTGAGAAAAGACTTGACTGCTGCGGATTCCACGCTAGCTACCCAGCTGGCACATCTGTAAGAAAAATGTCAAGCCAGATCGTAAATAACGCCGATGAAAACGGCGCTGACGTAGTTGTCACACCATGCCCACTTTGTCAAATGCAACTTGACATCTACCAAGAGAGGTATCAAGATGAGAACCACTCAAATGTGAGAAAGCCAATCATCCACCTATCTCAGCTTGTAGGACTTGCGCTTGGATTATCTGTCGAGGATCTTGGACTTGATCTAAACATCATCGACGCTACCAAGATAGCGTAAATTTTATCCCACGTCTTTTGGCGTGGGAAATTCTTAAAATTTATTTTTCTATTACAAACAAAGCAAATTTGGCATTTTATAAAAATTTTAATTTATTTTTTAATATAAAAATGGGTCAAAAATAATAAAATTTATTATGTAAATTCTTTTATTTATATAAAATATTTTTTAGCTATAATCGCGTGAAATTTTAAATGGATTGATTATTAAATTTAAAGGACTAAATATGCAAAACGTTGGTATAGTCGCAAAAATAAGTGGAAAAGTATTTGTAAAACGCAATGGAAAGTTGATCGCACTAAAACAGGGAGATGAGATATTTTTAGGCGACGAGATCATAACACAAAGTAGTGGTGATACAGTCGTTATCAATTTCTATCACGCTTCGCCTATTATGCTACTTGAGCCCCAAACTATCGTCATCACAAAAGAGCTATCAAAAGCAAATTTTAATACGCAAGGCAGCGAAGCCCAGATAGAAGAAGATAAGAGAAATTTTCTTGTTGAGAATGAAGAAACAAAAAACAAAGGCGAAGACGACAGCCCTCATAACGCAAGTCATAGTTCTCATGGCTCAAGCCACAGCAGTAGCTTCGCAAGCATAAATGGTTTAAATTTTGATACACAAGGTCACATCTCAAATATTATTGGTGTTGATGGTGGTGCGGTTGTACTGCCAGTCATATTAAAAGAGTCGGCATTGGCACATAGGTCTATTAGCGGTGCGGTAGCAGCGGTAGAGCAAAAAGAGAGTGCTCCGGTTATTACAGCACCAAGTGTTAGAATTTTAAAAGACATTGATGGCGACGGATATATAAATATTGCAGAAGCAGGTGGTGATCCAAACTATACAAGTATAGCGGTTGCTTTTAATAATGACTTCAAGCCAAATGATAAAGTGACATTAGAAGTCATAAATAACGGTGTAAAGACTATGCTTGTTTATAAAGTTGATCAAGCTGGTACAAGCGTGATAAATATAAATAATCCAAGTGAAATTTTACCTATTGTGCCAAATGTTATAAACCCAGAGCAAAAAGAATTTATCATTCCAAGTGTCGCTGTCACTCCAAATGCTACATTTAGTGTAAATTCTAGCATCACTCTAGCAAATGGCACTAATTCATCTGTGGCAAATATAGCCACAAGTGTTGATACCATCACTCCAACTCTTGCTTTTAAAAAGGTAGTTTTGGGTAAAGATTTAAACCGAGATGGCGTCATAGATGCAAGCGAAAATAGTTTTAATCCAGCAATTAGCACACCAAGTGATGATGCAAAGGTCATCTTATCACCAAATATGAAAATAGGTGACAAGATAAAACTAACTACCACTAATCCTGACGGAACTTTACATAAAAAAGTGCTGGTTAAAACATCTGGTAATATGCTTGTAGATAAAGAGAGCGGTGAGAGCTATCCGCTTATAAGTGAAAGTGGTGGAAATGTCGGTTTTAATGTAGCAAATGCGGTTAAAATTTCATCTTCAACTCCAACAAATGTAAATATCCAAATGATAAGTAAGTCGGGCAATCCAGGTGCAACTGAAACCATAACCATTGCAAACAATAACAACCCAATCGCTGTTTTTACGCTTGATGAGAATAAAGATGGCATGATAAATTTGGCCGAGCTCGCAAAAAGTGGTAGCGCGGCCTTGATGATAGATATTTATGTGCCAAACAATGCTACAGCTGGCGACAAGATCCGTATAAAAGTTGATGATCCAGCTAGTACACCAACAAGCGTAACAAAGACATATACCATCTCATCTGACGGACTTACCGCTACGCTTGATGGTGGCACAGAAATTATCCCTATAGAAAATGGCAAGATAACAATTGCTGATCCAACAAACTCGAGCGATCCAAGCATAAAAAGACTAAGTACGACAATCATTGATGGTACGACTGGCACTCCAAAAGCTTCAAATGTAAGTGAAATTTCAAGCGACACAGTAGCACCTATTAAATCTCCACATGTACAGTTTGCAAAAGATAGCGATAAAGATGGTGTTCTAACCAGTAAGGAGAGTGGCTTTAGCCCTGATGGCGTAAAGACACCGATAAAGATAAAAATTCCAAACGATGCAAAAGATGGTGATAAATTTGAGATAGATATCGCAGGAAGTGATGGCAAAATAGATAAAATCACTATTAAAATTTCTCAAAACGCATCTGGTGTATATAGTGCCACGAGAGATGATGGTGTGCCTATTAGTGTAAATAATGGCACCATAGAGACCACCACAAGACTTTATGGACTTACGACAAATTTTACAACTACATTTACTGACAAAGCTGGCAATAAAGCAGCCCCAGTCACAGACAAGATAACTCTAGATAATAGCATAAGGGTGCAGTTTGCAAGGGATAATGATGGTGATGGACTGATAGATAGTATCACAACTCCTTCTGGCTCGTCATCGACTCAAAGCGATCTTGATATCTACTTACCTAATAATACAAAACCAGGAAGCAGCATAAACGTCACGATCTCGACTCCTACCATACCATCTGTTACAACAACTGTCAAATATACCATAAGCGATGATGGATTAACAGCCATACCAAGTGATGGTTCGGCACCGCTTCCAATAGCTGGTGGTAAATTTAGCATACCAGATGTTCCTATTTCTATGGATCATTCTACGCCGGTTAGAGCGACTATCACAACACCTGGCGAGGCTACGACGACTGATGGTATCCGTGGTAGATTATTTGACTTTGGAATTTTAGAGTATATTGACGATGTAAAGCTTGCTACGCAGATAGATGGAGGAGTTATAAATATCGCAAAATACTTAAGAGCAGGAGATAATGAAAAAGTTATTCAGAAAAATAACTTTGATAATGAGAGCAAAACTATAAAAGAGTACAATATTTCGCTTACTAACGATGAGCAGCCAAATATAGTCTTTGGTGTAGACCGTGCTCCTGGAACCAAGCTTCGTTTAGCTCTTGAAGATGATCATGGTAATGCTAAAATTTTACCAAACGGACAAAACTATATAGACCTAGTTGTAGGTGCGGACAAGCGTGTAAATATGGATTTTGAAGCGCTTGGGATAAAGCTAGATAAAAGATACTCAAATATTAGAGCGACTGTTTTAAAAAGTGATGAAACAAAAGATGATGATCTCTTGGTTCGAGTCGATCTTGATGCTACTCCAGATGCGATAGGCACACCAAATGCTACGTCTAATGTTACTAGTGTAGATATTTCAGGTAGTATCGGAACCGACTCAAATGGCAATAACACTCTTAATAAAAATACCATAAATAAAGTCGATCTTTATGATTTGCTAAATTCTGTTCACAAAAGCTCATCTCTTGATAATACACATAGCTATTCTGAAAATTTTGCCCTATCAGCCAATAGCACTGGGGCAAATTTTATGATAAAAAATTCTGACGCCGCAGGAAACGTATCTATTAGTACTGTTACATTTATTGGTAACAGCGGTCTTGATGCTGATATGTGGTTTTACAACTACGTAGATCCGTCATGGAGAGCTAGAGTTGGTAACAATTCTGGTGTTTATAGTATGAGAGGAGGCAAATCCATCTATAAAGACTATATGGAAATTTATTCTCCAAGTGCCTCTACCACCTACGATGTTGTGCAGTTTGCTTCAGGAACGCACTATAAGACTTTGTCTAATCAAGGAAATATGCATGCGGAGGACCTAGCTAGAGTTGGTAGACATGGAGATAGTGCCTTATATGATGCGTCTAATCCATATGCACCAAAGAAATTTAGAAATGGCGTCGATACTGCTGCTGGCACTGGTGATAATATAAGCTTTGTAAATGGTGTTTTAAAAGGTAGACCCGGCAACTATACCCTTGGCGAGTCAAATCCTGTTGGATCTGATCTTGTTATGAAGATGAATGGCTGGATATATGTAAGCGCACCTGGAATATATTCTGTGAGAGCAGCAGACTTACATAACTATGCAGAGCTTACTATAAATGGAACGACACAAAAATTTGGAAGCGCAACAACTTATATAAACCCATCAACAGAAGCATCATATGGTAAAAATGGTCAGTGGTGGAGTAGGGATTTTACATTTGATAAAGCTGGTTTTTATAAATTTGACATGGAGTATATGGACGGAACCGGTGAGATGAACTTATCTTTATATATGCTTCCAAAAAGTGTAGCAAACACTTATGGCCCTCAAGATCCATATCCTTCATCTATGCTAGTTGGAGCACAAGGTAGCGGCACGCATCTCTTTAGTAATAATTATGTTGAAGCACTTATTCAAAATGGACATCTAAAAAAGATAGGGACTACAAATTCTTACGAGCTAAGTGATGCTAGTAAATACGGCGAATCAAATTTTGGCGATCTAATATATCTAAGACAAGAGGGTGATATAAAAGGTGGTAACCTAGACGACGCCTTTGTTTATAGTAAGGGTAGGGCGATAGATGGTAGAGGTGGCGTGGATACTCTGATAGTAGTTGATGATGTGGATTTTTCAAATTTAGATAATGTTAAAAAGATAAATAACTTTGAAAAGATTCAACTAGGCAGTGCCGATCAAGCGGTATCTATAAAATTTAGCCCAGATGGTGTCTTTGATATTATTGATAGCAGAAACACAAAGGATGCAAGCAATAGTGTAGCTAGTGAGAGCGTAAATACAGTTCTAAAAGTAATAGGCGACAGCAAGGACCTAGTACAGCTCACGCATGACTTTGTAAAAGCTACAAAAGCTGATGTTGCTACGTTAAATAGAAAACATAGCGTTGTCGGTGACATGTACAACAAGGTAGATGTTACAAGTGAGGGTGACGCAGTAAATCAAGTATATAAAGCGACATTTAATCGCCAAGAAACCATCAATGGAAATACAATAAACACAAGACACACCGTCTTTCTTGAGATCCAAGATGGTGTACAGGTCGATTTATTATAAGAAATTTAAATTTATAGAAGTAGGTTAAAGCCCAAAATTTCTCTTGGGCTTTATAAATTTAGATAGCTTTTATCATCACTTTCGTTAGTAGCTCTGAAAATTTAGCTGGGTTTTCTAGGCTCATGCCCTCATTTAGTCTTGCCATATCAAGAAGCAAAGGCGCTATGTCATAAATCATCGCCTCATTTTTCTCTAGTTTTGCAAAAATTTCATGATCAGCGTTGATCTCCAAGATCGGTTTAACTTTTGGAGCGTTTGTGCCTTGACCCATTTGCCTTAACATCTCTTGCATAGCGTAATCAGGGTCGTTTTTGTCATATATTAGCACCGCAGCCGAGCTTGAGAGCCTTGAGCTTAGTCTTACATCTTTGACTTCATCTTTTAAAATTTCTTTCATTTTAATAAGTGTGTTTGCAACCTTGCTCTCATCGATCTTCTCATCATTTTTGATCTCGTCATTTATATCAGCGTGTGAGACTGATTTTAGAGGTGTTTTGTCAAATTCATTAACCATTGGCATTACGATCGTATCGATCTCCTCGTCCATAATAAGCACTTCGATGTCGTTTTTCTTAAAGCTCTCAAGAAGCGGAGAATTTTTTAGCATATTTTCATTATTACCGCTGATATAATAGATCGATTTTTGATCCTTTTTCATTGCCTCTTTATACTCTTTTAGGCTGATTAGTCCATCTCTTTTTGAGCTTTTAAATAGACAAAGATCTAAAATTTGCTCTTTTTCTGCGTTAAATCCGTAAAGTCCCTCTTTTAGAACCTTGCCAAATAGTTTGTAAAATTTTATGTATTTTTCGCGGTCGTTATCTTTTACTTTTGCAAGCTCGCTTAAAATTTTCTTCACGCTTTGCTCTTTAACGGTTCGCATGATCGCATTTTCTTGTAAAATTTCACGGCTCACATTTAATGGCAGATCCTCAACATCGATGATACCCTTGATAAATCTTAAATATGGCGGCAAGAGTTCTTTTGCATCATCTGTGATGAAAACTCTTTTTACATAAAGCTTTACGCCACTTTGATAATCGACTCTAAATAGATCAAATGGCTCAGTGCTTGGCACATAAAATAGAGTTGAGTACTCAATCTTGCCTTCAGCCTTTGTATGAATATAAAGGAGAGGATCGCTACTGTCGTGAGAAATTTGCTTATAAAAGTCGTTATAATCTTGCTCTTTAAGGCTAGCTTTATTTAGCCTCCAAAGCGCATTTGCCTTATTTATTTGCTCGTTTTTAGTCTCATAAGTGCCCTCTTTTTCGCCTTCTTTTGGAGCGACATAGCTTTGTTTATCCATAAATATAGGATAAGGAATGTGATTTGAATACTTCTTGACTATTTCTTCGATACGCCAAGAATTTGCAAACTCATCATCGTTTAAATGCAAGATGATGTCCGTTCCAAAGCTATCTTTTTTAGTATCTTCTATCTCGTAGCTTTTTGCATCAGATGTCCATTTGTAGGCTTTGTCGCTAAGTGCTCGTTTGCTTATGACTTCGATCTTACTTGCCACCATAAATGCTGAGTAAAAGCCAACACCAAACTGACCGATTAGTGAGCTATCTTTTTTGGCATCGCCACTTAAATTTTTCATAAAACCTTTTGTGCCACTTCTTGCGATGGTGCCTAAATTTGCGATGAGTTCATCCTTATCCATACCGATACCATTGTCGCTAATGGTTAAAGTCTTAGCTTTATCATCTACTTTGATGTCGATCCTTGGAGTGTAGCTTAGACTTTTATACTTTTCATCAGTCAAGCAAAGGTAATTTAGCTTGTCAAGAGCGTCGTTTGAGTTTGAGATGAGCTCTCTTAAAAATATCTCTTTGTTTGAGTAAAGAGAGTGGATCATCAAATTTAAAAGGTCATTGACCTCGGTTTGAAATTCAAATTTATCTGCCATTTTTCTTTTCCTTGTTTTAAATTTTTGGCAGATTATAACACAAAGTGATAAAAATATACTTAACCTTGATAGCATTACTATCAAGGTTTTTAAATTAATTTTTTAAAATGATTTCAAAAAAGTTATAGTTTATGAATAAAATAATAATGATAATTTATTAATTATTATTAATTATGCATTCTTGTATAAAGTTTATTTAAAATAGTGCTATAATCAAGGCGAAAATTTTTAGAAAAAAGGAGACAAAATGAATTTACGAAGCATTTTGGTAAAAGTTTCAGCAACGATTGCTACGGTTTTGGCAGTGTCTATGACATGTTTTGTCATATATACATCAAATATTTTAGAGCGCGAGATAAAAGATGGTGTGCTTACAACAGTAGAACAAAACGTCCAGCTTGCCATAAATACGGTTAAATTATTTGAGAAAGATAATGTAAGTAGTGCAGAGCTAATAATGAGTGTTTTTAAAGAGATGATCGGAAAAATTTCAACCAATCACCAGATGAGTAAGACTGGTAAATACGAAGCGATAGAACTAATATCTCAAAATGGTATTTTAAACAATAACTACGATATTCTAGATAAATTTAACAACGCTACAAAAGGCGGAATTTCAACCATTTTTGCAAAATCAGGTGATAATTTTTTAAGAGTTAGTACATCAGTGACGAAGGCTGATGGTAGCAGAGCTGTTGGTACGATAATTGATAAAAATGGTCAAGCCTATAAAAATATCATGAATAAAGAGAGGTATATAGGTGTTGTAAATTTATTTGGACGCAACTATATGAGTATTTATGATCCTATTATTGAAAATAACGAGGTAATAGGAATTTTATTTGTTGGTTATGATCCTACCGAAGGATTAAACAATATGAAAAAGACTTTTTCTGAGATGAAACTTGGTAAGCATGGATATTTTTCTCTTTACAATACTAAAACTGGTAAATTTGACTTCCATCCAACTAAGGCAAATCAAGAGCTAAGTAGTGAATTAAAAACTACTATGGATAATATTGTTAAAAAAGGAAAAGGTATTGAGCCTATTATAATTGATGGGGTTGACTGCATAGTTGCTTTTGAGTCATTTGATAAGCTAGACTGGATGGTTTTAGGTTAAGCTGTTACTGATGATTTTTTAACACCATTAAAAGTAGTTAGTAAAAATTTCATCATAGCAAGCGTCATAGTTACCTTACTTTTGATAGCTGTTTCGATGTTCTTGCTTAAGAAGATGGTTGCAAATCCTATCGATAGACTAGGAACAAATTTAAATGCGATAACATCTGATTTTACAATTAAAATTCCTATTTATGGTAAAGATGAAATAGCTAAAATAAGTAAAGATATAAATGATTTTATTGAAAGAATAAGGGTATTAATAAGTGATACAAAGCACCTTTCAAGTGAAAATAGCTCCGTTGCAAATGAGCTTAGTTCTACATCTCTTCAGACAGGCAAACGTGTAGAAAAATCAACTGAAATAGTAGAAGAGACAAATCAAAGATGTAAAGTAATGCAAGAAAATATGAAAGAATCTCTAGCGGTAGCTCAAGCTGGCAAAGATGACCTTCAAAAAGCAAGCACACATATAAAAACGGCAACTGAAGCTATAAGATCACTATCAGCGCAGATTATTGACTCTGCTAATGTAGAAAATCAAATGGCTGATAAGATCGATCAGCTTAGCCGTGATGCCGAGCAGGTAAAATCGGTCCTTGTTGTTATCAATGATATAGCTGATCAAACAAATTTACTTGCTCTTAACGCAGCTATTGAGGCTGCAAGAGCAGGTGAGCATGGGCGAGGCTTTGCCGTCGTTGCTGATGAAGTTAGACAGCTGGCTGAGAGGACTCAAAAGAGCTTAACTGAGATAAATGCAACTATCAATGTGATCGTTCAAGCGATCAATGATAGCAGTGAGCAAATGGGTATCAACTCTAAACAGATCCAAGAGCTAACTCACGTGGCAAGCGACGTTGAAAAAACTATAAATGTTATGAGTGAGACAATGAATAACGCTATAGCAATGTCTGATAAGACTATGCAAGACTACATAGCAACTGGCAAAAATATAAATGAAATCATGGAAGGCATCTCAAATATCAACCAAATTTCATCTGAAAACGCTAGAAGTGTAGAAGAGATAGCTTCAGCAGCAGAACATCTAAACAAGATGACAGATGCATTAAATTCAAAACTTAGTGTCTTTAGAACTTAAGAACCTGCCTCTAAAGCCAATATTTTTAGGTCTAGCTCCCGCTAGACCTTTTTAGATTTATTGATAAAAATTTCTAGTATAAAATCAAAATTTTATAGATAATGATATAGAGTAGGGGCTTTGTAAATTTGAAAAGCCAAATTTATTTTCTATTTTCATCTAGGACTTTTTGCATACTCTCTCTAGTCGTCTCTAGCCAATTTTCTTTTGAAGTATCGACTAGATCAAGGCAAAAGAGCTTGATATCTGCTTTTTTAAAGCTAAATTCTTTCACTTTCATCGCATCGCTTCCTACGATAACGATAGGCTGAACTTTTAAATTTAGCTTTTCAACTAATAGTTTTGCGCCACCTTTAAAAGGCAAAAGCTTATTAGTTTGAGATCTAGTTCCTTCTGGGAATATCGCTAAAACGCGACCATTTTCAACTCTATCTTTTGCTTCGCTTAAAAGCTTTATAAGTGAGTGTTTATTTTCACGCTCAACCGCTATCATTTTTGGTAAGCTTAAAATTTTACCAATTATAGGAATTTTGCCGATTTGTGCCTTTGCTATCCAGCAAAGATTTTTTGGATGAACCTCTTCAAGCACAATAATGTCAAGCATACTTTGATGGTTTATGAGTAAGATATTTGCCTCATCACTAAAATTACCTATCACTTCAAGTTTATATCCACCAAAAAACCTTTGTGATCTTCCCCAAAATTTTCTTATGGCTCTATTTTTATCATTAAATAGCCACATAAAAAAGACGACTAGAACAACGCTGATAACAAACTCAATAGCAAAAAATAAAGCTCTAATTTTTGACAAGATTATCCTTTTTTACCCAGCCGATTTTACCGTCCGCAAATAAAATTTTTGAGTAGTCGTCTTTTGTATCTAAAATTTCAACATTTTCATTTTTACGAGATGTGTAAAAAACGGTTGAATTTTTAGTTGGAAGGATAGTTACGCTCACATCTGGCTTAAGCACTGCTTTGCCAAAAGGGTTGTAGGTGTAAATTCCAAGTGCGATAAAAACAGCCGCCACAAAAAAGTAGCTAAGCCTTCTGCGCCAAATAGCTAATAATATAAAAATTACCGCACAAGAGTAGATCATGACATCTTTATAAGTGCTAAACTCACTTTGTTTTGGGTTTAGTCCGATTTGTGTGCTGACATCGTCATCTTCGACACTCACCGGCAAAGAAAAGCTTTCAAATTTAGCCTTTTTTAGGTTGTAGTAGTTAAAGTCAAGCGATTTTTTATTTGGCTTAAATACTGCAAAATAATATGCACTTTGTGAGTTAAAGTCTCCATTTATCGTATCTACGCCTTGCTTTAATATCGTTTTATTTTCAATATTAAAGGCGCTTAGATCTACGTTGTTGCCATAAATTTCTACAACCATGATATTGTTTATATCATCAAATTTTGTTGTCTTAAATTTCTTAACTTCAAGATTATCAGCCACGATATGGTTGTAGTTCTCATCGCTTCTAAGCTCTTTTAGCTTTGGTAAAAAGATATTTATACTTGAGCTTTGATAGTTTTCGCCATTTCTTTTTAGGGTTAAGCTAACTTTTAAAGTCTTTGCATCAATGCTTGTTGCCTCAAGATAAAAAGTACCTACATATTTGTTGTCTTCGCTTTTTACCCATTGAAAATTTTTCTTATTTAGCCATTTGATATTTGTTTCATCAAGCTGTGTCTCAAACTCAAACTCAAAGTCATTTTGTGTATCAGCCACTATCTCAACACCAAAAATTTCTCCTATAACAACATTTTTTGGTACATTTGTGGCTTTTAAAAGAAGCTCTTTTACTTTGATCTTGTCATATACTTGATTGTCTGGAACACTAATATCTGGCTCGTTTGTTGGCACGATGTTTCGCATCTGCTCTGGAGTGATACGCTCTGGCTGTGGTGACACAAATTTTCTTGAAAAATCTTGTTCTTTTGGCGGTTTTTGAGTTTTTGGATTTGAAGTAGGGCTATTTACAAATTTATCCTCCCTAGCTTCGTCCATCATGTCAAAAACGCTGATTTCATCAGTGTTTGCGGCAAATAAATTTAGCGCGAGTAGGGCGATAAAAAGTGTTCGTTTTACCAAACTAGCCCTTTTAACATCTTCATGCCATCATCTGTGCCTAAAATTTTCTCGCAAGCGCGTTCAGGGTGAGGCATAAGACCAAAGATCCTCTTGCTCTCATCGCAAATCCCAGCTATGCTATCAACTGAGCCGTTTGGATTTATCTCATTGCCGTTGATGTCGCAGTATTTTAGCAGGACTTGCTCGTTATCATATAGGCTTTTTAGCGTATCTTCGTCGGTGTAGTAGTTGCCCTCGCCATGAGCGATAGGGATATTTACCACTTCATTTTTGGCTAAATTTGCTAGGAATTTATTGTTATTTGAGATTACTTTTAGATGGTGGTATTTTGAGACGAAATTTAAATTTTCATTTCTTCTCATCGCACCTTTTAAAAGTCCAAGTTCAAGAAGCATCTGAAAGCCATTGCAAATTCCCAATATATAGCCACCTTTTTTCGCATGCTCTTTTACAGCCTGCATAGCTGGGCTAAATTTAGCTATCGCAGCCGTCCTTAGATAGTCGCCATAGCTAAAACCACCGGGCAAAACGACTAGATCAGTATCGATCTTATCTTCTTTGTGCCAGATGATCTGCGTTTGGCAGCCAAGTAGCTTAAAAGCGTGAGCTGTGTCTTCTTCGCAGTTTGTGCCAGGAAAAAGTATGATCGCTACTTTCATAGCACGATCTCGTAGTCTTCGATGACGGTGTTTGCTAGAAGCTCTTCGCACATCACTTTTAGCTGCTCATTCGCTTTAGCTTTATCACTCTCATCAATATCTAAAACAATTTGTTTGCCTATCCTGACATTTGATACACCGCTAAATCCGAGAGAATTTAAAGCGTGCTCTACTGCTTTGCCAGCAGGGTCAAGGACCCCACTTCTTAATGCTATATTTACAACAGCTTTCATCTTTGTCCTTATGATAAAATTCTTCTTAAAACTTCTTCATAAGCAACTTTTACGCTACCAAGATCTTGTCTAAATCTATCTTTGTCAAGTTTTTCATTAGTTTTAGCATCCCAGAATCTACAACTATCAGGGCTTATCTCATCAGCTAAAATGATATTGCCATCTTTGTCGATACCAAATTCTATTTTAAAATCAACTAGTTTTAGATCTCTTTCGGCAAAAAATTTAAATAATATAGAGTTGATCTCTCTTGCTGTGTGTCTTAGAGTTTGAAGATCTTTTTCACTCTTTACTAATCCCATAATGATACAGTGCTCATCGGTTACTAATGGATCGTGCAAATCATCGTTTTTATAGTAAAACTCAACAAGCGTAAAAGGTAAAACTGTGCCTTCTTTTATGCCAAGTCTTTTGCTTAGTGAACCAGTTGCGATATTTCTAACAACAACTTCAAGAGGTATGATCTCGCATTTTTTGACTACTTGCTCAGTGTCGCTGATAGTTTCAACTAAGTCAGTCACAATGCCTTTACTCTCCAAAAGCTTAAAAAGCTGTGTTGAAATTTTATTATTTAATGCACCTTTACCAGCTTCATTGCCTCTTTTTTGAGCATCAAATGCTGTTAGATCGTCTTTAAATTCAGCCACAAGCAAATTTGCATCGTCTGTAGCATACATTTTTTTACCTTTTCCCTCGTAAATAAGCTCTCTTTTTTGCATGGAGATCTCCTTCTAATTTATTGTTTTATTTTTAAAATTTTGATCGTGTCAATCGCTGTTTTTAATTGAATATCTTCATCAACTTTCTTTTGCGTGATTATCTTTTTATCATCTTTTGCTTCAGTTTTATTGCCCTCACTTGTAGGATTTATCTTATTTAGTTCACTTTTTAGGTGCGCTTTTAGCTCACTCTCTTTGATGCTAAACGCACTATCGTCACTTTGTGGCACTTTGCCAGGATGTACGACTACATCAGGTGTTACGCCAACTGCTTGGATAGTTCTGCCACTTGGTAAGTAATATCTTGCGATGGTTAGCCTTAATGCTTCGGTGTCATCTATCGGAAGGATTACTTGAACGCTTCCTTTACCAAAGGTATTTTCGCCGATTATTACAGCACGTTTATGGTCTTGAAGTGAGCCACTTACGATCTCGCTAGCACTTGCACTTCCGCCATTTACTAGTGCAACAAGCGGTAGTTTTGAAAGAGTTTTACTCACACTTGCTTTATACTCTACATTTTCAGATGCATCGCGGCCTTTTTGAGAGACGATGACGCCGTTATCTACAAAAAGATCAACTAGATCGACAGCTTGATTTAAAAGTCCGCCAGGATTGTTTCTAAGATCAAGTATGATGCCACTTGCTTTTGGATATTCTTTGATTGCTTCTTTTACCTTTGTAACAACATTTTTATCAAAATTTGTGACACGCACATAAAGAATGTTGTCATTTTCTATCATTTTTGCATAGACAGACTCAACCTTTATTAGATCTCTTATGATCTTTACGTCAAATGGCTTTTGCTCGCCTTTTCGCAAAATTGTGATAGTTATTGGAGTTTTTGGCTTGCCACGCATTTTATTTACAGCTTCATCTATCGTTGTGCCGATAGTTGAGTTCCCATCTATCCTTAAGATAATGTCGCCTGATTTTATACCTGCTTTATCAGCTGGGGTATCTTCTATCGGTGAAATAACGGTTAGTGCGCTATCTTTCATGCCAACTGTTATGCCAAGGCCACCAAATTCTCCACTTGTTTGCACCTGCATATCTTTGTAAGCTTTTTCATTTAAAAAGCTTGAGTGGGCATCTAAATTTTGCATTAACCCTGCTATGGCTTTATCAATGATCTCTTTAAATTTAATATCATCAACATAGTATTTTTCAACGGTTGAAATTGTTTTTGTAAGCTTTGAAAGTGCTTCAAGCTTCGCACTTGCTTCGTCTTCACTCTTTGCAAAAAGTGCATTCACTGCTACACTTGAGATAAGCAAAGCACCTGTAATTTTTAGTGCAAAAAATCTACTAAATTTATTCAAAATTTCTCCTATAATTTTTGGCTCAATTCTATTAGCTTTTGGCTAAAAAAAGTATAAATTTAAGCTTATATTTTTGCTTTTGGATAGTTTTTGATACAAATTTATAACAGCAAATTTTAGCAATTAAATAAAAAGAGTGACAAGCATTATAAAAATACTTGACAATATAAGACTAAAGTTATATAATGGCAACCATATAAAATAACCCAAGGAGATTTAATGGCTGATATAACAGAAAATTTAACAGCTCAGATGCAAGAAACTCTTGAAAAAGGTATTAGTTTAGCGATATTCTCTAAAAACCCACAAGTTGTTCCGCTTCATATTTTTTGGGCTTTACTTGCAGATAGTAATTCTATTTTAAATCAAGTGTTTAATAAAATGAATGTAAGTAAAGACGCTGTTGAGCTTGAGGTAAAAAGTAAAATTTCTTCACTTCCAAGTAGCTCAAATGTTACAAAAGATAACGTTTCAGTTTCAAGAGAGCTTATAAATTCTCTCGAAAATGCAAAAGCTTTGATGGTAAGCATGGGCGATAGCTACATAGCTGTTGATACATGGATCATTTCATCTCTTGAGCTTAGTGAGATCAAACAAATTTTAAGTAAATTTTGTGACATCTTGGAGATCAAAAAGAACCTTGAGAGCATAAGAGGTGGTAAAAAGATAGATAGCCAAACTGGCGATGATACGCTTGATAGTTTAGAGAAATTTGGTATCGATCTAACGCAAAAAGCACTAAATAAAGAGCTTGATCCAGTCATCGGCCGTGATGAAGAGATCACTAGAATGATGCAAATTTTAATAAGAAAGAGCAAAAACAACCCTATCTTGCTTGGTGAGCCAGGCGTTGGTAAGACAGCCATCGTTGAGGGGTTAGCTCAAAAGATAGTGGCTCGCGACGTGCCAACAAGCCTTGCAAACAAGCGTGTCATCGCGCTTGATATGAGTGCAGTCGTAGCTGGTGCAAAGTATAGAGGTGAGTTTGAAGATAGGCTAAAAGCAGTTATTGACGAGGTAAAAAAAGCTGGTAACATCATACTTTTTATAGATGAGATTCACACCATAGTTGGAGCTGGTGCGAGCGAGGGCGGAATGGATGCTGCAAATATCCTAAAACCAGCTCTTGCACGTGGCGAGCTTCACGCTGTTGGTGCGACGACATTAAAAGAGTATAGAAAATACTTTGAAAAAGATGCAGCACTTCAAAGACGTTTTCAGCCGATAGACGTTAAAGAGCCAAGCGTAAATGAGGCACTTCAAATTTTACGTGGTATAAAAGAGCGTCTTGAAGTTCATCACGGCATCACGATAACAGATAGTGCGTTAGTTGCTGCTGCAAGGCTAAGTGACCGCTACATAGCAAACCGTTTCTTGCCAGATAAAGCGATAGACCTTATTGACGAAGCCGCAGCTGAGCTAAAAATGCAAATAGAAAGTGAGCCATACGAGCTTTCAAAGATAAAACGTGAGATCGTAACGCTTCAAGTAGAAAAAGAAGCTCTAAAGATGGAGGATGCTGATAAAAATAAAGAAAGACTTGGCGAGATCGAAAAAGAGATAGCTGACCTAAATGAGAAAAAGCTAGCACTTGATACTAAATTTGAAAACGAAAAAGCTGTTTTTGGCGGAATTTCAAAAGCTACAAAAGAGATCGATAGCTTAAAATCACAAGCTGAAATAGCAAAAAGAAATGGCGACCTTCAAAAGGCTGCCGAGATAGAATACGGCAAGATAGCTGACGCTAAAAAGCACAAACACGAGCTTGAAGAAAAATGGGAAGGCATGAAAAAAGAGGGCGTGCTTCTTAAAAATCAAGTCGATGAAGAGCTTGTGGCTGAAATTTTGAGCAAATGGACTGGAATTTCAGTTAAGAAAATGCTAACAAGCGAAAAAGAAAAGTATCTGCATATTGAAGAGCATTTAAGAGAGAGTGTAGTCGGTCAATATGACGCACTACACGCATTAGCGCGTGCTGTTAAGAGAAATAAAGCAGGGCTAAACGAAGGCCAAAGGCCGATTGGTTCATTTTTATTTCTTGGACCAACAGGCGTTGGTAAAACTCAGTCAGCTAAGGCTTTGGCTAAATTTTTATTTGACGATGAGAAGGCGCTTATCCGCTTTGATATGAGCGAATATATGGAAAAACATAGCGTGAGCAGGCTTCTTGGTGCGCCTCCAGGATATGTGGGCTACGATGAGGGCGGTCAGCTAACAGAGGCAGTTCGCAGAAGACCTTACTCAGTCATCCTTTTTGACGAGGTTGAAAAGGCCCATAAAGATGTATTTAACATACTTTTGGGAATTTTAGATGACGGACGTGCGACTGATAATAAAGGTGTAACGGTTGATTTTAAAAACACTATCATTATTTTAACTTCAAACATCGCTTCAAATTTCATAATGGAGCTAAAGGGCGAAGACCGTGACGTGGCTGTTAAAAACGAGCTTAAAAACTACTTTAAGCCCGAGTTTTTAAATAGGCTTGATGATACTATCATATTTAATCCTCTAAATGAACAAGGACTAATCTCTATAGTTGAGATCATGTTTAAAGAGCTTGAAAAAACTCTTCACAACCGCGGTATCAAGGCAGTTTTAAGCGAAGAGGCTAAGAAATTTATCGCAAAAGCTGGCTTTGACATAGTTTATGGCGCAAGACCTCTTAGAAGAGCGCTTTATGAGCTAGTTGAAGATAAGATCGCTGATATGATCTTAAAAGATGATCTTGAAAGTGGCGATGAGATCACTATTGATAGCGACGGCGAGAAGATCATCATTAAGAAAAAATAACTTCAAATTTACTTGGCAGGTTGAACTTGACTTGCCAAGCTCTCATATAAAATTTATACAAAAAATATCTAAAAATAGGGCGGTTTTCGTTATTTAAAAATATATCTAAACGTCTAAAAATTTAGCAAGGGCAAAATAAAATATAGCTGATGAGATAGCAGCTGCTGGAAGCGTGATGAGCCAAGCAAGAATGATTGGTCTTACCATTTTCCAGTTTGCATTTTTATTTACGATGCCGATGCCTAAAACTGCGCCTATTAGGATATGCGTCGAGCTAACTGGTATGCCAAGCTTTGTGGCTAGAAGTATGACGATACTTGAGGCAAGCTCGGCGCTAAAGCCGGTCGTAGGTAAAATTTCAGCTAGTTTTGAGCCGATAGTAGTGATCACCTCTTTGCCTAAAAACCAAAGTCCAACGACAAGCGAGATACCAAAGGTTACCATCGCGATGCTAGGTATCGGTGAGCTTTCGTTTATAGAGCCAGTTTTTAGCACGTCGAGTACGGCTGCAAATGGTCCAACCGCATTTGCGATGTCGTTTGCACCATGTGAAAATGCAAAAGATGAAGCGGTAAAAATTTGAAACCATGAAAAAATTCTATTGATGCTCTTTTCGCTATCGTTTTTGCTCATGACATTTATGATAGCAAGGCTTGCAAGATATGCCAGAGCCCCAATCACAAAGATGATCCAGATAGTTTGGATGATACTAAAGGCTAAATTTATATGCTCTAGCCCTTTAAAAAGCATCATCGACGAGATCACCATCGCGGCAAATCCAGCGATGATTGGGATGTGCTTTTTCATCGCTTTAAAAGTGTCTATCTCTTTTTCACCATCTTTCATGATGCGAATTTTTGAGCGATACTCGCTGTATTCAGTGGTTTCGATTTCGTCCTCGTCGATAACTGCGATCTTTGAAAGAGTAGCTATTTGCTCCTCGGCCGGCTTTGTTTTTAGTGCTTTTACAAAGCTTTCTTTATATGCTTTTCTCTCAGCCTTTAGCGCTTTTAGATTCATTTTAAGTTCATGTGTTGGCTCGATAATCTTACTTTTTACGTAGCCAAATATAATGTAAGACATCACGCCGCCAAGCAGTGGTGAGATAACCCAGCTAACGGCGATCCTGCCGATCTCACTCCAAGAAACCATACTAAATGGCTCGGGATCTTTTATCATAAAGCCCATAGCAAGTCCTGCGCCAACGATGCCGCCAACGATTGAGTGAGTGGTCGAGACCGGTAGACCTTTTTTAGACGCGTAAAAGAGCCAAAGGCCTGAGCTAAGAAGGGCTGAGATCATAATGATGACAAATTTCATCGGGTTTAGATCGCTTGGAAATTTCACGATCTCGTTTCTAATCGTATTTGTAACCTCTGATCCTGCAAATATAGCACCGCTAAGCTCAAAAATGGCTGCGATGATGAGAGCTTGCTTAAGCGTAAGAGTCTTAGCGCCAACACTTGTGCCAAAGCTGTTTGCAACGTCATTTCCACCGATATTGAAGGCCATAAAAAGACCAAACATGCCGGCGATCAAGAATAAAAAGTAGTTATTTGTCGGGATATACTGATAGCCCCAAACGAAAAATCCAACGCTACAAATTGCAAAAATAACAAATGCTAATAAGTTATCTCGAAGCAATCAAGCCCCCTTATAAGGTTTTTGATAGGGATTATATCTTGAAAAATATTAAAGTTTTTAGAATTTTTCAACTTTAAATGATACTAAATTATCATATGTTAGAATCTGCAAAAATTTTAAGGATAAATTTTGGTCATAGCGATCGATCTTGGCTCAAACACATTTCGCGTAGCGCTTGTCAAAAAAGAGCAAAATGGCTTTAGTAATGAGCAAATTTATGAAAAGATAGTAGGAGCTGCTAGAGGGCTAAATGAAAGTGGCAAGATAGCAGATGAGTCTAAAAATAGGTTATTTGAAGCGATATCGGAGGCTAAAAATAAATTTGATTTTGATAAATTTAAATGCGCAGCAGTCGCAACTGAGGCTTTTAGGGTAGCGTCAAATAGCGAGGAAATTTTTAGCGAGATAAGAGAGAAATTCGGCATAAATTTTCATATCATCAGTGGTAAAGCAGAAGCAAAGCTTACATTTTTGGGTGTTCAAAATGCTTTTAAAAAGCTTGGAATCAATGAAAAATTTAGCGTCATTGACATCGGTGGAGCAAGCTCAGAGATCGGCGAAGATGGAAATTTTATGAGTTTTAAATTTGGCATTATTACATTTTTTGAGAAATTTAAAACACTTGATTTAATGCAAGAAAATGCAAAATTTTATACAAAAGATGCAAGAGAATTTTTAAATAGCTTAAAAAATAAATTTATCGTACTGACTTCCGGTGTACCAACTACTATCGCAGCGCTACGACTTGGACTTAACTACGAGAACTATGATCCAAAAAAAGTAAGCGGATATGAGCTTAAAAATGATGATCTTGCTTGGTTTATAGATGAGCTTTTAAAGATGGATGATAAGGGCGCTGATGTGGCGGTTGGAAGAAGCAGAAAGTATCCGCTCATCGCTGGAACCTTGCTTTTAGAGGAGCTTTTAAGCGAGCAAGAAGCAAAATTTTTAGTTATTGACGATGGGCTTAGAGAGGGTGTTGGGGTGACCTATCTGCAAGGAAAATTTCAAGAAATTATCACAAATTTTTAGTTAATATTTCAAAAATTTAAAGGAGAGGAAATGAGTATAAGAGAGCAAATTTTAGCTGATATAAAAGAGGCTATGAAGGCAAAAGATGAGTTTAAAAGAGACACTTTAAGGACACTAAATGCAGCACTTAAGCAAGTCGAAGTCGATCAAAGGATCGAGATGACCGACGATGTCGTACTTCCGCTACTTCAAAAAGAGATCAAAAAGAGGGCTGACTCAGTTGAGCTTTATATAAAAGGCGCTAGAGAGGATTTGGCTAAAAAAGAGCAGGGCGAGATTGAGTTTATTAAGGCATATTTGCCAGCACAACTAAGTGATGAAGAACTTAAAGAAAAAATAAAAAAGATTATTGAAAGAGCTGGTAAAAATTTAGGTGCCGTAATGAAAATGGCAAAAGATGAGATCGGAGCAAGTGCTGAAGCAAAACGCATAAGTATGATCGCAAAAGAGCTTTTGGCTTAAAATCTACAATCTTATAAAACTTCTAATTTTGAAAACTTACTTCTAAGTGTTGTAAGTTTTCAAAAAATCAAATACGACTTTCATTTTAATAAAGATAATTTTAAAGCATAATACTTATATGAATATGTTAAAAGGTAAAATACAAGCTTTTTTATATATTTGTATTGAAAACTATAATTTTCAAATTGTTATTTTAATTTTCTTATTTTTTCTTTTATATGAATTTAAATATTGATTTATAGGCTTATTTTGGATTTTATCTTTTGTATGATTTTAATTTATCCATTAAATTTGACATAAAAATATTTGTAAGAAAATTAGTTAAATTTTACACTTTTCAAAAAATGTGAAATTTGTATTTATCTTATATATAACTTGAAATTTGATCTACCCTATTTTGAAAAGTGAGCAAGAGCTATCTTTGGAGTTTGCGGTTCTTGCTTTTAAGCGCAGAGCACTAACCTTGCAAAAAACTGCGATAAATGTACATAAAGCGCTCGCTCAAGAATTAAATTTTATCGTCAAAAAGTGTGCGGATATCCAGTGTGTAGTTTTTAGGCATAAAGATCGGCGAGTCTAAAATTTCAAGCAAGCCATCATCAAATGAGAGAAATTCCACTACTCTTTTGCGCCTATTATCAGTTTTTATGCTCATATCGGCTAGGTGCACTACCTTTACGATCTGCATTTTATCTGCCGTCCATTCAGAAAAAGCTAGAAATTTAGAGTCCTCTGAAAACAAAAAGCAAGCAGTCGCCCTTTCGCTAAGTAAAATTTGAAGCGCATCGTCATCTTTAACTAAATTTTGATCAAAATTTGATAGTCTTTTTTCGTGGTTTGAAGGCTCATTTTTTAATTTTAGACAGTGCTTGCTATTTATAAAAAGTCGTAGCTCGCCAAGGGTTGGAGCGCCCATAGCGACCTCACAGCCTTCAAATTTGGCGCTAAATTTGCCATCACTGCTACACGCATTTGCCTCATAGTCCCAAGCCGAGCTCATAAATTTACCTATTAAATTTGCCAGCCATGGCTTTGTAGATATTTAGCTCGTCTTGTAAAAGCGTGTATTTTGCTTTTAATAGCCCTATTTTAGCCTCTAGCTCGCTGTTTTTAGCCTCCAAAAACTGCTTTAGCTCGACTTTGCCGTAGGAGTATTTTAGCTCATAAATTTTTGAAATTTCCTCGTAGTTTTTTATCTGTTCTTGATAGTTTATAAGCAGCGCCTCGTCGTTTAGATAGCCTTTGTAAAATGCGTCTATCTCGTTTAATGCGCTATTTAGAGTACTTATATAGTTTAGTTTTGCAAGCTCGAAATTTGCCTCACTTACTTTTAAATTTGACTTTAGCTTGTGATAGTTTAAAAATGGTAAATTTAAAGCGACGTTACCATTTAGAAATTTAAGGCTAAATGCGCCCTCTTTTGTACTTGAACTACTTTTGAGGCTAGCTCCTAGCGTGATGCTTGGATAAAAATCTTTTTGGCTAGCTTTGTAGTTTAGGATGCCCTCTTCTATGCGGTAAATGGCCGCTCTTAGGTCCGGGCGGTTTGCTATGGCGCTTGTTGGCACATCTAGATCAACACCCACTCTTTTAACGGAACTTAGCGTGAGATCTTCAAATTTAAGCTCAAATTCTGGCCTCTCATTTAGCAAAATCCTAAGCGTTTTTTTAGCACTCACAAGCTCTTTTTTGGCACTTTCTATCTTATTTTGAGCGTTTAGTTGCTGTGAGTTTATCTGCTTTAAGCTTAACGCCTCCTCTTTGCCAAGCTCAAATTTAAGCCCAACTATCTCATTTAGCTTATTATAAATTTCTAAAATTTGCTCATAAGTTTTGATGCTCTCGTTTAGATATAAAATTTGAAAATAAGTGTCTGCCACGGAGTTTATCACGCTTAGTTTGCCAGCCTCCAGATCAAATTTAGTAGCATCTGCTTCAAACATCGCTGCGTCTTTGCTATTTGCTAGCTTTTGCCAAAGGTCAAGCTCATAGCTAAGCCCTATGCTTGAGCCAAAACTTCTACTAGAAGCACCGCCCTCTTTTATGTTTTTACTACTTGTTGCCTCAAAACCAGCGTTAAAGCTTGGGGTTAAATTTGCCTGCAAAATGCCAGCTTGAGCAAGTGCTTTATTTACATTTATCGCGGCTTTTGCAAGGTCGGTGTTGTTTTTAAGCGCAAGTTCTACAAGCTCATCAAGGTAGCTTTGATGATATTCTTTCCACCAAGAAGTGTTTAAATTTAGCTCCCTGCTAGCGTTATCTTCAAGTAAAATTTGTTTATAATTTTCATCTATATTTTTAACAGCGCAACCGCTTAAAACGAGCACTAAAACTAGGCTTAGAAATTTCATATTACTCCCTTGAAAGCGCATCTATTGGATTTAGTTTTGAGGCATTTTTAGCTGGCATATAGCCAAAGATGATGCCAATGGCCATCGACGTAACAAGCGCAAGCACGATCGAGCCGTTTGAAAAGATCATGCTAAAACCATCTAAAAAGTTGTTGAAAATGTAGCCAATAGCGTAGGAAAAGGCTATACCAATAGCTCCGCCGATAAGGCAAAGTAGCACCGCCTCTATCAAAAACTGCTGCAAGATGTTGCTCTGTCTGGCTCCGATCGCCATTTTGATACCTATCTCTTTGGTGCGCTCGGTGACCGAGACTAGCATGATATTCATCACGCCTATGCCACCAACTACTAGCGAAACCACGGCGATACTTGATATTAGAAGGCGCATGGTTGAGATCGTCTCTTCGATAGTCTGCTTGATGCTATCAGAATTTCTAGTAAAGAAGTCTTTTTTGCTGTGTTTTATCGTTAAAAGATCGGTTAGGCTCTTTTCTGCGATTTGAGCATTTACGCTTTCATTTACTTTTACGGTTATTGAGCTAATAAATTTATCTCCCGTTATCTTGTTTATCACAGTCGTGTATGGAGCATAAATTTTAAGCGAGCTAGCATCGCCGACTTTAAACTCATCTTTTTGCAAAACGCCTATAATGCGAAGTGGCTTTTTATTAAAAAGTATGATCTTGCCGATAGGATCTTCGTTTTTAAATATACTATTTTTGGTGTTTTGGTCTATTAGTGTGACAGAATCTGAGTTTAAAACCTCGTCCTCGTCGTAAATTCTTCCCTTTTCTAGTTTTAGTCCATTTACGTCAAAGCTCCCTACTCCACCGCCCTTTAGTGTCGCTGTTAAGGAGATATTTTCATATGTTAGTACGCCTGAAGTACTTGTGTTTGGAGTGACTGAGTCCAGAAATGACTGCTTTGAGAGCATATTTGCGTCACTTATAGAGAGCGTTTTTACCCTACCTGAGAGCATATCGCCAAAGCCTTTTCCTGGCATGATATCGATCGTATTTGTGCCGATCTTTCTGATACCAGCTAAAATTTGCTCCTGTGAGCCTTTGCCAAGAGCTACGACGCTAATGACTGCAGTGATGCCAATAATAATGCCAAGCATCGTTAAAAGTGATCTTAATTTATGAGCTAGCATCGCATTTACCGACATTTTAAAGCTTTCAATTAGCTGATCTTTATAGTAGGTAAATTTGCTTTTTTCTGGCTGGCTCTGCTTTGTAGCCTCGTAAATTTCGCTATTTTTTACATTGTCGCTTACGATGTTGCCATCTTTTATCTCGATCACTCTACTCGTGTACTCGGCGATCTTTGGATCGTGCGTAACGATGATGATGGTGTGACCTTTTTTATAAAGATCCACTAAAATTTCCATCACTCTAAGACCACTTTTGCTATCAAGCGCGCCTGTTGGCTCATCAGCCAAGATGATCTCGCCACCATTCATCAGCGCCCTTGCTATGGAAACCCTTTGCTGCTGTCCGCCTGAGAGTTTATTTGGTAAATTTTTAGCCTTTTCACTAAGGCCAAGAGAGTCTAAAATCTCCATTCCTCTTTTTTCTCGATCGCTCTTATTTGCCCCTGCATAAATGCTAGGAAGTGCGACGTTTTCAAGGGCGTTCATCGTGCTAAGAAGGTTATATCTTTGAAAGATAAAGCCAAATTTATCTCGCCTAAGCTTGGCAAGCGAGTCACTATCAAATTTAGATATATCTTTGCCATCTAGTAAGTATTGCCCGCCACTTGGGCTATCAAGGCAACCAAGGATGTTCATCAGAGTTGATTTACCAGAGCCAGACTGACCGATGATAGCTATAAATTCGCCCTTTTTTATCTCTAAATTTATGCCATGAAGAATTTCTATCTCATTATCGCCAAGCTTAAAGCTTTTTGTGATATTTTTTAGGCTTATCACTTAAAACTTCTTATTTTCTTTTTCGATCATCTTGGCTATCTCGCTTGCTGAGCCTTGTGATGTGATGATCTCGTCGCCCTCGTTCACACCGCTAATGATCTGCGTATCGAGGTTGTCTTTTATGCCAGTTTTGACCGCTGTTTTTACCGCTTTGCCATCTTTTAGAACATAGACAAATGTGCCGTTTTCATCTTTTTTAATACCAATACTTGGTACGATGATAGCATCCTTTACGCTTGCTATCAAAAGCTCATTTTGCGTGGTCATGCCTATTCTTAAAATTTTATCTTTATTTTCAACTATGCTTTGAGCATAATAATAAACAGCTGAGTTGCTTGAAGTGCTTGAGCTTGTGGATTTGCTACTACTGCTAGAGCCATAGCTACCATCGCTTAATGTCGTTAAGCCAGGGTCGATTGAGCTAACCGTCGTTTGAAATTTTTTCATTGGCTCAGATAGGATCGAGTACTCAACTGGCGTGCCGACTTTTATCTTTGTGATGTCGCCTTCAGCTATTTGCATCTTCATCTTGACATAGCTAAGATCTGCGATCTTTACGATGGTTGGCGTAGTTTGATTGGCATTTACGGTCTGTCCCTCTTCGACCTGTACGCTTACTATTATGCCATCTCTTGGGGCGGTGATCTTTGTGTAGCCTAAATTTATCTTAGCTGTGCTTAGCTCAATATTTGTCTGTTTTATCTGAGCTTCAAGCTCCTTTATCTTGGCGCTATTTGCGCTATATGTGTTTTTTGCACTTTCAAATTCTTGTTTTGAAGTGGCGTTTTTGGCAAAAAGTGCATTTTCTCTATCAAACTGCGTTTTAGCGATGTTTAGAGCTACTTTTGCGCTTTCAAGCTGAGCTTTGTAGATAGCAAGCTGTGCTTCTTTATTATCGATGTTATTTTGCTGGGTCGAGCTATCGATACTTGCGATCATATCGCCTTTTTTGACCTGATCTCCAAGCTTAACGTAGAGTTTTTTTATCTGGCCGCTCACCTGAGCACCCACATCAACTAGCTCGGTGGCGAAAATTTCTCCAGTCGCATCGACTTTTTTACTGAATGAACCTTTCTTTGCCTTTTTAGTGATAAATTCCACCTTTTCATCTTTTATCTTGAAAAAATTATCATAGATAAAATATCCGCCGACGCCTAAAATAAGTAGGATTATTAAAATTTTAGATTTTTTCATTACTTCTCTTTGTAAAAAATTGGTCAATTTTACTTAATAAGATTAAAATTCTCTTTAAACTTCCTCTTTCGCCATGCCAGCCTCTATCAAAAACCTACTCGGTTGGTAGTTGATCTTCTTTATCTTGTCGTATTTTGCATAACTTAGATATAGCTCGTCTTTTGCTCTAGTTACTGCCACGTAAAAGAGCCGTCTTTCTTCTTCTAGGCTGCCACCCATGCTCATTAGCTTTAAATTTGGAAAGCGGTTTTGAGCGAGATCGACGATAAAAACTTGGTCAAACTCAAGCCCCTTGCTCGCATGCACACTAAGCAGGCTAACGCCCTGCCCTTCGCTCATCTCATTGCTTCCAAGGGCTAAGAAGTTATAAAATTTACTGATATCTTGGTACTTTTTGGCTAGCTCGCTTAGCACCACGCTCTTTGCCATTATGCGCTCTTTGACCTCTTCTTTGAGTGCTAGATCAACATTGCCATTTTTTAGAGTTGCCCTTTTTGTGCTGAGATTTTCAACGATTAGAGAGTAAATTTTGCTAGTTTTTATCTCGTTTATCATCGTGGCTGGCTTTGAGATATTTCTCATGCCTCTTAAAAAGTTGTAAATTTCATATAAAAACTGCGCCCCACTCTCGCTTAGTTTTTGTAGTTTTAGCACAGGATGACCTAGAAATTTATCGCTAAAGCCAAGCTTAGAAAACCTTGAAACTTCGGCAAATTCGTCAAGG